>JAFGQG010000034.1 GCA_016935765.1 bacterium
TAAAGTATTGAAATTCCTGAGAATAACCCCGTTCGCCAAAGTTGATGTTTATATTGATGATATGGAAGAGGTCTTATACCCCTGTGATCCAAAGGTTTGTACTTTGCTAATACCACCAGAACCTAAAGATATAAATAAATGGAGAGGGACTTTCAGTACCGGAGTCGATATATCTATTCCGTTATACTTGAGACATTGAGGCAAAAATTAAATTTTCTTATTTAAGAAGAAGGTGATATAAATTTGGCAATAAGGCTGCTTGAAATATATCTGCCGGAGGAGTATGAACAGCGCGTCCAGCGCATTTTAGATGAGTATTCGGCTATCGGTGTTTGGCGGGAGACGATAAAGGAAAACCAGGCTCATGTTCAGTTACTGGTCCCGGCGGAAGCTTGCGAGCCCATAATCGACATCCTGGAGAAGCAGCTATCCGGGGTCAAGGGTTTCAGGATAGTTATCATCCCCGTTGCGGCTTCCATCCCCAGGCCGAAAGAGAAAGAAGAGCCAGAACCGGAAGAAACGAAACCGGATAAATTAGCAGCTGTTAAGACTGCAAGAGTAAGCCGTGAAGAGCTATATGCAGATATCGCAGAGACAATTAAACTCAACTGGGTGTATATAACCCTGGTTGCCCTGTCTACAATTGTGGCTGCGGCGGGTTTGCTGAAGGATAACGTTGCGGTTACCATCGGGGCGATGGTGATAGCTCCGCTTCTCGGTCCGAACGTGGGATTGTCTCTGGCAACCACTCTTGGCGATGTCGATTTAACGTGGACAGCACTGCGGTCTAATGCTGTTGGAATATTCACCGCTCTTGTCATGTCGGTGGTCCTGGGATTTTTGATAGGTGTTGACCCCACGGCATCAGAGATAGCGACCCGCACCCAGGTAGATTTAGGGGATATAGCCTTGGCTCTTGCGGCAGGTAGTGCAGGCGCGCTTGCTTTTACCACGGGGATCCCCACCATGCTGGTCGGCGTTATGGTCGCAGTTGCCCTGCTGCCCCCGCTCGTGGTGCTCGGCTTACTCATCGGCGCCGGATACTTCAGCCAGGCATGGGGCGCGCTCTTCCTTCTCCTGACTAACCTGATTTGCGTTAACCTCTCCGGCGTTCTTACGTTCCTCGCCCAGGGGGTTCGACCCCTGTCATGGTGGGAAGCTGAAAAGGCAAAGAAAGCCACAAGAAGAGCGATCATTATCTGGTGTTCGTTATTGATCGCATTAGCGGTAATAATTGTAATTTCAAAACAATAAAGAATAAGCAAAATATTCTGGCAAAATTATAATTATCCAAGGAGGAAGAGCATGCAAAGAGGGAAAATTTTGGGTAAACCCTGGCCTCCGGGACAGGCAACAATTCTTGCTCTTGCGGTTTCTGGCATAATTGCTATAATTTTTGAAAGCTGGTTGATCCTTCTAATAGGTTTTATCATACTCTCCGTTTTGGGAGAAATCTGGCAGTACAGGAGGACTAAACCCCTGCGCGAAACTGGAAAAATAAAACCCAGTCATCCTTACGCCATCGTGGGCTTGATATTTGCCATAATAAGCCTGGCTTTCCTGATAGTCTCCATCTGGGGTGTTATGAGAATTGAATATTTGTTCCCGACGGACGGATGGATATGGTCGGTTTATAACGGCGTAGTCTGGAATACCCTATCCCTGTCAATCATCGCCTTGATTCTTTCCGGGATAGCTATTCTCAGGGCTTCGAAAGGTAAAAAGTACAACCGCTGGCTGCCGCTTTATTCGTTAGTGATAGCTGTCCTGGTGATATGGCTGAGCATGAGTGCAGTGGTAAATGTCGTTTCATCTATGAATGGAATGGCGATGGAAGGCTACAGGGAGACTAAATTGGGTTTAGTAAAAATGAAACAAAAAGCCAAGACCACCTCTTTGACCACCCCTGCAGCGGTGATTGAAGATACCCTTTCTTCGAACAGGGATACAAGTAATTATAGGTGATTAAACTAAAAAGACTCCTGCATTCTATTCTTAAAAATGAGTTATTTTCCTCTTATCCGGTTTTTGTTTCTACTTTTTTTGTCTGATCAGATTCCAGGCTAATTTTGCGTTTTGTCGAAATAAATTTTACCAAACCGATCAGGGCTACAATAATTGTAACTGGAATAAGTATAAAACCAATTATCCTTAGTATCAGGATATCTGTAAATAGCTTGATGAAAGTAATCGAGGAGATTAAAAGCATAACCGAGGTTCTCAGGTATGCCAGGAAAGTCCTTTCATTTGCGAGATTCGTCCTTTCTAAGGCTAGTAAATCACGAAGTTCGAGGTCGCAGAATTTTTTTGTGTCATAATTTTGCATTAGAATCTCCTAATTCCTGTCTAATGTTCTCTAGCTTTTCCCTCGTCCTGACCAATCGCTTACTGTCCGGTTCAAAGACCTTTTCCCATATCTCAAGAACCTTCTCGTAAGTATCTATAGCCTTGTTTTGCTCTCCCTGACCCTGGTAGAAATTCGCAAGATTACTCATGATGTTTCCCAGGTCGGGATGTTCAGGACCGAAGTTCTTCTCGAAGATTTCGATGGCGCGCTGATAAAGACTCTCCACCTCTTTGAATTCTCCAGCTTTACTGTATACTCTCGCCAGGTTGTTCAGTAAGAATGCAACCTGCGGGTGCTCCGAACCCAGCAGCTTTTCAAATAGCCGAATCGCTTGCTTATAATGCGAAACCGCCCGGTCGAATTGTTCTAGCGCTGTGTGGGCAAGCCCTAAATTGTTAAGCGTCATAGCAATGTTGATATGCTCCTCACCAAATGCTTTTCGGTTGATTTCCAGCACGCGGTTGTAAATTTCTATCGCTTCATCGAATCGCTTCTGCTCCTGGTACAGCAAGCCGATGTTGTTTAGTGATTGCGCAACGTCCGGGTGCTCCGAACCCAATATTTTCTCGCGGACTTCAAGCGCCCTTTTATACAGGGGTTCTGCCTCCTCGTGCTTCCCGAGCTTTCTGTATATTATAGCCAGGTTATTAAGCGCCATCGTTACCCGCGGGTGCTCGGTACCGTAGTTGGTTTCCCATATTTCCAGCGCTTTTCGTGACGCCGTCTCGGCTTTGTCGTATTGACCCTCGGAGTAATACAGCCAGCCAAGATCGTTCAAAGCCTCAGCGATATCCGGGTGTTCGGGTTCGAGGTTCTTTTCCCTGATTCGAAGCGCCCTTTCAAAGAGCGGCTCCGCTTCAGAATGCCTGCCCAGCGCGAAATGGTGCTTGGCAAGGTTTATCAGTGAATTTGCCACTTCGGGATGCTCGCCCCCCAGCTCATTCTCCCTGATCTCTAACGCCCTCTGCGATAAGGGCACTGCTTCCTTGAATTTGCCGAGGGATTCGTAAAGATTGGAAATGCCCTCCAGGACAAGCGCAACTTCGGTTTTGTCCTCGCCCAATTGCTTTTTGAATATTTCCAACGCTCTCATGTACAGGGTTTCAGATTCAGAAAATTTACCCGTATGGTGATATAAATCCGCGAGGTTATTCAGTGCAAATGCCAGATTAACCTGCCCCGGTCCCCGGGAATCTTCCAGTATTCCCACCGCTTCCTCGTACAGGGGGAGTAATACACGCCATCGCGCCGCCTCGGAAAATACCCTCCCCACCGTAAAGAACCATTTGAAAAAGCGATCTTCTTGAATGATTATTTTACCATAAAAATACGCCTCCGTCAAGTAATCACAATGCTGCTCCGTGACGTCTCTTATCTTTAAACCTACGAGTTTTGCTGAATAATATTCGAAGACAAATTCTAACACCCTCGCCTTCAAATCATCAGGCTGAAATTCCTGAAGCGCAGAGCGCATGAGTTCGTGCATTGCCCAGGTTCCCTCCTGGTCCCATTTATAGATGAACGAGAACCGCAGCAGCTCTTCGAAAGCTGTGATTGGATACCCGGTCTTGAAATGATCAACCAGCTTCTCGAATATTTCATAATCGAAGAAGCGCAGGCTCGAAAGTACTTTCAAAGTCTCGATTTCCCCCCGGTCAAGATAGCGGAGGAACCGGTCGAGTACTTTTCTGGGCGTTCCGGCAAAGTCCTCCGACTGGGGCTCCTGGGAATGCTTATCCCTGATCTGGTAATAGGTGTCCACTGCGAGATCCAGGTAATATGGCAATCCCTTACTCGCCTCGTTGATGGTCTGCTTGATCTGCGCGTTGCTTATACCGCAGGATTCAAGGAAGAAGTTCACGTCCTTTTCGGAGAGTTTGCCTACCAAGCGCTGGTCGATGACCTGGTCCCAATCGGGATCTGTCTCCCCCCAGCGGAGCTTTTCTCTTCCGCATATTACCCACAAGACTTCCGGAAGCTGCGCGACCAGTTCGCGCACCCATTCATCCCTCGTAAACACCTTTGCTTCCGCTCTCTCTCCCTCCCACATCGCTTCGTATGTGTCCAGGAACATAACACTGCTGAGTCCCCTGCTGTTGATGAAGTCTTTGAAGTCCGAAGCCCAGTACATCGGGAGGCGCTCCAGGATCTCACGCGGCTCCATGTCGGTTAGCTTGTAAATTTCGCTCTGCCCCCTCTTCTTCCACCAATCCCTGATGTGCTTCTGTCCCTGAACTATCGCTCTTACCCCAGCGGAAATTATGTCTATGCCCGGGACGTCGCCAGCGACATCAAGTACGTCCGAGAGCAACCCGCCCTCATCAATAAGCGAACAGTTATCCTTTGTGAGCGGTATTTGTGGACGGGTCTTCTGCCACAGGAATCCGTAGGCAATTTCGAATGAAGGGAAACCTATCTTGTATTTCCTGAAGAATGATTTCCGCAGCCAGAAAAGCGCGGTCTCCTCATCCCGGTGCGTTGGAGTGTCGAAATCCAGGATGGTCCAGAGTGTGTTGGGGTACTTATCGTCCAGTATCCTGCCCAGCTCCTTGCGAAGAGTGGTTTTACCGATACCTCCAACGCCATAATAACTCAGGATCCGGTTTTCTTCCCGGGGTTTTGCGGCGAAATGCTCCCTGAAAGTAGCTATGAATTCCTCGCGGTCAGTGAACTTCCGTTGGCGAGCGGCGCTGCCTTCCCCGCCGGAAATAGTGTGTTTGGGTCTTATTGGCATATTATTCTTCGCGTTACTTGTATTTGTTGAAATTACTGATTTTTTTCACTTTTCTTCAACCTTCCTGTTTTTATATACTTCTCCAAGAGTGAAATTCATTCTTGCCACGTCGGGGTGTTTATCTCCCAGGATCTCTTTCTCATCGTACTTTCCGTTGGTAAGGAAAAGACAACTGTGCTCGTTGAGTCCTGAAGCGTATTCAAGGCTATCGGTCCCGAAAACCTTTTTCTTGATCCCGAGTGACCGCGCCCCGAACTCCTCGGCTTCTGCATATTTCCCGAGTATGGAACAAACGCTTGCAAGGTTTCCCATGGTGTTCCCCGCGAGAACCGATCCCGGGTTCATACTCTTCTCGATAATGTCGAGCGATTCACGGTAGAGTTTTTCGGCGTCGTAGTACTTGCCTTGATAATCGTAGGCTATGGCAAGGTTCCCCGTGCAAAGGGCGATTCTTGTGTGATTAGCCTCCTTGGCATTTTTTTCCAGCCCGAGAGCCCTTTGAAAGCATTCCCCCGCTTCCGCGTATTTTGCCCGATCAAGATAAATTGTCCCGAGTCCGTTCAGAAATCTTCTAAAATAAACATGGTTTTCTCCCAGAGAGGCCTCGATCTCTTTTAAAACCCCCTTCGCTACGTTCTCTGCTTTTTTGTATTCCCCGAGGTTCTGAAGGGTGATAGCCAGCAGCTCGAACGATCGGGCGACCGCGGGGTGGGCAACTCCGAGCTTTTCGCGGAACAGGTCAGCCATTTCTTCGTATATTGGCGCAATAAAGGACCAGAGCGATGGATGGTTCATCGTCTTGCCGATTACAAGGCACCATTCCGCGAATTCTTCTGGGTGCAATGCAGCTTCACCGTGGTGGAAAGCTTCTATCATGGCGGTTCTGTGGCGCTCGGTAACCTCCTCTGCTTTTATCCCTTCCAGCATTTTAGAATAGAATTCGAACAGTCTCAAATTTACCCGTTTCAGCAATTCCTCCGGCAGCGCTTTTAGAAGGTTTTTTCTCATGAGCTCGTGCATCACCCATGAATGCTCGTCTTTATCCTTGTCTATGAACGAAAAACGGAGCAATTCCCGAAAAGCGGTGAGGGGGTAACCGGTTTTGAAGTGACCTATCAGGTTTTCGAAGATGTCAAAATTAAAGAATCGCGGGATGGACAAGACCTTGAGGGTTTCAACTTCCGCGCGGTCAAGGTTTTCCTTGAAATCCGCAGCCCAGTACATCGGCAGCCGCTTCAGGATATCCTGGGGCTCCATGTCAGCCAGCCTTTTTGCCTCCCGTTTACCCCTTCGCTTCCACCATTCCCTGATGTGCTTCTGCCCCTGGACTACCGCTCGAACTCCCGCGGAGATTATGTCTATGCCGGGCATGTCTCCCGCGACGTCCAGTATGTCCGAAAGCAACCCGCCTTCATCTATCAACGAGCAGTTATCCTTGTTTAAAGGGATCTGGGGTCGCGTTTTCTGCCAGAGGAATCCATAAGCGATCTCAAAGGAGGGGAAATCTATACTGTATTTATTGTTGAACGATTTCCGCAGCCAGAAAAGCGCGGTTTCCTCATCGCGCTGGGATGGGTTATCGAAGTCCAGGACAGACCATAGAACGCAGGGATGTTCGCTGTCAATTATCCTGCACAATTCCCTTCTGAGCGTGGTTTTGCCGACCCCTCCAACGCCATAATAGACAATTATCTTGTGCGTTTTGCTGTCCTTCTGAGCAAGAGCCTCCTTGAATGTATCCAGGAACTCTTCACGGTCAGTAAATTTCCGCCGCGAGGGTGCTACAGAATCTGAAAGTTTATATCTCGGTTTTATGGGCATAAGATACTCTCACCTGTTCAATAACGATGTACAAGCCAACTCTTCCTTAATTTTACTTGAGAATCCCCCTAAAGTCAAGCGAAAATAAGGAATAAAGGATTAATCCAGCGACGTTATGACTTGCAGCTTTTTAGAGATTAGTTAATCAAATCAAAGATTTATAATCAAATCAAAGATTTATAATCAAATCAAAGATTTATAATCAAATCAAAGATTTATAATCAAATCA
>JAFGQG010000001.1 GCA_016935765.1 bacterium
AACAAAGAAATAGCACACGGACTACACGGATTAAACGGATAATCACGGATAAAAACATAACCACCCGCCACAAATGCACGAATAAGATTGAAGAACACAAAGAAAAATAGGAAAAAATAAAATTGTAGAAAGCAAACCATTATACTTTACTAACCTTCGCAGATAACCACCGTAGGTGGTCAATTATTGTAGCACTATAAATGTTTTTACATAAACATCCTTGTAGAGGATGGATAAATGTTTGGTGATCAGGTTATCAGTTGATCCGGTAATCGGGGGAGCCGGAGAGCTTTTGGAAAAAGAATTCTAAAATCAATTCAACAAAATGTTCAAATTTATGCGTCATGTCTGGAGTGGGAGGGGGAAATAATCAATAGTCAATAGTAAATTATCAGGTTCCTTCTTTATCTCTGTGGCTCTGTGACTCTGTGGTTTCTTTATTTATGCAAATAATATCTTGACATTTTTACCTGCGCTTCCTATATTTTTATTGAGAATGAATCTCAAATGCAAATAGCGAGGTGATAGAGAATGATCGAACAATGCACTAAATACATCAAGAAGAAAGGACTCAGACTTACCAAACAAAGAATAAAACTCGTTCAGGAAATCGCGCAAATGAACCAGCACTTCGACGTGGACCTCCTGATCTCAGTAATGAAGAAGAAGAAGATCAACATCTCGAGAGCTACAGTATATAGAACACTCCCGATACTCCAGGAATGCGGAGTTATCAGGGAAGTTACACAGCTCGATAACAAGGTGTATTACGAAAATAACTACAACAAAAAACACCATGACCACATGATTTGTTTGAACTGCGGCAGGATAATCGAGTTCTTCGATAATGATATTGAGAGGCTTCAGGATAAAATCTGCGCGAAGTCCTGTTTTAAACCAGAAAAACATCGTTTAATAATTTACGGGTTATGTGAAGATTGCGGAGGTGGAAAAAATGACTAAGAGTCTTATCGAATTAGCCTCTCAGGAGATGGGCAAAATAATTGACATTCAGGGAGGAGTGGGCGTTCAGAGCAGGCTGGAATCCATGGGGATACTGCCCGGGAAAATAGTGACGAAGATCAGCGCCCAGTTGCTCAGGGGACCGGTCACCATAATGGTGGACAGGAGGCAATTAGCTCTCGGGTTCGGCATCGCGAGCAAGATCCTGGTAGAAGTGAATAAGATGAAATAAATAGTAGAACGCACAGTTATAAAATTGACAAAGTCAGTGTAGTATTATATATTATTGTAGAAGTATAATAATATTGAGGGAACAGGAAAATGGGTCTTACGAAAGTAACAACAAAAATATCGAGTCTGAACGGAAAAGACAACGAATACGAGGCAGAATTTATTGTAGATACCGGCGCAACTGATTCTATGGCTCCAGCTAGTCAATTGATAAAAATAGGAATTGAACAACAGGGGAAAATGGTTTACGAACTAGCAGATGGAACCGTCAGGGAATACCCATTCGGTATTGCTAAAATAGAGTTTATGGGGGAAATTACTGCAGGCCGTGTGATTTTTGGTCCTGAGGATGCAGAACCAATCCTTGGAGTAACAGCGCTGGAGTCTGTCGGTATCGAGATAGATCCAGCCAACAAAACCCTTAAGCGACTGCCTGCAATACCGCTGAAATAGATTACTGAGGTGATATTTGACGTAGCCCGATATAAGTTTTATAGTTTTATAACTCGTTAAAAATTTTGTTGCGTACTCTATTAGGTAGAGTAAATTCAGAATATTAAAACAATAATGTCTAATATAGGAGGTGTTCATGTATTATAAGATTGTTCGTTTAGCCGCATTGTTTGTTTTTGTGATGCTGCTTAGCTGCAGCGTCGAGAAGGATTTTACGTTCGAGGTGGAGATGGAGTTCGAGGTCGATTATGGTTCCACTTCTTACAGCATTGTAGATGATATCGACGTGACGGATTACAGTTCGGACTTCGACGAGTACAAGGATGATATAGAGTCTGTAACGCTTGAGGAGGCGACATATACAGTGACAAGTTTCACGGGTCCTCTGACGCAGGTTATAACCCTTGCCGAGCTGAAAGTGGGCGAGACATCCGGCGCGACTCCGACGGTATTAGCCACCCTGGAGAACGTGAATATATCGAGTGTGTCTGCCATAGAAACGGAGATCTCCACGGAGAGTGATGGCGAAGACAAGCTGGTAGAGCTGGTTAAGGATTCGCCGCATCAATTCCGCTGTTATTTTGTTGGGACTGCGAACGAAGCGCCGGTGGATTTCGACATACTTTTCAAGGTGAAGTTGAAGGTAAAATATAAGAAATCCGCGTTCTAATCTGTCGCGTCAAGTTCATTAGTATTTTAAACGGACAAAGTTTTTTTGAAGGAGTCACGAATATTCTTGACAATCACACTATTTTTTCTTAGAATATTAATGAGACTGAGTCTCAATATCAACTAAAGAGAGGATGAAAATAATGAAAAAGGAAAATAGAACTAGAAAACACAGACAAAGAAAAGACCTCATCGGGGAACACGTCTGGGGAGATACCGGGCAGATCATACTTCTCCTCTCCTTCATGACAGTGTGGATACTCGACTCGTTCATTTTTAATTGGTCCACTTTTCCTGCGCAATATGTGTCCAATTATATCAGGATCCCACTCGGCGCTATCCTGCTGATTATCTCCGGATACCTTGCAAAAAATGGCTTGCATATCATTTTCGGTGAAGTGAGAGATAAACCTACCGTAGTCAGAAAGGGCGTTTTCTCAGTGGTCAGACACCCCATCTACCTCGCTTCGATACTGGTTTACCTTGCCATGATAGTATTCTCTTTATCACTGCTGTCCATTGCTATGTGGCTGGTGATAATCATCTTCTACCACCTTATCTCGCGATACGAGGAGAGACTGCTCTTGACAGAATTGGGCGCGGATTATCGGGATTACATGAAGCAGGTGCCGATGTGGATCCCAAGAATCAAGCCTAAATAAAATAATACCTCCATTATTTTTCATTTGATTTAGGGCGGGATTTGGATATAATTAATAATGTTGTTGGTGAATTGCAGTAATGTGAAGAAAATTCAAGTTTTTGATAGGAAAAGTTTACTATGAAAGATTTTCGAGAACAATTTAATGAAAACCTGAAGGAGCTGCTCTATACTAACAAAAAGATCCTGGCGAGTTGGGAAGGTGGTTCCGCGGCGACAGGTTACCTGGATGAATTCTCTGACCTGGATTTGTGCATGGTCTGTGATGACGACGCGGTCGAAGAAGTAATCGTGTACCTGGAGGAATATCTTGAGAAGAACTATGGTATCAGGCACAGGTTCAGGATGCCGGAACCTGTATGGCACGGTCATTCCCAGTGCTTCTACATCCTGGACAAAACTCCCCCGCTGTTCTATCTCGACGTTGTTTTCATGAAACTCTCATCTGGAAACAAGCTGCTGGAGCCGGACAGGCATGGGAACGCTGTGGTATGGTTCGATAAGGCGAACGCGCTGAAGATCTCCCCTACGCCGGAAGCCGAAATTGAGAAGAAGGGGAAGCTCTACTACTCTCTCGCCAGGGATATGTTCGATTTGATAGCCATCGAAGCTAGGAAACAGATATTGAGGGGCAACAAGATTGATGCTTTTATTGATCATAATATGCTGGTAGCCCGGTTCCTGGCGTATCTGCTTAACCTGAAATACCGCCCGGCTAAGTACGATTTCGGGCTGAGATACGCCAACAGGGAGTATCCCGCGGAAGTTGTTGCCTTTTTGGAAGATGTTATGATCGGCTTGAACTTTGACGAATTGGAAACAAAGATGCAACTGGTTGAACGTAAATTCTATGAGCTTCTCGAAGAACTAAAACCGCAATGGGGATGATGAAATTAAAGCTTTATGTAATTTTAGTGGTATTATGTCTAATCCCGGGAAAGTGGTGCGTAGCGGATTTCAGTACGATTCATCCTGAAATTCAAGCGCTTTTGTTGGACACGAACTTGTCAGCGCTAGACGACATAATCATCGCCCCGGGGGACACGATGTTCGTGACCGGCTCCTGGGCGCACACGGGCAGAATATTGGCTTACGGCGGAGCATTTATCGCGCGGAACGCCGATATCGCCCTCGAGGGGAACATCGTTGCTATGAACGGCGGCTACGTAGAGATCGACTCCAGCGCGCTCACTGTGGTTCAGCACCACATCCACGAGCACCTGCTCGGAGTGCTGGACAGCTCAATCTTCATCATCAGCAACACCACAACGGACTGGAGCGGTTACAACCTGCACGTTTACGGAGATGGTTCCGGTTCGCGGTTCATCTGGGAGAATGTTGTGAATACCGGTTGGACAAGCGCCAGCGTGCACGGGCATACTTCGGTGGTCCTCAGGAACATAAATGTTGCCGGCGAATGGGGCGTGGAGGAAAGCGCGCGCCTGGAGGCGGAGAACATAAGGTCGCTTCTCGTCTGGCTGACGTTCGGGGCTGACGACACCGTCGATGCCGAGCTGCCCGGCTTAAGCGTGGAAGAATACACTCTCGACTCACTCACTCCTGGTTTTGGAGGCGTCCCGTACAGTATTTCGTTGACGGATTTGGATACCATTGTGTGGGGAGTATTCGCGAACAAGGGGAGCAATGTCACCTTTCGCAACAGCATTATACGGGGATTTGCCATTGTTATCGAGCCTCGCGACACAGCATTTATTTCGGATGTTCATGATTTTACTCTCTACCCAGGCTTCGCGTTCCCGCTTGACGACAGGGAGATAAACCTCGTCAACACGTATGTCGTGAGCTGGAACCTTTACCCGGGCGGCTTTTACCCGGATTCGCTATCCCCCGGGTCTTATGTTCAGGTGAGTAACTCGACTCTCGGTGAATTTTCATCGTGGGGGTATTCGGAGGTATTTGCGGAGAGCACGGAGTTTGACGGTTCGGGGGGGTTTATCCAGGCGTTTGATCACAGCTGCAAGACCCTCTCGAATTGCAGGATCGCCACGCATGTTTACGTTCGAGACCACGCCCTGGTCTTACTTGATAATTGCGAACATGTTCATAGTGAGGCCTGGGCGACGGACAGTTCGACCTTGATATACACGAATACCGTCATGGAGGCCGATCCGGTGGCTTATGACGCCGGAAAAGTCTGGGTCGCCTGTATTGACGGACCCGATACTGGTTATATTGAGGATGGTGTGGATATTCAGGGCAGCGCCTGGCTGGAAAGCGGGCCACTATCGACAGTTTACATGGCGGAATACCGGCTGTTTTACAGGATCGATGGCGGAACCGGTTGGGATACGATCGTATCCGGTGAAGCAAGCGAAGTAAGGCTTGGTTTATTGGCAGCCTGGGAAACGGCTACCCTATCACCGGGAATTTACGAGATTCAACTGGAGGTGTGGGACTCTGATGGCGGCCATATTGACACCCGCCATAAAATAGTGCTTGCTGCAGGGTCTGGCATGGATGAGAATCCCCTTCCGGTGAGTTACGAAATGAGTGTTGACCCAAACCCGTTCTCCGATGAGGTGACTATCAGTTTTAAAGCGGCGATTAATAGCGAGTTATCAACTGCCTCATCAGCGCCACTCTTTTTCGGAAACCTCCTCCCTGTCAAAATACTTGTTTACGATATTAACGGGAGGAAAGTGTCGAGCCTGGATGGTTTGACGCAAACATGTGAAGGATTCGAGTCTTCGGGTAGTAGCAGTACGAGCATCCCTTCGTTGGTCTGGAAGCCGGACGACTCGCTCGGTTCAGGCGTATATTTTGTGCGGATGAATACCGTTAATCAGAGTGTTACCCGCAGGGTTGTTTACCTGAAATGACATCACGGTTTCGTGACTGCCATTTTTTTAACTTGCCTAAATTAGCGTACTAATTTAAATTATAACTTTCATTTGTTATAAATAGACGAGGTCTTAAACATGAAAAAGTTCCTCCTAATTTTACCGCTACTTATAATTTTATCCTGCGGGGGTAAAGAAAAGGTACTCCCTCCCGAAATGATCCTTCCGGAAAAGCTGCGCACCCTTGAAAACGTTGATTACGAAATAGAGAAATTGCCATCAGACATCGAGGTGACAACGGATTGCGGGGAGTTCAACGCGGAATATATGCGGTGTGAATTTTTAGGCGGTGAGGTCTACGTTGAGTATCCGACTTCGGAACTGATAAAGCGCCTGGAGAAGGAGGTCAAAAAGAATCCTGAAGAACCGAAATTATACTTGAAGCTGGCGGAGGCGCAGATCAGGGCATTGAAATTCGCGGATGCCGAAAAGACCTACTTCGAATATGCTGAAATAGAGCCGGATAGGGATATCGCATACCACGGTCTTATCGATTTTTACAAAGACCGCCTGGCTTACGAAAGAGCTTTTGAGATATACGAGAAATATTTCGAATTCCTGAAAAAGAATAAAGAGAAAGAAAAGCTGCTGCTGTGCTTCTATGATATGGTAGAGCTTGTTCAAAAACAACTGTTGGATGTCGATTACGATAAATATTTCAAAGAGATGATAGGGATTTTTCCTGATGATATCGAAGTATTCAGCAAGTATATCGACTACCTTGTGGCTGGAAAGGGATACGAAAAAGCCCTGGATGAACTGAAGAGATACAGAAACAAGTACGATGATGCGGCATTTTTTGTCGCGAAGAAGGCGGATATCCTGTTTGAAGCTGATAGGAAAACCGAGATTCTGCCCGGTCTTGAAAAGGAAATCGAGCAATTGTCGTTCGTTGACTTGTTCAGGAACAGAGAAGTTATCAGGTCTTATATTTCGAACAGGAAAAGGCTCGGGGAGTACTGGAATTATAAAGAAGCGCTGGAGGCGTCGAGTGTTTCTCAATCGGACAAGAACATACTGATACTTTATTCAATACATTTGACTGATTATGAGGACTACAAATGCAAGGACCTGTTGGACAGCTGGCTTGGGGCGAAGAAGGCTTCTTTCAAGGATTTGGAGAAGCTTGAGATACTGGGAGAGCTTTACCTTGAGATCGAATATTTTGAGGATGCTTTCCGGTGTTTTTATAACACATATTTGTTGAATTGTCAAGATAAAGAAGCGGTGTTATACAAGCTTTTTCAAACGGTCAACCGCTCGGACAAAGCCCAATTCCCGTTTGGAACCGAGGACTTAAGCGGATTTATGAACAGTGCATTTTGGGACGTGAATCCAGGCGTCAGCGGAGGGATACTCTCCCTCGACCTGAACGTTTCGGGTGTCGATTATAAAACCGAAGACTTGATAAGGACCTCGCGCGATTACTTTAATTTTCGGATTCAATTCGGGATTTACGGGGAATTCAGGGAAGAATACCCCGGGTCCGCTTATCTTCCCGAGGTATTCATGGGGGTTATTTCATCGTTTGCCGCTTATGACGCAAGAAAGCAAACTATCCAGTACGCGCGGCAATTTATCGAGAAGTATGATACTTCCCACCTGGTTTATGAAGCGTATCGGTACATAATCAGAAGCCAGGAGGACGAGGTTGACGACAATCTCAAGTTGTACGAGACCATGCTTGAAACCGCGGTCAGGAGAGATGAGCAGGATAATTACAAAAAAATATTTGATGAATGTGTCAATTACCTCGTTTCGGAAGAAAAATATGTTGATGCGATAGGGTTATACTGGAATGAGATAGAAAAGTATCCGCAAAACGAATCCATCTATCTTGAATTCTTAAGTTTCTTGAACAGGCTGAATCTCATTGACGAGGAATTATCGCTTTATAACGAAGCGCTGAAGCAGTTTAATTCTGGTTCGTGGTACGACAAGCTGGCGCGGTTCCACTTCAGGCAAAAAAAGTGGAGTCGTTTCAGGAAAACGGTGGAAGAGGTTGTGGATGAGTTGGACTCGGAGGACGTCACGGAATTTTTGCAGAGCTTCGTGAGCAGCTATTATTACCAGCAGCAGCAGGACGTCATCTACGACATGGCATTTTACGAGAAGATGCACCAAAAAGCTTTGGAGCGGTTTCCCTTCAACGAAATCCTGGTCGAGAGGCTGCTCGGTTTTTATGAGTACTATGGTTTTATATATACCCGCACGGGGGTTTCGGTTGCGAATCCGGGTTATTACCGCGACAAATTCTTTGAATATTCGAAGCTTTACTTCTGCATGAGCGGGAAGATCAGGCGGGATTTACTGATGAGAATGTCCCAGGTCGGAACGCTTCAGCCGCTTGGGGAAATGATGAAGAACCGTCCTCTCAACCTGGGGGAATTACTGTTCATGGGCGAGTATTACTGCTGGAATTCGGAGTACGAGGATGGTTTGCCCTATTTTCTCAAGTACGCGGCTTTCTACCCGGGCAATAAGCGCGAAAACGAATATGCCGCAAGCCTGCTTAGATCGCTCGACCAGTCATTCCTGATAAACAGCGACAAGTACTCCTATCTTGCAATCGGCATCAACAGGCGATTGTCCATGGTATATCCTTCGGAAAGCAAGTATTACGTAACCGCTGGCGAGATACTGGTGGAGATGGGCAAGTTCGAGGAGGCATTTTCGAAGTGGAATCAAATGCTTTTCATAGCCCGGGGCGACAGGAACCTGTACCTTGAGTTAGCCACCCTGTACTGGGATTATTATCAGTTCGAGCAATCGCTATCGACTTTTCAGCACTGCCGCGAGGTTTTTGATGACGGCCGTCTATTTGGCAAGCAGGTGGCGGCAGTTTATGAGTCTGACGACGACTACGAAAACGCCCTTCGGGAATATGTTAAGCTGGTCGTTGCCAACCGGTACGACTATTCCGCGAAGCAGAGGCTGAGTTACCTTATGAGAGCCAGGGATTTCGGGGAGCAGGTACACACGCTGTTCAGGCGGGAGATAGAGGGGACCCCCGGGGATTATCTGCCCGTCATGGCTTATGGCGAATTTCTCGAGTATATCGGCGAACAGGGGAAGAAAACAGCGCTTTATCGAGAGAGTATTTCAGACCACGAGGACGCGTACTTTCTCGATGAGGTTCTCTACTACTTTCAGAGAATGGGTTTGGTCAAGGAGCAGGAGATGGTCCTGACCCGCCTCGTGAAGCTTTACCCCTTGAAGCGGAATTATATCATGCTTGCCAATTTCTACGAGGAAAACGGGGATAACGAAAGCGCGGTTCGGACCTACCAGAACCTGATAAACCAGTACAAGGACCACAATTATATGATAGTTGGGATTTACCAGGAAGCCGGTGAATTCTGCTGGAGGGTTAAGAGGTACGATAAGGCTCTCGAGTATTTTAAAGAAAGCGCGTACCGTTCGAAGGACGAGACCAAGGAATTCAAGCTGAACGAGCTGGCTGAAAAATACATAGAGCGGGACATGGAATCTTCCGCCAGGGAGATACTTGAGCTGCTGATAGAAACGAATCCCATTGAAGAGGAATACTACAGAACGCTGGCGGGGATTTACGAGAAAACGGATGATTATGACAAGCTGATCGACCTCTACAATAAGGGCATCGAAGAGGTGAACAAATCTGGTTTGAGCGGAGAAGCCAAAAAGGACAAGGTCGCGGCTTTCAGGTTGAAGCTGATCGAATCCTTCGAGAAACTCAAGCGCTTTACCGAAGCCCAGGACCAGTACATCGAGATAGTGAACAGGAACCCGCTCGATGAAGCCCTTGTGACCGAAGCTTACAGGTTTTCGAAGGACCATGGTTTGGGTAAGAGAATGCTCGAATTTTACGAGAAAACCGCGAAGGAAGCCCATAAAAACTACAGGTGGAACGCCGTGCTGGCTTGTTTATACAAATTTGACGGGGAATTTCAAGCTGCCGCCGCGGAGCTGGAAAAGGCTATTAAAAACGAACCCCAGAAAGTCTGGCTGTATAAAAACCTGGCTGACCTCTACCTGAACCTGAATCAGAACGAAAAACTCGTGGACATTTACGAGAAACTCTACAGGCTGACGAACGGGAATTCGTTCTGGCTTCAACAGGAAGCTGAAGCCTACAAGAGGACGGGCGACCTGGAAAAGGCTAAAGAGATACTGTATAATCTCTTGACAAAAACTTCAAAATATGACGAATATTTTATGGTGGCGCGAACCCTCTACAACTGGCGATTGTACGGCGAAGCGGACCTTTACCTTGAAAAGGGTATCGAGAGGTTGAAATCGAATCTTTATTCGAAGAGCTTCGCGAAGGACGATATAGAGCTGCTCGTCGATATTAAATTAGCCCGTTCAGGAGTGGTGGAAGTATATAAAAGCCTGGTTGGTCTATGGTCGGTTTACGAAAACGAGGTGCTGAAGTACAACACAGGGAAATTGTCTGAGGGCAAGCATTTCGAAATGTGGAAGGTATTCAATTCGAAGGGTAACATGGAGCGGATTATTTCTTCATATTTTGCGGAGATTGTCAAGGATAATGCCGGGTTTAAACAGGTAAATCAATTGACTGATATACTCAAGAACGAAATAAAAACGAGGAACAGGCTTCCTGACTGGTATTATTCCTTTTCAGAAGCGGCTGGGTTGACGGCGCTCCAGGAGGCTATCGCTATAAAGAACTGGCAGTCGCGCGGGAGTAACCTAAACAACATCTATTATATCCTGGATTTTTACGGGACTCGACTCGCTTATGCTAAATGCATCTTAAACCTGGAGAAAAGCACCGCTCAAAACGAAAGCTGGCGCTACACAAAGTACTTGAAGCTTGCCTTTTATAATTGGCTGGACGGCAATAAAAAGAATGAGCTTAATTCATTGAAAGAGATTTATTCTAAGAATGGAAGGCACCATTTTCAGGATTACCTTTTCGGTGAGCTTTATGATTTTAACAAAGGATTGTTATTGACCCTTTCACCCAGGATTGAATTAGCGAACTTCATGATAGAGAAAAAGGAAAAGGCGAGCGCGATAGAAATATTATCCAAATTGGGCGAATCGCCAGTCTGGGTTGATACAAAGCAGGCGCTCGTCTATGCGTACTTCAAGGATTATTCGCAGCATGCGGAGGAGGCATTCCTGAGGGCTTTGAACGTGAAGAGCATCGGGGATGATTTGAAGGAATTCCCTGTCGATAAGGAAAATGAGCTGTACGACCACAATTGGTTTAACCTTGGCTGCGAATACGGCAAATACCTTTATGGCAAAGGTGACCGCAAGAGGGTGGCTGACTTCATCTCTTCGATGTTGGAGGACCACCCTGTCTCTGCTTATGAGTACAAGAACCTCGGGGATTTTTATGCTGAGGTGAAGGAATACCAGCCTGCGGAGGAAGAATACGATCTTGCCCTGGCACTCGCTCCGGGCAATAATGATGTTTTCATCTCTAAAGCCGAGTTGTACTTCGATGAGGGGGATACCGAGAAAGCGAAAGCCGAGCTGGGGAAGATAATAAGCGGGGAACCGCACATCGATCTTTACGTCAGGTACTTCGAATTAATGGAGGAGTTCGGCTTCGCGGAAGAGGGGCTCAGCGCTCTGAAGGAGAAGATAGTCGAGCGGTACATGGACTTTACAACCTATGGCAAGAAGCATTACCCCGGCATTGTTGCCCAGTATTATGTCGATAAAGGGGCGGTTGCCAGCGCGGTCAGCTTCTACACCCGGCTGTGCGATATCGATCCGGCTTTGCTTGAATCATATACGGCGATCATCGAATCGGGGATACTGCCGAAGGAAAATTTGAAGGTCTTCTACGAGAAGGTGTTGGCTGCCGTCAGAAACGGGGAGAAATTTACGAGAGCCACGGAGATCTTCTGGAAGAAGAAAGCGATAGAATACTATATCAAAACTGAGGATTATGGTAGAGCCCTCGAGTTGGTGAACGAATTTGAGAAGGCTGGAAATATGGATGACGAGCTGTATTTCACAAAAGCCAGGATACTGATGCTTATGGGAGATAAGCCAGCCGCCTTGAAGCTTCTCGGTAAATGGCTTGAGGAACAGGGGGAAAATCAGGGCGATTATAATGATATCTGCAGGTTCTTCATGGAAATGGACGAGGAGGCGCTCGCGGATTCTTTTAAAATAGAATTCTACGAAGAGCGAATCGCCCGGGGACAAAGGTCTCGCAAAAATTATCTCGAGCTGGGCGAATTTTATTACAAGTATGGCAAAAGAGCTAAGGCGGATTCCATACTAACCGCCGCTTACAAGCTTATCCCTGAAGACCTCAGCCTGGTAGAGTCCATTGCCTCTGTCTATGAAGAGAGTGAAGCGTGGCAGGATGCGCTTGAGATGAGAGAGCTTTATTCTGCGAAGGAATTTGACCGGATTAACGAGGCGAAGAAAACCGTGCTGGAATACAGAACCGGGGCGAACCAGGGTTTAGAGAAGCTGCACGATGTATTGGGAGACCAGCTCATACCCAGGCGCGCAAGGCTCGAGATTCTCGATTTCTATTTGGATTATGTATCATATAAAGCTGAATCTGTCAAGGATAACCAGATAAGATACACCGCGCAAAAAATGGCAGAAGAGGCGGGAAATGATTATATTTACGGGCTGGCGTTCGCGCGGCTCAACCTGATGATGAACAACGATTCGGTCTTCGTTGGAACAATGCGTGATCTCAGCAAGTCTACTCCATACCCGCAGCTTATTCTGACAATGCTGGCGGATTACTTCAAGGGTAAGGGAGAAGCAGGGAAGGCGATGGAACTCTACAAGCAGGCGATATACTACGAACCCGGCGATTTCACCAGCAAGCACAACCTGTTCGAATTCCTGTTTGAAAACAAGAAGTATGTTGAAGCGCTGAGTGTGTTCAAGGAGGAAATCATCAGGAGTGAAAATTACTTTACGGAATTCGGGTACTGGTTCATATACGATGTGAGGTATTGGCTGGAGAACCTCGACCTCGACGAGAAGGAAAGGGCTTCGTTCGCGTTTAGAATCGGCAAGTGTTACCAGGAACTGGGATTCGTTAACAAGGCGATCGCTTTTTATGAACTGGAAAGGGAGTTTGCGCCGGAGCTCAGGAAGGAAGCTATAGATAAGGTTATCGCGAATATCAAGCAGGGAATCGAGAAGGAAGAACAAGAGAAAAGCAAAATATTAAAATTGGATGAATCTTTGCATATTTTTTAAATTATAGGGATATCGGAAGAGGTATGAACAGCAGACTGAAATATTTTGGCATAATTTTATTACTTCTGTCAATTAAAGTTGGTTTCACCACGCAGCTTGCGGAACTGATTCCCGGGGAGCCCCTCTTATATATCGAGTTCAAAGACCTGGGCGAATTCCTGGAACAATACGAGAGCTCGGAGCTTAAGCGGGATTTTCAAGGGAGTGAAAATTACCAGGATTTTACGAAAAGCAAACTTTACCTTAAGCTTAATAATAGATTTGACGAACTCTCCTCGCTCATAGACCTTTCTATTGACCTCGACGCGTTAAGTTCGCTTGGAGGGGAAAATACGGGTTTTGCCCTGTACGACATCGGGGAGCTGCAGTTCCTGATGGTCCTCGAGGTTTCTGCTGATAAATGGCTGAAATCAAAGCTGTATGATAAGACAAAATATTTCGAACCGAGGACCGCTGGCGATCTGACCTACTTCGTAAAGCAGGACGAGGGCGGAAGTATGGAATTCGCGTTCTGTGAAATAGGTAAGCGGGTTTTTATTTCGAATCAGCTTGAAAAACTCCTGGAAGCTCTTCAGCTTGAGAAGAAGGAGAGCAGGCTGCCCAGTTTGAATGAGACCGATAAATTCAAGCAGTTCGAGAGCGTTATATCTGAGCAGAAGGACCGGGAATTCTTCCTGTATTTAAAGCAGGCGGAGATAACCGCGAACTCGTACTTCAGGACATACTGGCTATATCAGAATTTCGGAGATTTGGGTTGGATCGACCGCGCGCTCATCTTCCTTGTCAAAGAGAATGGCGGCATAAGGGAGCTGAGATATTTTAGCAGTGGCGACGAATTCTCAGCCCAAACCCCGGATATTAAACCCTTGATCGAGAAGTTCTCCAAGAGCTCGAAACTGTTAAATATCGCCCAGTTTAAGCCGGTTAGCGCTAAAGTAATACCAGCTTTTTTCGGTAATAAAACGGGGATCGACAAATTTGCCGGGCAACTGACCGGGCATTTCGAGACCGCGGATGGCGACTATTATGTTTACCTCCTTACCCCGAAGCAGTTGGAATCCGAGAATTTCTTCTATACTTATAGCAGGTGTCTGATGCTGCATTGCGGGACGGGACCTGGGAACCATGCCGATTGGACGAGCCTGGTGTCAGAATTTTATAATTCGCAATTCGTGGTTTCGCCGGGAATCGAATTCGAAGATTTGGGAAGCGGTCTGTACCGCCTCGAATTGCCCCTTACTGAGGACCTGTATTTAACGTTCAGGGATGAATGGGTTTGTTTCTCCAACGACCGGGCAGTGCTCGAGGGATTGGACTTTCCAACCATTGTTGAAACAGACGCTCCATTTACGAGATACCTGGAATTGGATTACGGTTACATGAGTGATTTTACTTTACAAACCATATCAAAACTTGTTAATAAATCTGCGTGGACATACTTCGATAGCGGCAAGTTCTTCGAAGATAATATTACCAGCCTTATCAGGACGACATCCAGGATAAAAACGTTCAAGTTGAAGCAGAGACTCAGCGGTAACCTTATTGAAGAAGAAGTGATATATTTATATAAGTAGCAAAAAGAGGGAACGAAAATAAAGTTTACATGAGATCAAAAGCGTTGTTGTTCATTCTGTTATTCTTGATTGTTCTCATGAATGCCGCACGGGCTGATGACCTGGATTTATTACTCAAGGATTTCAGTGGTATTTGTTGTGTCATAAATCCGCAGAATGGTCAAGAATTATTTTACTACAATTCCCTGCCGGATTCGGAGCTGTGCTTTCCGATCGGTTCCACGATAAAGGTTTTTACATCGATAGCGGCGCACAGACAGGGAGTGCTTGACCCTGAAGAGATATTCGTCTGCGCCCCGACCTCTATCGATTCTCCCATTACGAAGAGATGCTGGTACACTCCGGGGCATGGCACGCAAAGTTACGTGGAAGCCCTGGGAAATTCCTGCAACGCGTACTTCTTAAATTTGGCGGAGAAGGTTGATTTCAAGATGTTCCTCGAGACGCTCCAGGATTATAAATTAATTGACAATAATTATAAACCATGTCAAAACAACAGGGAATCCCAGGTACGCGCGATGGTGGGTATTGACAACTCTATCCGCGTCAGTTTGAAAAGCCTGCTGCTTGCTTATGGCAGCTTGTTCAACGGGGGCGTTCTTTACAGCGGGAGCGGTGAGAAAGCGGCGGCTTTTTCCCTTGACACCGAACTGCTTAAAAGCATTTGCGAAGGAATGGAATACAGCGCTTATAGCGGCACATCCATCGAAGCTCAGAAGAGAGTGATGTTATCAAGGATCTTAGCAAAAACGGGTACTGCTCCATATTACTTGGATGACAAGTATGACCCGGTAAAAACCCGCGCCCTGTTTCTTGGATTTGCGCCCGTTGAGAAACCCCTCCTTGCTGTTTTGGTGTTCGCGCTCGAAGGAACAGGCGCTAAAGAAGGAGCAATCAAAGGTGGTGAAATACTTGAATATTTCATCAGGAAATATCGCTAATATTATATTGACAATACTCATAATTCCTGTTAATATATATTGCGAAGAATGGGTCAAAATAGGAGTTCTCGGTTTATTTCATCCCCGGGAAGTAATAGTAACCTCCCAAACGGAGATACCGCTCGACGTCAGACTCGACAATAACGAAATATTGTTTATGGGCAACAATGATTTACATGTCAAGTATATTAATGGTAAAATAAAAATAGAAATAGGGGGCATTGGTAAGGATTACATGGTTTCGAAATACACTGCCAGCCTGAACATCTCAGCGCCCTCCGGTTTCTGGGATGTCGCGGAATTCACGATTACTATCCCCGGTAAGATGACAAGAAAATATAGCGGGAAACTGGATATTCTCAGGGGGGATGATGAACTGGTATTGATAAACCAGGTCCCGCTGGAGAGGGCTGTCGAAATAATAACATTCTCCGAGATGAAGGGCAAAAAAAATAGACAATTGCTGTCGGCGTTCTCGATAGTGGTCAGGAGTTTTCTGAAAAGCGGTATCGAGCAGCACCCGAATGATCCCTACGATTTCTGCGATAATACGCACTGTCAGCTATATTTCGGAGAGATGGAGGCTGTTTATCCTTCACTGCTGCTTGAAGAGACGAGGGGCATGGTCCTGACCTACGAGGATGAAATAATACCGCCGTTCTATTGCCACAGTTGCGGGGGTCACACGGCTTCATCAAGGGTGGTATGGGGTATGGACTATCCCTTTATTATACCAGTTAATTGCCCATATTGTCAAGAATCTAACGAAAACCAGTGGGAGGCATTCCTTCCTCTTCGGCAGGTGGAGACGCTAGCGGGATCTTACATACAAGGGGTCGCGATTGAAGAGGATCCGGCTTCCGGGGTGGTGAAGAATGTGGTATTTACGAACGATGGAGATGTCACAACGCTCCGGGGCGACCAATTGAGAATAAGGATAGGCAGCCACCTGGGCTGGGATAAGGTTTTGAGTAACAGGTACAGCATAGAATTGGTGGGAGATAGCTTAAAGTTCAAGGGTAAGGGAAAGGGGCACTGCCTGGGAATGTGCCTTTATGGAAGCAGCGCGTTATCTGAAATGGGCAGGAATTACGCCGAAATCCTGAATTACTATTTCCCGAATGCTATTATTAAAAATACACAGAATTGAATGGGATACTGCTGGTTCACCATATATAATAACCAATAACGTTTATATTGACATACTCCAACAGGCTGTTATATAAAAATGCGATTAGACCATAAATACAAACAAAGAAGATCCACAAGGTTAAAGAGATATGATTATTCCCAAGCAGGATGGTATTTTGTGACGATATGTACGAAGGACAGAGAATGTTCTTTTGGGGAATATCCCGAATTAATGAATATCGTCTTAGATGAATGGAATAGCATTCCTAATAATTTTAATAATGTTGAATTAGACGA
>JAFGQG010000035.1 GCA_016935765.1 bacterium
AAATTAGATAGAATGTTATAAAAATACTGTTCTTGGTCAGGTTAGGATTAAGGTTTCTTTAATCAAAACATATATTTTCAGTAAAAAATATTCACAACAATATGGTAAATTGTTAAATAAATAAAATTGTTGTCATTCCGTTTTTTATATGTACTTTATAACTAATGAAAGCCAAAAGCCTTAACTGGTTTACTATGATTATAAACACCTTAAAACATATTTTAATTATTGTATTACTTATAGTTCTTGCTTTTGAATTCCTAAGTATAAGCTGCCAACAGCAAAGAAGGATAATAGTCCAGCCTGTCAGCTATTTTGAAGAGGAAGAGCCGAAGGATGAACCGTTTTTCACGTACGAAAAGGGGGAAATCCAGGAACTTATTATCAGGGGCAAGTACAATGAGGCTTTATCCCAACTTAACCGGAAAGCAGAATTGGATGTGATTTCATTATGGCAGATCGCCTATTGCGATTATAAGTTGAGAAAGTATGATGCCGCTTTAAATACACTTGATAAAATTGACCTTGAACAGAGTATCCTTGGGTCATACCGTGATTATCTTAAAGCATTGGTTTTGTTTGAAAAGAAAGAACATGCGGATTGTATATCCTTTATCGAGCCAATAAACAGGTTCAATCCCACCATCCGGGAAGAATTGTATGAATTCCTTTATGAATGCTTGCTTGAAGAGAATAAATACGACAGGGCAGTAACAGTATTAAAGGAATACCGTTCAAAATACCCGGATTCGATGAGCTACTGCAAATACAAGTATAACCTTGCTTACATCGATCTGTTACGCGGTAATAAAACCGAGGCATTTTCTTCTTTTCTTTCCCTGATGAAAAACTATCCAACATCCTTCTGGGGTTACAAAGCTGGGGTTGAACTCAGGAACAATAAATCAAAACTAACATCCACGGAGACTTATTACAGCGGTTTAACGTCCTTCGAACAGAAAAAATGGTTAACATCCATTGAGTTTTTCAGCGAATATTTAGACAACCCTTCTAATCAAACATATAGATACAAAGCCAAGCTGAATAGGGCAGAGGCTTATTATGAGATTGGGAAATTTTCGCGCGCTATCAGCGAGTTCAAGGAGATGGTAAAGGATAAATCGTTCGATGAAGGGCTTTACCGTATAGGAAGGTGTTATCACAAACTCGGCGATAGAAAGAACGCTTCGGAATACTATAATAAACTTATATCCGACTTCCCGAGCTCCAAGCTTTCTGGCTGGGCGCTTTGGTGGCAGGTTGAATTGCACAGGGAAAATGAAGAATGGGATAAGGTCGTCACTCTATGCGATAGACTATTTAGCAAATTCCCAAGACATGATCTAGCTGATAATGCTATACTCTGGGCAGGAATTGGGTGCTACATGAACGAGGACTATTCAGGGGCTATCGAACGTTTCCAAAAAATCCTGAGTAACAAAAGGCTATTCAAGTCTGAGAAGTTCAGAGCTACCGCGGCATGCTGGCTCGCTATTTCCAAATACCAGTTAGGTAACCAATCGGCTTTAGACGATTTTCGCAAGCTTTCGGAGGAAGGTGATAAAAGCTATTACCATTTTGTAGGAACAAAGTACCTTGAGAAAAGCCTGCCGGACCCTGTCCTTGACACTGTCTGGACACTCAATACCGACTATACTCACGCATTGAGCAGGGCAAAAACAGCGCTGGATGAGCTTGGATATCAACCAAAGCTGTTGTCATTCAATTTCGAGGGTTTTCAGAGGGCGAGAATACTTACTCAAATAGGTATATTAGACTGGGCGGAAAAAGAGCTTAACGTGAGCGAGAAGCAATTTGGTTCTGATCCGCAGACAATCCTCGAGCTTTCTGCTTATTACTTTGAGCTTGGGCATACATACAAGTCATTCGATGAAGCTGCCAAACTTCAATCATTCTTTTCGGGTTTGAACAAGGATATTCCATCATCCATAAAAAGACTGAATTATCCACTTCATTTCTATGATGACGTATATGAACAGGCGAAATTGCGGAAGATCGACCCGTTATTGATCCTGGCGCTAATTCGAAGAGAAAGCGCGTTTTCACCTAATGCGGTTTCCTATGCGAATGCGATTGGACTGATGCAGATAATACCAAGCACAGGGAAAACGATCGCGAACAGTATTGGTGAAGGATATTCTGATGCAAGGTTGTATGATTTTAAATCCAACATAAAATACGGAACATGGTACTTAAGATACCTTCTTGATAAATACGATAACAGGATCGAATATGCTTTAGCAGCTTATAATGCTGGCGAAAATCAATTGCAGCGTTGGCTTAAGATCTCTCACTCACGGGATAATATCGAGATATTCATTGAAAATATTGACTTTCAGCAAACCAGGCATTATATTAGAAACGTTATGGAAGACTACTATAACTATGTAAGATTCTGGAGACAAGAAAATTGAGAAAACTAATCATAATCATCTTTGCGTTGACTCTATGCTGCACATTTCTTCACTCGAAGGAGGATGTAACAACGCTATTAATTCCCCCCTTTAAGCATACACTTGGCATCCACAAAGGAACGAGAGCAAAACTCAAGTTATTGCTCGGAATGCACCATGATTTTGATAATCCACAGGGTTTAGCAGCTGTCAAACTAAAGTCAAAAGACGATCCCAAAAATGAAAAAGATAACGATGAGATAACCGCTTACGGTGTTAACTCCGGAAGAGGACAGATCATTTATAATAAATCAATGAGCGCGCTGGCTGTTTATGGGCAAAAGGGATCAGGAAAAGGTGAATTTCTCAATCCGCACGGAATCACCGCGAACGAGGATGGGGATGTTTACATCGCGGATACCGATAATAAAAGAATAGTAAAACTTTTCAACCCGGGAGAGGAGCTTCATTTCATTAAATCATTCGGTGAAGATACACTGCAAAAACCATTTGATTTGGTTATTACACCGAACAACGAATTATTTGTTTCCGACGTCGCGCAGAATTGTGTCTTCCTTTTTGATACAGCGGGTAAATTAATTGCGAGAATCGGGGATGGTATTTTGAACTCGCCCCGGGGTATAGCTGTCAGTTCCGAAAAGGAAGAACATGGATATTATCGCGAAAATTTCATTGCTGTCGTTGACGGATCAGGAAAAAGGATAGTTAAGCTGAATTTCAAGGGTAAACTCTTAAGGGAAATCAGCTATAACGAACTCGCTCTTAAAGACGCTGATTTCCAATATGCCGCGCTTGATTATTACGATAACGTTTACGTCACTGACAAATTGAACTGCCAGGTACACAAGTTCGATCACGAATTGGAGTACATCACGACTTTCGGTAAGGAAGGAGATGATGATAACGAATTCATAGAACCACGCGGTATAGCCATCTGGAGAAGGTTCGGTCAAATTGTTATCGGTGAAAAATCTTCCGCTCAATATTATTGGGTAGGAATGGATATAAGAGATGTAGAAATGAATTATTTATCCGAAGAAAATAAAATATCTTTAAAATATTTCATTACGGAAAGGGCATATTTTACGGTCACTGTATATGATACCGATGACGAATTTATCTCCACGTTAACCAAGAAGAGAAGGAGGAAGATCGGTCATCATAACGATAAACTCGGGTTGGTGGATTCAAAAGGGAAACCTCTACTTCCGGGGGATTACAAAATTGAAATAAAAGTAGAACCCACTTATTCCTCGTACAAACGATTTGATAGAAAAGTCACCAAAATGTTGACCATTCCCCAGAGAGAAGCAGTCCAGGAATGAAAAGGTATAAAAGAGGCGATCAGCTAAAAATATTCATCGAAAAGGTTGTCTATAAGGGAATCGGTATCGGAAGGCATGAGGGTATAGTTGTTTTTGTCAAGAATGCTTATCCGGGTGAAACAGCCCTTGTTGAAATAACGCGCAGTAAAAGGGATTACCTGGAGGGGAGAGTCATTGAAATCGTCTCTTCCCAGCAAGACAGGATCGAACCTAAGTGCAGACATTTCGGGTTATGCGGAGGGTGCACCTGGCAAGATGTACCTTATGAACGTCAATTGAAGTTCAAGAGGGATATCGTAAGGGATTCATTCAATTCGATAGGAAAATTATACGAGAACGGTCTCATCATAAACGATACTCTTCCATCAATTAGTGAGTTTGAATACCGGAACAAAATGGAATTCTCCTTTTCCCAGGATGATGGGGAGATTTGCATTGGGCTTCACCAAAAAGGGAAATATAATTGCGTGGTGCCCCTCGATGTATGCTGGCTGCTTCCTTCCGGTTTAATGGATATAACCCTATTTGTAAAGAACTGGTTGAATGATAAGGGATTAGATGTATATGAACAAAAAACTAAAGAAGGTTTACTCAGGTTCTGCACTCTGCGATATAGTTTCAATTCCGACCAGGTAATGGTGATTCTGACTACCAGCAAAAAATTCACTCTGTTTCAGGAATTCTCCAAGGTATTGATGTCAGACTTTCCTGAAATAGTGAGTGTTCACTTAATAGTGAACCGGTCTTTATCTGAACGGGCTTATGGCGAGGAAGCAGGCTTTGCTGGCGAAAAGGTTATCAAAGAACAGGTCCATGGATTTCAATTCGAGGTCTCGCCATTTTCTTTCTTTCAGCCCAATCCCAGGACGGCTGAATTACTTTACAAGTGTTTTCTGGATAAGATCGACCTGAAAAATGGAATCACGGTTTTCGATCTCTTTGCGGGTACGGGTACTATAGGGATATTGTGTTCAAAATTAGTGAATAGGGTATTTTGCATAGAATCGGACGAAAGCGCAGTGATAAATGGCAGGAGAAACGCATCGATTAACGGTATAAAGAACATCGAGTTCATTGAGGGGGAGGTTCATACTATAATGCCGAAGCTGAGAGATGAGAATGTTGAGCCGGACCTGATAATTATCGACCCGCCAAGGGCTGGTTTGCGCAATAAAAGCGTGCGCGCCATACTCGAAGCTGCCCCTAATCAAATAGTATATATCTCCTGCAATCCAACGACACAGGCAAGGGATCTGGTCGCCCTGAACGCAGAATATTCCATCGAATATATTCAGCCGGTTGATATGTTTCCCCAGACCTATCATATCGAAAATGTAGTAATACTTAAAAGAATTGATTATTGATTATTGTTTATTGATTATTGCACCGTAATTTTAGGATTTTTCGATTAGTATAATTTCTAATCTTATACTATCTATATTTCTTTCTCCGTGGCTCTGTGGTTGTTTTTCGTTTTTATTCACAATATTTCATTTTCCCATTGTTACAATACTCCATTCATCGATTTTTTCCATTTTGACTTGACTTTTTAACTCATAGTATCTATATTTAATTATAAGGGAAGAATATTTATTTTAACCATTTAGAAAATGGGGGTTAGTTATGTTCCGTAAAAGCCAGTTGTTTTACGTAACCGCTGCAATATTGGTATTTATTTCATATTGCAGCATAGCCCACGGTCAGGTGTTCATCACTCATGTATCAGGCATTACCGTTGCTTATGACACTACTTTAGGTAATTTTGGAATAGGGCACGAGGATGGAAGGAGACTGACATACACCTATACTCCACCGAATGTGCCGTGGGAAACCGATTCTCTGCAAACGCACTTTATCCTGAAGGTGGACGATTATTTCTTCACTAATCACATCGCGTACATGATACATTGCCCGGGCGCAGTTTACGCTGGATTCCATCTCGTTTCCCATGAAATCGACACTATAACTCCGCAAATTACAACTACCTGGGAACTGCCCGTGGAAAGTTCAACCGTCACATTCAAGCAAATCTTGACTCCAACGTGGTTTGACGACCTCGGGCAGGTCAGAATAGAATACGAAATCACCAATAATGATGAATTCCATCATAATGTGGGACTTTTACTGTTTATCAACAGTAAATTGAACGACCAGGACAATCCGCGGGTACAATTCAATCGTGCCTGGATTGATACCGGGTCTGTTTGGAATTACCCTTACATACCATCACACTTTCGGTTCTATGAGAATTCGCTGGATACATTTGCTATGATAGCAATGGGCTTCTTCCGGGAAGGTGACGCAACTCCACCTGATCACCTTGTAAACGGGCAGGCTGAAGGATTAACTTTCATGTGCTGGGAATTCGACCCCGCTTTTTATGCAAACGCGAGAATAGGGGAAAGCATCGAAGACCTTGCCATTCTCATGAAATGGGACGCACTTGTACTGGGAAGTTCAATGACCAGGGAATACGTTACTTATTATGGATTGGGAGATATGCCTTCTCTGCCGCCACCGGAACCGGATTTCGAAACGTACGATGTGAGATTCGATGTTACGGAGTGTTTACGCAACGAATGTTTACAGCTTTCAGCCATAGTAACAAATAATGATACACTGATGAGAACCCTGACGGACATTCATGTATGTATTCGGTTGGAGGATGAAATTCACTATTACCTTGATCCGGCACCGCCATATTCCGATGATAGCTGCATTATAACCACCCCATCAACTCTCGGGCTGGGTGAAAGTGGAATCGCGAGCTGGCGCTTATGCCTGAATGATCCGGATTACTGCAGCGAAACAGGCGATACTATCTTCTGGAGGACCTGGTACACAGAACCCGCCGGTGGAGATAATATGTATGCTACTTCAATAATAACGGTGGAATGCTTCAGCGGTATTCCCCCGGAAGCCGAGATTCTAACACCTCCAGGTATTGTCGCATGTAGAACAGAGACCGATTCGCTGATACAGTTCGTCATCAGGGATGACGAAGCTGTGGATCATCGCAGTACGAGACTAAAAATTTGGGACAGCGATACAAGCATGTTTATCACACGGTTTTCATTACGCTGGAGAATAATAGGGGATAGCCTGTATAAGCTTGCGATTCCACGTTTATTCCTGACCGAAACCGGCGATACCGTTCACGTGAGAGTTGAGGAGGCGTATGATATTCATGGCTGTAGTATAGAAGACCATCCCCAGACTTTTTTCGTTACGGATTTTTCTGTTCCTTCTGCCGAGATTCTCTTTCCATCAAGTGAGAGTGAAGGACCTGTAATCACTTCCCCACTTCCGACTATTGTTGTGGAGATCACAGATGAACCGTGTGGGGCAGTTGACCCAACCTCCATAGAGATGGAAGTAGATGACAATATTTACACTTATTCAGACGGTTCATGGCTGCCTTCATATTCCACTTTCAACTTCACCGTTACAGAATCCCTCGAGAGTGGGGATACTGTCTCTATCTGCGTCAATAACGTGCAGGATTCAGTGGATTATTGCGAGCCCAACAGCCTTGCAGAGCCGGTATGCTGGGAATATCTTGTCGATTATCTGCCTCCGTGCGTCGAAATCGCAGCACCTGATTCTGGGATCGTAACAGCTTGCGAACACCAGGAGATCGAGATCGTTCTCCGCGACGCCTGCGGAATAGACTGGGATTCTGTTGCGGTCGCTGTTGCAGGTGTAACTTACTACTGCTCCAGCCCGGAAGTGGATTGCGGGGGTGAATCCTTTATTTTTTCACCTGTTCCAGCATACGTGGATTGTGAACTTATTGAATTCCAGGTACTGTCTGCGTGCGATATTTATGGCAATGAGATCGAATGCTCGGTTTCAGGCAGCTTCCACACCGACTTTTCAGCGCCGAGAGTAGTTGAGATCGATGGCGGCAGCCCCTTCCCATGGATGGGAATGGGTGTTTCCGGCTCCGGCTTGGTCGCCCAACTCGCTCTTACCGACGACTGCTCAGAGATAAACCCAAGCTCAATCACACTCGAAGTATGCAATCTCGATTCCGGGATTTGTGAAACCTTCAATATTACTGATGCCCCAGTAACATGGGAGTACGAGGATTCATTGCTATGGATATTTTTCGCGTTCCATGGTGTATATGAGATACCGCAGGTAGCGGGGGATACTATCCAAGTGTGCCTGACCAACGCTGCTGACATAATCCCTGCAGATTATTGCGGACCCAACGAACTGGAGGAGCCCTACTGCTGGCATTTCTACTTGACAGAATCTGGAATAAATGATAAAATACCACTACCGAATTCGTTCTATTTAACTCAGAACCACCCTAACCCGTTCAATGAGACCACAACCTTCGAATTCGGAGTTGCCCAAAACAGCCTGGTCGAAATCAGTGTTTACAACGTATTGGGGGAGAGAGTTCAGACACTGTTGAACGGGAAATTGGAGGCTGGAGTGCGCAGATACCAGTGGGATGCTTCGAACCTGACGTCGGGGATTTATTTTTGCTATATGAGAGCGGGAGAATTTACTCAAGTAAGGAGAATGTTGCTGCTGAAATAGAAAAATTACTGACCACAGAGTCACGGAGCCAAGGAGAATGAAAAAAAAGAGAGGATAAAAGAAACGAAAAGAACATCGTAGATGGCTAACCTTCGTAGAAGGTCAATAATTGTAGTAAGAATACTTAATTTAAAGAGTAAAATTGACCTTCCATATACATTTTACAGTTTAATTGTGGTTTTAACCGCGCCTTTTTCCGTCCACTTGAAATTATCGAATTTGCCCTTTTCGTTAATAACCGTAAAATCTGAACCGTTCCGGGGGATAACCCAGCAGCCCGTATTTATGTAAGTGCCGTATTTTTCGCCGGAGTTATTTAGTACATCATCGTGTATCTGCCAATTCATCTGTTTATGAGTGTGCCCGAAGATAACATAATCGATGGGTTTTTCGCGTTTTTTGTATGATCCTCCCTTTATCTCGAAGCCGGAGATGTCACGGGCGGCGAGATGATACTCGAGCTTCGGATCATATTTCGCGAGCGCAGGGGTTGGGACATTCTGCCAGAACGCGTTCGCAACGGAGTCGAAGAGGTGCAGGAAGCGGTCATCTGCCTTTGCGCCAGCTACGCGTTCAAGAATGCCGCCGAGTTTCGTAATGAGATTGAATGAATCCGGATCCCCGCCAAAATAATGGTTGAACTCATATCCATGCGCAATGAAAACGGTTTTCCCCGCAACCTGCCTGTAATGCGCTGAAGAGTAGATTTCCACTGGTTTCTTTTCCTCTACTTTCCCATCTGTAACCCTTCCACGAATGAGCAATTTCTGCTTATGAGGCAGGTATATTTCAAGGTTCGGCAACATTATCCTAAGCTCCTTTACACTCGAAAAGGAATAATCGTGGTTGCCGAGAATATAGATAAGCTTCGTTCCTGATTGCGCCACTTCTGCAAGTTTCAAGAGAAAGTCGAGATTGGTTTTAAGTACTTCGTTGAGATCACCCTGAACCAATTCAAGGATATCACCGAGCAGAAACAAGGAATGAGCGTATTCTTTGACGTATTTCTCGAGGAATTCAAACAGCAGTTGTTTTCTGCCGGATGAGAAATCAGGGTCTCCAGCATGTATGTCTGATACAAAGACTGCTTGTGTTTTTTTCGCCATTTTAAGCCTCCCTTTTAAAGAATAATATATTTAATGAAGTGGAGGTGTCAATACAAAACCCCATGATATCTAAGTAATTGAGTTTAAAGATTGCGTATAAATTCCCTGGAACTTCATCCTGGATATCGAGGTGAATAATATTATCTTGACTCATAACCTGAAGAAGAGTATATTAGCGATTAATATAGTGCGCCCGTAGCTCAATGGATAGAGTGCCGGACTACGAATCCGTAGGTTGGGCGTTCGAGTCGCCCCGGGCGCATTTAAATGCATTAATAGGCGGTGTAACAATGGTGAGAAACGCAAATAGAGATGAATACTTCATGGGACTTGCTATCCATGAGGCTAAAAAAGCATTAGAGCGGAAAGAGGTGCCGGTTGGAGCTTTGATCGTAAAGGAAGGGGAGATCATTGCTCGTGGTTTCAATGGCTGCATGAACTATTCAGATCCAACAGCGCACGCTGAAATATTGACAATTCGTAGAGCATGTAAGACATTAAATAACAATAATTTAAGTAATTGTACTTTATATGTTACATTAGAACCATGTATTATGTGTTTGAAAGCAATGTCATTAGCAAAAATAAATGTCTTTGTTTTCGGAGCTTATGACAGTGATATGGGTGCCGTTGAATCAACCTGGAACCTGGTAAATGAGAAGGTCTTCAACTATGATGTTGTCTTTAGAGGCGGTGTTAAAGAAAAGGAATGCAGCGAACTTCTAAAAGATTTCTTTAATAAAATTCGAAAGGAGCAAAAAAATGAAAAAGAAATATAGAGCGCTTCGAATTGTCAGTGGAATACTCAAAGTGATCGCATGGATCATACTGATACTCGGTATTTTGGGATTCTTTGGTATGATAATAGCCGGCGTATTCGCATCTAGAGGAACTTATGGCTATGGCATGCCATACGGTCAAATGCCTCCATTTCTTGGAGGGGTTATCGGTGGTATTCTCGGTGGTATTGGAGTCCTGATTTATTCTTTTCTCTCTTTCCTATTCACTCTTGCGGCAGCAGACCTTATAATGCTTGCGGTATCAGTAGAGGAGAACACCCGTGAAACCGCCTACTTTCTTCGTACGCTTCCAACTGTAAACGTTAAGGTGAATGAGAAACCGGCACAACAGACTGAAGTCAAGTCTGAGGAAAGCGGACAACAAACACAACAATAATTTTTATCCATGGAGAGGTGGCAGAGTCTGGCTCAATGCGGCGGTCTCGAAAACCGCAGTTCACCTAATGGTGGACCGGGGGTTCGAATCCCCCCCTCTCCGCCATACTTCACTAAAGTTATGTAAGGGTTAAAAATCAACACACCACAAAACAAAATACCCCTGAATTACCTTAATTTATTAGAAAAACATCTAAAAACCGAAATCCATCCTGAAATGATCGAATACGATCCTATCAGCACCGGGGGATCCGATAGGAACTTCACAAGGCTCAAATACTCGAACCGGACCTACATATTTCTAGAAGGCAACTCCGACCAACCAGCTTTTGAACGCTATCGTAAAATCAATAAATTTCTAGCTTCCATAGGTTTGGGAGTTCCCGAAATATACATAATCGACGATAAAAATTCTACCCTCCTGATGGAAGACCTCGGAGAAGATTTTCTAATGTTTCATCTGCGGAATATACGCGATTATAATGAGATAAAGAAAATTTACAAGGAAGTAATAAACGAGTTAGTCAAAATGCACTTTATTGGATTAAAGCATATTGAAGAGTGCAAAATTGTTAAGAACCGGACTTTTGGATACGATGATTTTAGATGGGAAAGTTCATATTTCACGAAATACTTTCTGGAAGGATACTGCGGTCTGACAATAATAAATAGAGAGGAGCTTGAGAAGGAACACGAACTCCTGGCGAGAAGATTGGATAACGAACCACGCTTCTTCATGCACCGGGATTTCCAATCGCAGAATCTCCTTCTCAAGAACAACATAATCAGGATAATCGATTACCAGGACGCCCGGATGGGTTTACTTCAATACGATCTGGCATCACTTCTTCGAGATCCTTATTATGTATTGGACCTTAACTTGCAGAAGGAGCTCATCGCATATTATATCGACACTGCTGAATCCAATTATGAACAAAAATTCTCATCACCTGAGTTTTACGAGACATTCAATCTTACAGCGCTTCAAAGGAATATGCAAGCCCTTGGAGCTTATGCCTATCTTAGCATGGTTAAGAAAAAAGAACACTTCAAGGAATATATCCCTTCAGGATTATCGCAGCTTAAAACATCCCTTAATGAATGTGGGGGATTCTCACACCTAAATGTTTTACTGAGCAAAATCACTTTGGGTTAACCCTTTTTTTTATCCATTTCGCGGCTTCAAGGAGGTTTTCTGCTACGTGATCAGCCCTGGTCAATATACCAGAACTGCCAAGGTCTTTGCCATAACCGGTTCTCACCCTGATGGCTGTAACTCCTGCTAATTTACCCAGCAGAACATCGCTTTCTTTATCACCAATAACATAAGATGTTTCAAGATCAATGTCATGGTTTTCCACCGCTTTATACACCATTCCGGGTTTTGGTTTTCTGCAATCACAATGGAGTGAATACTCCGGCACTACACCATCCGGATGATGAGGGCAATAATACATATCATCAATATGGGCTCCTTCCTTCTCAACTATCTCCTGCACACGCATATTAACGATCTGGACTTCGTTTTCAGTAAAGTAGCCTCTCGCTACACCCGATTGGTTCGATACGATTATTACCTTGAATCCCATATCGTTGAACAACTTTACCGCTTCGATACTACCATCAATAAACTCGACATCATCAGGGTTTTGCAGAAAATCCTTTTCAACTATAAGAGTGCCGTCCCTGTCGATGAAAACACAATTATTCATAATCAGGTTCCTTTTCAAGATTGCGCAAAATATTCAAAGCTTCATCCACAATTCTCTCAGGCTTTATCGCTTCCATGCATTTATAACGTTCGAATTTGCATTTCTCTTCACCATGAAACGTGCATGGTGAACAATCGAGACCAGAGTGAATCGTTTTAACGACATTGTCTCCTGTTGGTTTGAATCCAAGAGATGGATGAGTAGGACCGAAAATAGCTATCGTCGGTATTTTGAGAGCCGCTGCAATATGAGTTGGTCCTGTATCATTGCCAATATATAGACTATTAATCGAGATATAATCTATCAGTTTTTTCAAAGATAAATCGCCCCAAAAATCAACGTTTCGCACATCAAAATCAGCTGGTTTTTCACCGAAGAATAACACATGATACCCGGCTTTACTAAGTTCTGATGCAACCCGCAGGTAATTTGACAACCCCCATTCCTTGCTTTTCCATTTAGCATAGGGATGAATTCCGACTGCTTTAGATCCTGGTGTAGTTTTGGTCTCTTCATGTATTTTCCTTTTATCCTGCTCTGCAACAACAATTTCGGGGTTGATGTGATCTGGTTCAATACCGATTTGGGTCAGCGTATTAAGGAATAAATCTACCATTTTTATATCCGTATCGAGTTTCTTCAAATAGACCATCTTCATGCGGTCTTTTCTTTTTTTATCAACATGGATAGATCTCGCTCTGGTTAAAATAGTGGAGAGAAGGCGCGAGCGAAAAGTATTATGCAGATCAACTATCAGGTCATAACCACATTTCCTTAATTTGATGCAGAATTTGATATAGGCTGTAGTAGATAAGTCTTCGGGTTCTAACACCAGGACCTTCGAAAGATTTGGGTTATTATACAATATCGGTGAGTATTCTTTTCTGGTTAGATAGGTTATTCCCGCTTCAGGAAAATTCCTTCTCAGATTCTCGATGACAGGGATTGTAATGACAATATCCCCGATCGAACTTAATCTAACGATAAGAATATTTTTATATTTCAGCTTTGAATGTCTAATTTCCAAATATTTTTATTCTAAATCCTTCAGTTTCTGTTCTGCCGGTTTTGCTTCATTTGATAGGGGATAAGAGTTTTTAACTGCCTTGAAGAACTTTCTAGCCATTTGTTTATTATCCATTTTGATGTAACACAATCCGATCTTATATAGGGCGGAGGGAGTAAATTCGCTTTCCGGGTATTGTGCTTCGAGAATCAGGTATTCGGGGATGGCTTCTGAGTACTTGCCTTCCAGAAACAAGCATTCTCCAACGCCGTACTGGGCATCATCAGCGAAATCCCCGTTAGGGGCGAGGTTAAGATACTGCTGGAATCCGATCATCGCGAGTTTGTAGTTTCCTTTAGTCAGGTCCAGATTAGCTGTTTTAAATATCTGGGCAGGATTGGGTGCATTCGATACACCTATCGAATCGCCAAGTGAGTCTGTTAGTGTTGTATCACCCAGTGCTCTTCGGGAACTAATGATATCGTCACGGATATTCTCCATCTTATTGGATAGATAGGAGACCTGGTGACCGCTTTCCCTTAGTATTCCTTCAACTATCTGCAGTTCCTCTTGCAGGAGAACGAAACTATTGAGTTGTTCGGCATGCATCTGCCTGATAAGTCTGTTTTGCACTCTTACCAGACTATCTATAACAGTGATTTTCTTATCAAGGGATGCATTACTTGCTTCAAGATAATCAAGCTGCATCTTGAACCTGTTGACTTCCCCGCGCGTAGCGCATCCCGCGATAATTAAAGACAGAAAAATTATAATGACCAGGGCAAAACAGTATTGCTTCATTATTCTATAATAACAAATTCAGCCCTTCTGTTCCGCCACCAGCAACTTTCATCATGCCCGTTACAAACCGGTCTTTCTTCGCCGTAGCTGATCGTGGATATCCTGTCAGCGCTGATGCCGTAATTAATCAGGAATGATTTCGCTGCGTCGGCTCTTTTTTGTCCAAGCGAAAGATTATACTGATTTGTGCCACGTTCGTCACAATGACCCTCTATCTTGATTCTCGCATCCGGGTAATTCATAAGCATTTCAGCATTCTTGTTCAGGATACTTGTAGCTTCAGATTTAAGATTATACTTATCATAATCGAAGTGGATTGTTTTCAATTCGAGTGGCTCAGGTTCCGGTTCCGGTTCTACGTAAGGTTCTTCGTACACTGGCTCGGGTTCAACAACAGGGGGCGGCGTAACTTCGATCTGTTCTTTCTTCGCGCATCCTGAAAAAACAATTAAACCAGCCAGGCTTAGAAATAGTAGAGATACCCACCAACGTCTCATAATCTTTACCTCCTTTTAATACTTACAACTTTTTTGATTTTCTCCAAAATTTAATTGTTAATTACTCAAACTTCCATCTCATTCTTGGCGACCATGTTGGATCAGTGTTGGATGATGAATAGCCAAAGGTAATCTGATTAATATTATCTCCTGTCCAATCCACCGTATATAACTGGTAGTTGCCGCTTCGGTCAGAAGCAAACACTATGTGATAGCCGTCGGGAGACCAATAAGGTCGCTCATTGTTACCTATCGATGTTAAGCATATCGGGTTTTCGCCATTGACATCTATTGTGCAAACATCGAACTGCCCTCTGACCCTGGAGCTGTAGGCTATCAAGTCTCCTTTTCCAGGGCGCCAGTTGGGCAAATCATTGTAATTCCCGAGAAAGGTCAGTCTTCTCAAGTTAGTGCCAACCGCGTCTATTGTGTAAATCTGGGGCGATCCAGACCTGTCCGAAGTAAACGCAATCTTGTCTCCTGTTGGCGACCAGGTCGGTGAACAGTCAATACTGGGGTCGAACGTAAGTTTTTCCAGGCGACCGCTGCGTGTGTCCAGAATGTATATATCCGAGTTCCCTTCCTTGGTCAAAGTGTACGCGATTTTTTTACCATCAGGGGACCATGCGGCTGTCGTATTTAATCCATCAAAATCGGACAATTTAACCTCTTTGTTGTTTGTCCAATCAACCATGAATAAATCAGGGTTGCCGTGTTTGTATGATGTGTAGCTGATATTGAAACCAGTAGGGGACCAATCCGGATATATCGTAATCGAGTTATTCTTTGTCAGCTGCCTGATTCCGTAACCATCATAGTCGCAGATAAATATTTCTTTCACGCCACTTCTATTTGAGACGAACGCGATTTGCGTTTGACATATTCCTTCGTCACCAGTCAGTACCTTGATGATATCATCTGATATTCTATGAGCCAATCTACGAGTTTGTACAGCGGAGGCTTCGTAATCCTCCTTTAAAACAGGCTTTGCGGAATTAATACTGAACAAATTGGCTTCTATCTTAATGCGGTCATCCAATTCAAAACTGCCAAAAAGTACCGCATTTACATCAAGCTGACTCCAGGCGAAGAAATTGATATCCTCCTTACGATGAACATCCTTCTGCGGGAAAAAAGCTGTATCAAAAATGTCAAAGAACAAGGAAAAATCTAAATCACTTGATATAGTTCTGCTCAGTGATTCTCTTGTTTCAACTTCTTCAGAACCCCATTTGCTTCCTTTAGGATAAAATGGTAATATTGCTATTCTTATTTTTCCAATTCCTCTGTCTCTGATTCCAACGTAAACATCTCCCGTTTGGGCACATAGATCATTATTGTCAACGACATCAACACAAATATAGGTACAAGATAAAACCACAAGATAAATAATGCATAAAACTTTCTTTTCCATCTATAACTATTTTAGAATTTAAATAACAGTGTTGTTGCTATTTTGTCAAGATTAAATTGATTTATTATTATATTTTCATCCATTTTTAATTATGGTATATGTTCAAATTCAAAATGTACTCCCAGGTGGTCACCTTTATAGTCACTTGGTAATTTTGGAAATGGTTCTGAAAGTATGACCGCTCTTAAAGCTGCCTGATCGAACATAGAATTTCCGGAGCGGTTCTCTATTTTCGCATCTTCGATGTTTCCTTCTCGCAAAATCTTGAAATAAATCAACGTTTTATAAGCTATTCCTCCAGCTCTCAAAGGATTTTGCCAATTGTTCGAAACCTTATTAACTATCAGCTTAATGTAAAAATCGTCGTTGAAATCAGGTTGGTCGACTGAAACTTGAGAATCACCTTTATTCACTTGCTTTTTTGCTTCAGGTTTTTCTTCCGGTTTCTTCTTCTTTTTATACAATACTTTTTTAGCCTCGGTTTCCACTTTGGGTTTGGGTTCCACTTCAGTCACTTTTTTTGATTCTTTCGCTTCAACATGTTGAGGAGAAGCAAGAATTTTTACTCTGTAAATCTTGCGAGGCGGCTCCATCTTAGGCTTGATGAAACCAGACAGCGCAAAAAGCGCAATGAAAATAATATGACAGGCAACAGAAATTGTAAATTCCTTCTTCATTTCTTCTTATCGGGAATAGCCACAAGACCTAAATTTTCGATACCCGCTTCCTTTATATATCCTATAACCTCCATAACCAAACCATAATGCAGACCTTCATCAGCCTTGAGTGAAACCTCGTCTATTTTCTTTATCTCCTTGAGCTCCTTGATTCTATTAGGAAATTCTTTAACCGGAATCGGGGTTTTGTCAACATAGATTATCTCATCCTTCGTTATCGATATTACGGTAGCTCTCTCTTCATAAGTATGCGCCGCCTTACTTTTAGGTAAAGTGATATCAACCTTGCCGTGCATCAGGGGAGAAGCTATCATAAATATTATCAGCAGCATCATTGTTATATCTACCAGTGAAGTAATGTTCATTCTGGAAGTCGCGGTATATTTTTTATAGATATCGCTCATCAGAACACTTCCTTTTTAATGGTAGTGATGATGTATGTAGCGAAAATTTCGAGTTTCCCATTCAGTCTTCTGAGGCACCCCATAAAATAGTTATAACCCACTACCGCGGGGATTGCGGCTAACAAACCCACTATCGTAGTGATCAAAGCCTCCGCTAATCCTGGAGCAACCACCGGTAAACTGGCGGAAGACTGCAGCCCTATCTCCCAGAAAGACTCGGTGATTCCCCAAACAGTACCCAATAAGCCTAAAAATGGACATACACCCGAAGTCGTAGCTAAAAAATCGACGTGGGATTCTTCGGTGTTCATAACCTGTAAAATAACCGAATTGATTTCATTCGTAAGTGAATCTAGTTTATTCGTGTTTATACTTGAAATAACCGAGGTATTTTGAGGGGAAACGTTTGCCCCTGAATTTGTTCCCCCCATAAGCTCAACCTTCACTCGTTCCAATATCTCTGAATAGGGGTGGTTAGGAATATTGATCTTCATTTTAAGGATTTCAAATGCGTGCCGTCTCTGAAAATGCTTAAGGATCATTGCTCCTTGCTTCTCGATTTTCCGAAACCTTCTGAATTTCTTTATCATAATTGCCCATGACATACATGAGAAGAAAAACAATACAATCAATATCGCCTTCGCGAATAAAGACGACCCCATAATCATTTGCCATAAATTTACTATCATAATCAAATATATTTAGCTGTCAGGAACTTGTTTCTTTCCTAATAATTTTAATTTTGTATATTATAATTGATAAATGCGATTTTGTAAAGTAAAATTTTATTCTTCCCCTAAA
>JAFGQG010000036.1 GCA_016935765.1 bacterium
ATTTTCAATTCTATAATATTAAGATATTATATATATATAATATTTCAATACAATTTTTCGGTTTTTTTCTGAATATTATAATTCGATTTTATTCGTGCATTGGTGGCTTTTTCCCCACATAAAAAAAGGACTGCTTCTGGGTAAAAGCAGTCCTTTCCTATATTATAATAAAAGGTGTAAAAAATAAGGGTTCTATTTAATCAACACCATTCTCTTCCTGGCTTCGAAGTCATTGGCTTTGATCCTGTAGAAATAGACACCAGTGGCAACTCTATTGTTCGAGTCATCTGTGCCGTCCCAGAGAATCCGTTTGTATCCGGCATCCTCATTCTTGTTCACCAGGGTCTTGATCTGTTCGCCAAGAATGTTCGTGATAGAGATTTGAACATCTGCGGCTTCCGGTAGAGCATATTCGATTATCGTAGAAGCATTGAATGGGTTGGGGTGATTCTGATTAAGTGAATAGTTTTGTGGTAGTTTTTTATCATATTCACCAATTGCTGATGGTAGGCAGAGAGTATCCATCCAAAATGTTCCTGCTGTAATATTACCAGTAACGGTATAAGACCAAGGTAAACACAAACATTCACCACCCCAGCATTCGCCGGCATTAGGATCTTCCATATCAGTAGCTTGAATATAGATTATGTCACCATTTCCGGGTTCATAGTTTTCCCATATTGATCCATTCCACATTTTGAAGTTTAGAATATCGAATAAAATAGTGCCAGCATAATAACCGCCTCCAAAGTCTTCAACATTATAATAGAATCCTTCGGTGAAGACATTTTCAGTTCTTGAAGTGTCGGAACCATCGGCTTTGATAAGCCAGGTATCGTAGTAAAAACCGTTTTCTTGAACACCGGCTATGGTGGTTCCTATTGGTACACTGCCATCAGCATTATACACATATATCAATATAGAACCGTTAAATGTTTCTGGTGCTTTTGTATCTGCGTAACTGCTAATCGCAAGTGTAAATAAAAATACTGTCGTAGCAGCTATTAATAGCCACTTTGATTTATTTTTTGCCATTTTATATCCTCCTATTTCCTTTGATTAAGATTTTGCAAATGTTATCTAGTAACTTCATAAGGCCATGTTGATGAACTTGCGACAGATACATAGTAAGGATAACCGGCTCTAACGCTTTCAAGATTAACACATCTTGGGAAAGGTGGAGCAGTAGTCCAATATGCTACAGTAGCCCAGTTCTGAGAAGCTCCATCGAATCTCTTAATAAATTCGCAGTCAGTAATATCGTTAAAAAGGTCGCAACCGGTTTCGATCTCCGCGATCTGCTGTTCGTAGAATGGGAGAGAAATAAAATTCCAACTCGATAATGTCGTATTATGAACCAGGTCGAAATGTGGGTCAGTGGGAACCAAGCCCGGTATCTGCATTGACCATATCGGATCCAGCTCGCCTCCATCAATTACATAAGGATATAATAGCTCAACATTTCCAAGGTTTACCCATCTTGGGAAAGGTGGAGCAGTAGTCCAATATGCTACTGTAGTCCAGTTCTGAGATGGAGCGTCCCAACTCTTTAAAATTGTACTGCCACCAATAGTACCCGCTAGTGAAGCACCTGTATTGCCTGCTGCCTCTATATCACTACGAACAAGTGTATAAACTATATGATTCATATGTGATAAACCTACAGTTGATTCCAAACAGAAATCAAACTCACCCACACAGTTAGATGGATAAGCTGATTCGCAGGTATCTCCAGTTGCAAGTGTGTCACCAGTTGTCATTACCCAGAAGTAGTTGATATCGCAATCGCAAACACCCTTGCTTCCATAAGGAATCCAGGCACCGTCAGCGAATTCATCACGATACGTTCTACTGAAAGTAATTCCTACCTTTAAATCTTCGGCAAGCGAAGCCACCCATAAGAGTGGTTTTATGTGCCTGTAAACGTTGAACCATTCGTTTGTTCCAGGGTTTCTGTTAGCCTTGATCTCAACAAAAATAGGCTCATCACAGGATGCACCACTTATCTCGATAGTGTCAGGTGGCGCGCCACACTCAGGCTGCCGTAACGTAACGTAAATATAAATCTCCTGACTCGATGTTTGGGCTAACACTAAACCACTTGAAAACATACTCACCACCAATACCGCAACAACAAGCTTAAACCAAAACCAGCTTGTTTTACCCATTTTCACACCTCCTTACGTGTTTTAACTTATTTCTTCTAATAATCGTTTTAATCTTTTCTCTCTCACTAACAAAATAAAACTTGATAATGATAAAACAAATTATGCTAACCTTAATCGTAATATGATTCCTATCTTCTCTATTCCTATAGTTAGTTCCAATGAATATTTAACTCAAATTTAATATATTAATCAAATCAAAATGTGTCAAGTTTTTTTAACATTCATTCCCTAAAAATTTTACTTTAATATAAATATAATAATAATTATGTCAAATGTTTTTTTCATAATTTTAATTAAATAGTACAATTTTCAAGATACTGACCAAAATGTATAGATATGCCATTCACAAAAAATATTCCTGATTTGAATTGACTTTCCATTCTCTCAACCTTATCTTTAAATATAATATAATATCACTAACACTAAAAGTCAAGGAATAATTATGAAAATAAAACGTTTTCTTGTATTACTCATTATCCTGGCAGTTTTGGTCGTTGTACTTGTAAAATTATTAGGATTCTTAGGGGATTATTATTGGTTCTCCAATCTCGGTTATGATGCCATATTCGTAAAAATTCTTCTTACTCAGGTAATACTATTCATAATCTTGTTCATAATAACTTTCGCGTTCCTGAAATTGAATTTCACAATCGCTGAAAAGCTTTCCCCTCTTGTATGGTCAAAAAGACTTCTCGAAAACGTGGAACTCGAAGTAAATATTTCCAAAATCTTCAAGTACATCTCACTTTTTATCTCTCTGTTCATCAGTTTCGTTTATGCCAACATGGGATATAACCGATGGGATACCGTGCTTAAGTTCATTAACCGGCAGCTATTCCAGATCACTGACCCCATCTTCAACAAAAATGTTTCATTTTTCACGTTCACTCTCCCCTTTCTCAAATTTGTCAGGTCCTATCTTATGGGAATCATTGTATTAAGCATAATCATCTCCCTGGTTTACTACCTATTCAAAGGTTTGATAAAAATGCAAAGTGGCAGCAGCAAAGTCCAGTTCGCCAAAAACGTTAAAGTACATATTTCCATTCTATTATCCATCTTCTTCCTGCTGCTTTGTGCTGGTAACCTGTTCTCCATCTACGATTTAGTCTTCTCCAGCGAAGGAGTGGTCTTTGGAGCCGGATATTCCGATATACATGGACTCCTCCTTGGGTACAGGATCCTGATGGCGGTCTCTATCATAACAGCGATATTCGCTCTACTGAATACCTTTCTGAAAACGAGTAAAATATTCATAATAAGTCTAATAGCTTATATTGCAGCGTCCGTATTCTTTGTTGGTATTTACCCGGGTATTATTCAGAAATTTGTTGTCGTTCCGAATGAACTTCAAAAAGAAAGCCCTTATATAGAAAAAAATATTAAATATACGAGAATCGCATATTGCCTGGATACAATAGAGGAAAAGGAATATGAGGTTACTTATGACCTTACTTATGACAAAGTAATGGAACAAAGTGAGACGGTTAATAATATTAGACTCTGGGATTGGCGGCCACTAGTACAAACTTACAGGCAGCTTCAGGAGATAAGGCTTTATTACGATTTTCCAAGTGTGGATATTGATAGATACATGTTGGACGGTGAATACAGAGAAGTTATGCTCTCGCCGCGCGAGATGAACATTGAGCGGATTCCGCAACAGGCGAAAACATGGGTGAATGAACATCTGAAATACACTCACGGTTACGGTCTGTGCCTCTCCCCTGTTAGTAAAGTGACCGAAGATGGACAGCCGCTCCTTCTTATAAAGGATATCCCGCCTGTTTCACTTACATCGATTGAGATTGAAAGACCGGAGATATATTTTGGCAAAAAAACAAACGACTATGTTATAGTTAACACGAACACGAAGGAATTCAACTATCCGCTTGGTGATAAAAACGAATACACGGTTTACGAAGGCAGCAGCGGTGTTGAGATGAGTGGATTCTTAAGAAGGATAATCTACGCGCTTAAATTTGGTAGTATCGATATAATTTTTTCGAAATACATCAACAAAGAGAGCCGTATTGTATTCTCGAGGAACATTATAGAAAGAGTCAATAAGATAGCGCCCTTTCTCAAGCAGGACAGCGATCCATATCTCGTTATTTCAGAAGGCAGATTATTCTGGATAATGGATGCATACACAGTAACCGATAAATTTCCCTACTCGGAGCCAGTGGGCAGTTTCAATTACATACGAAATTCTGTCAAGATTGTGATAGACGCATATAATGGCAGCGTTGATTTCTACCTGATAGATGATGAAGACCCTGTTGCCCTTACTTATGGCGCGATTTTCCCGGGATTGTTCAAACCTTTCAGCGAGATGCCCGAAGACCTTAAAAAGCACCTCAGGTATCCCGAGGACTACTTCTCTATCCAAACCCGGATGATAACCGCTTACCACATGCTTGAGCCGGAAGTCTTCTATAATAAGGAGGATGTCTGGAACATTCCGAACGAATTGTATCAAAGTGTGAATCAACCGGTTGCACCTTACTACGTTGTTATGAGTCTTCCTGGTGAAGAGAAGGCGGAGTTCATCATTATGATACCTTTCACTCCGGCGAAGAAGAATAATATGATATCGTGGCTGTGCGGGAGGAGCGACGGTGAACATTATGGCAAACTTCTCCTATACAAGTTCCCCAAACAAAAACTGATATACGGTCCCAGCCAGATCGAGGCGAAGATAGACCAGAATACCACCATCTCCCAGATGTTGACTCTTTGGAGTCAGAAAGGATCGAACGTTATAAGGGGTAATCTCCTCGTCATTCCGATAAAGGGTTCCATTCTCTATGTTGAACCGCTATTCCTGCAAGCGGCGCAGAGCCAGTTGCCGGAATTGAAAAGAGTGCTTCTGAGTTATGAGAACAGGGTGGTCATGGCTGAAACGTTCCAGGAAGCCCTGGTCCAATTGTTCGAAGAATCCCCCGGAAGTGAAGAATATACTGAATACGATACGCCTCCAACTGAAGTTAAGCCCGGTGTGCTCAATAATGCTGACCAAGCGCTGGAACACTACAACAGAGCTCTGGATTTCCTGAAGAGTGGGAATTGGGAGAGCTTTGGCAAGGAAATGGATAAACTCAAAACTACCCTTGAGAAAATGGCAACTGAAGCGGAAAGCAATGTCAACAGTGAGCAGTGAAGATCGGCTTCGCTGAATTAAGGCAACCCCATAAGCACACGAATCCAATCCCAACTCCCACTTAAACCCAAAACCCCTCACCCGTCAATCGCGTAACCAACAGAAGTTGGTTTTAGGCAATCTCATGCGCAATTAATCCAACCCCACCCCCCAGAAACTTCTTATGCCATCTCACAATAACATTGGTGAGATTGCCACGGCATGAAATAAGAGCCTCGCAATGACGAGGGTGTTAGAATCCAACAAAAACTCCCAGGTACTTTGTGTGTTATCACTTAATAAACTTAGTGAGATTTCTCGGTTGAAAATAATAACCTCGAAATGACAGTGATATTTGTGTTTTTATATTGAATTTGTTTTTTCCCCCCACACTTGATGGGGTAATTGGTCAGGGGTCGTTCCCCGAAGGGGTGCGTCCCCGCTAATTTACTCCGCCTCTTTGTAGCTTGTATTTTTGTGATCAACATGGTTCCCAGGCTGTTAACCTGGGATAAAGTATCTCGCCCCGTTCGGGGCTTAATATATTAAATACCGAAAACCAATAACCCTCTAACTCTCTACCCCGTAACCCTCAACACCTCCACCCGTCAATTGCGTAACCAGTGTAATACATGTAAACAGCTCAGATGCTCCTCCTTTGTCATTTCGAGACCGAGCATTTATTTTCAAAGCGGTTTTCATAACGCTCCATTCTAAATAAATATAAATAGCTTGTTACATCTTGTCGAGAAATCCATGTGAGTATTTGACCATGTTTAAAATGACTCAATTACATAGATTTCTCACCCGTGAAATAAGAGGGGTTCGAAATGACAATCTGGGGTTGCTTGTCGAGAAATCTATGTCATCAATGATATATAAGCATCGGTAAATAATTACCTTTATAGTGGAGTTTGCTTATCAAACTACTTAAACCATTTACGAAGGAAATGGTTAGCTTGTAGAGGATGAATAAGAAGCAGATAAAAACAAAATATACAACTATGAATCAATAGTATCGTTCCGGGAAGAATACATCAAGACAAGAGCCAGGATTAAAAGGGGTATTATGAACGGATTCACAACATAAAGGAGTTTGTACAGCGTTTCTTCAACCAAGTACGGCAATTGATGGATTATATTTTCACATGAGGAAAGCAGTATCCAGTAAACTCCCGTGACGAACCCAACCCCAATGGCTGAGTAAATAGCCCATTTATGTTTGCTCTTAATAAAGAAACCAAGCACCGTAAAACCAATAAGTACAACCAAAACTACAATATCCCTGAAATGAAAAACCAGGTTCGATTCCCTTATAGTATTAATTATAGTAATAAGCTTAACAACGATCGTCACTATCCCAAAGAATATCACCCAGTAACTTATGAACAGCAATATGACTGTTAGGATCAATTTTTTCAGGTGTAAAGGATGTTCTAAATTATTATCAGCTTTAGTCATCGTCACTATCCTCAAGTTTATATTTTTTGATCTTTCTGTAAAGGGTGGATGTATTAATACCAAGCAGCTCAGCAGTTTTTGCTTTGTTCCCGCCGGTCTGATTAAGCACCCAATAGATATACGATTTTTCAATATTCTCGAGAGTAGGAGAGATCTTTTCTTCTTCGCTCACGACCGTTTTATCTTCCTTATTTTCAAGAAGATAGCCTGGCAGATGTTCCTCGGTGATAACCGCTTCTTTGCAGAGGACCAGTGCTCTCTCGATAACGTTCTCAAGTTCTCTCACGTTCCCCCTCCAGGTGCAGCTCTCTAAAATTGTCTTTACCTTGTTTGACAATTTTCTCTTCTTGGTTTCAGTATGTCTTGCATGCTGCTCAAGAAAATGCTCGGCAATGAGAAGAATATCGCCCTTTCTCTCCCGCAGTGGCGGAATCTGTATCGGAAAAACGTTCAATCTATAAAACAGGTCTTCGCGAAAGGTCCCGTCATCGCACATATCTTTCAAGTTAGCGTTCGTTGCGGCGATCAGACGTGTATTCACTTCAATCGGTTTGACCTCGCCTACCGGGGTTATTACCTTCTCCTCGATCGCTCTCAGTAATTTGACCTGTATAGAAGGGGTGGTTTCGCTAACTTCATCCAGGAAGAAAGTGCCGTCCGCAGCAACTTTGAACAGACCGTCCTTATCACTTATCGCGCCTGTAAAGGAACCCTTTTTATGACCAAAAATCTCGCTTTCGAGAAGGTTCTCAGGTAAAGCCGCGCAGTTTATGGAAACGAAAAGACCATCAGCCCTGTTGCTCATCTGGTGTATCCCCCTGGCTACCAGCTCTTTCCCTGTTCCGCTTTCTCCAGTTATCAGTACCGTGGAGTCAGTGGGCGCGACCGTTTTAATGAGGTCCTTTATCCTTAATATAGAAGGATCATCCCCAATTATCGCCTCCATTGCGTCCTGCTTCTTCAATTTCTGCTTAAGCTGAACGTTCTCCTTTTTCAATTCCCTCGTTTCAAGCGTTTTTTTGATAGCATGTTTTATCTCTTCAACTCTAAATGGTTTCGTGATATAGTCTGCCGCGCCTTCCCGCAATGCATTGATAGCAGTATTGATCGAGGCGTAAGCAGTTATCAAGATGACTTCGATCTTAGGGTCAGCTTGCTTAATGTCCTTTAACAACCTGATGCCATCGTAGTTTGGCATCACGATGTCGGAGATTACCATATCAAAGTCATCATCCTTGAGAATTCTCTTTACAGTTGTGGCGTCTGTTGTAGCTACAGCATTGTAACCTGCTTTTTTCAGCATTATCTCCATAAAATCGCACATGGATTCTTCATCATCGACAACTAGAATATTATATTTCATCCTGCTCCTTTTTTAGAATTCAGCACCTAAACTGAAATAATGTACCGGTATTGAATAGTTTGAAAGGTCCGTTCGCCATGCAACGTCCCAGCTAAGTACCATATAGGCTAAATTGATTCTCGCGCCAAGCCCAAACCCGGCTTTGACATCCTTTAATTTTGCATCTTCAAACCATTGAAACTTGCGCCATTCATCACTGGTAACACCTGCAGCGTCAAAAAACAAAGCGCCGTTGATGTTGTAAAAGGTCAATGGAGGCAAACCCAGTGACAACCTCTCAACAAACGGGTACCTTAACTCTAAATTTAAGAGAAAATACTTGGTACCCTCCAGTTGAAAATAATCGTAACCTCTGAGTGGCAGAACCATATTTGAAAAATACATGTCTTGAAAAGTGTAAATATCCTCGTTTGCCAGGTCGTAGTTAAGCCAGTTGTACATGCCTCCAAGGAAGTAATGTTTGGGCTTTTCCCCATCTGCAACACCGCAACTTAACCTTGATGCGAAGGAGTAGCCTCTTGAAAACTTCAGGTACTTCCTGTAATCGAGTTCAACCGCCAGGTAGCTTAAAGAATTTTCAGAAATCTTGGGCACAGCTTCGAAGGTCAATCTGCTTCTTCCCCCGTTGATAGGTCCCGTCGAACCCCATAACGTGTAATCATTTACAAAACTCAAATCTATCTGCCAATTGGTGGTTTTATCTTTTGTGAAAAGATATTCATAGTATTTTCTGTCAACGACCATAAAAAGGTTTTCAAAATCCACTCTCGAGAACTTCGAAAAAGGATAACCTGCATAGAACCCTCCACCATATACCCTATCGCTGAAGTAATTGTAGGTGTCGCCGATCCTCATCGAGAAATAATCCTTGTAGTGGAAACCAATAAGACTGTAATCGATCCTGCGCGGAAGGTAAGTGTAATTAACATAGACATTGGATTCATCGATGTTTCCGAAGAGATCCGTCATGACCAGGATCTGGTTGTTGCCCAGGATGTCGCTGAATAGGAGAACGGTTTGTCCCATGAATCCATAGAATGTGCTGTAGCCCATGCTCATATTCACGAGGTCGGCAGTGAACTGGGGCGTGTACCTCTTCGGAGCGGTTTCATAATCTTCTTCCTCAGCTTCCACAGTAGTAAAGACGTACTTCTGATACTGGGAGGTTTTCGAAGTGTCAGCCTTCTCTGTCATTTTTTCCAACTCAGCCTCTACTGAATCCTTTTCGCTTTTATACGCGGTTTTTGGAAATCCATCTGCCGGTTTTGGAGATTTCACCAGGTAGAGGTCCCACCCGGCGTTATAAAACACTGAGACCACCAGGTCTGTGCCGTCAGGATTCCAGCAGAAAGGACCGCATCCCGTCAGTAGATTCGTCAATGGCGCAAATTCTCCGGTGTTAAAAGTGTACTTGTATATATTGAATATACCGTTCTTCGAGGAAATAAACGCTATCTCGTTGGTGTCAGTCGGCGACCATTCCGGAAATACGTTGTGTTCCCCGTCGGTCGTAATCGGAGTTATCGACTTCGATTCGAGGTCCATCTTGAAGATGTTGTAATCCCCGAATTTGTTTTCTTCAGAATATTCAAGGGGTCTGTCGGACGAGAAGACAAGTGATTTTCCGTCGGGTGAAAACGAAGGATGGGTATCATCATACTTATCCACCGTTAACCTGGTCAGGTCATTGTCCGGAAGCGAATAGAGATATAGATCGTTGTATTCGCCGGATAATCCGCTAAAGACGATATAGTCTCCATGCGGCGCCCAGTCAGGGGAAGCTATCGTATGGAGATTCTTGAATTCCAGAATACTCTTCTGCTCTTTTTTATTGATGTCATAGAGCACAATGGCGTCTCTGCCATCCCTTTGCGCGACATAGGCGAGTATATTCCCATCCGGAGACCAGCTCATAGCGCTGTTAAATGGATGAAAAGTCTCGTAATCCCCTGAACGCTCTCCCTTCGCTATCTTCTCCATTTTATTCTCGAATGGATAGAGTAAATACAGGTCAGTGTAATCGCTTTTATCCGAGAAGAACGCTATCTTGTCACCTTTTGGGCAATACGATGGTTGAATGTTAAAGAATGATTGAGTCTCCTTGTGGTCAGTAAGGGGTTCAGCGAGTTCCTCAGGCGCTTCAAACTCAGCTATCTGCGGATAATATACCTTTCTCATTTCTGCTAACCATTCATCGTATAGCTCCTCTTCATCCTTCCCAATGGAAGATTTCAGCGCTTTGTTGATAGTGATATATATCTTCCCTTTCGCCATTATTTCGCCCAGCTTCTCTCTGCCGTATTTCTCAGCGATGAATTTTACTACCGATTGCCCTTCCTTGTATGCAAGAAATCCGCCAAGGTATGTAAGCGGTATAATGTATTCGTTCAGAATGGCATCCCGAAGGTACATATCGGAGGTCTCGTCCCAGCCGATAGACTCGAATTCTGCAAGTCCTTCAGCAAGCCAGAGCGGCATACTGAAAAGCCGGTTGGGCGAGAGAAGTGAAATCGGACCGCGACCGTACAGAAAATCGAAACATACCGCGTGCGTCAATTCGTGCTCAAGAACATGCCTGAATTCCTCGTAAGATCCCTTGAATGGTACCACTACCCTGTTCTTTAAGGACTCCGTGAATCCACCAACCTCCTCACCGATTATGTCCATAATGATGTTGGTCTCAGCAAAGCTGTTCTGCGAAGGATAGATCACAACCGGGATCTTGTTCTTCACCTTGTAGCCGAGATCACTGCTTATCTGGTCATAAGCGGTTTCAAGTATTGATTCAGCCTGACGCGCTAACCCTTCCATCCCCTTGGTATAGTAAATCGTGCAATGCTTCGAACTGAAGTAATACCAGTTTCTGTACACTCTCTGCACTTTATTCCTGCCGAAACCAGACGCACTTAACAAACTGCTTGAAGTAATCAGGATTAATATTATATAAAACAATAGTTTAGGTGTTTTTAACTTATGTCCCATTTTCTTTTCCATTCCTCTAATTTGGTTAATGCCTCGATGGGCGTTAATTTCATTGGATCTATCTTTTTTAATTCCATAAATAATGGATGATATTCAGGTTCAAATAAACTTATCTGGTAGGCGTCGATGCGGTCCTTCTTGCCTGCCTTGCCTTTGGGTTGTATGCCCTCGAGCTTCTTTGAGGATATCGAATCCGTTTCGAGAGCGTTCAATATCTCCGTTGCCCGGTCCAGCACCTCGTCTGGAACTCCCGCTAATTTCGCCACCTGTATGCCGTAACTGTCGTCGCACCCACCTTCCACAATCCTGTGCAGGAAGATGACCTTGTCCCCCCACTCTTTTACTACAACCTGGTAGTTCTTTACCCTGGGAAGATACTTGGAAAGTGCTGTTAACTCGTGGTAGTGCGTCGCGAATATGGTCTTCGCGTTGCGCTTACGGTTGTTATGTAAATACTCCGTGATAGCCCACGCTATTGATAGTCCGTCAAAGGTCGATGTCCCGCGCCCTATCTCGTCCAGTAGTATCAGCGATTGGTCAGTAGTGTTGTTCAAAATCGTAGCGGCTTCTATCATCTCGACCAGGAACGTGGATTGCCCTCTCGCTATATTGTCCTGGGCTCCAACCCTCGTGAATATCCTGTCCACAGGTCTGAGTATCGCTGAAGTAGCGGGGACGTAACTGCCCATCTGAGCCATGAGCACTATCAACGCAACCTGCCGCAAAAAAGTGGATTTCCCCGACATGTTCGGACCGGTCACCACAAGGATCTGGTTATCGGCATTCGATAGGTAAGTGTCGTTCGGTACGAATTCCGAACCGCCTAATATATCCTCGATAACCGTGTGCCTCCCCTCTTCTATCTTGATAATATTCTCGTCGGTGATCTGCGGCTTGACGTATTTCTTTTTATGGGCGATGAACGCGAGGTCAGCGAGCACATCCAGCCTCGCGAGGTTATTCGCGGTTTTCAATATCCCGGGCGCTTCTGCGGACAGCTTTGCCCTGAAATCGAGAAAAAGATCCTTTTCAATATCAAGCGCTTTCTCCTCAGCGGTCAATACCTTCAACTCGTATTCCTTAAGTTCGGGGGTAATATATCTCTCCGAATTCACAAGCGTCTGCTTCCTCTGAAAATTCTCGGGAACCTTGTCCGCGTGCACTTTTGTGACCTCAATGAAAAATCCAAACACCTTGTTGTACCCGATTTTCAGTGTCGGTATCTTTGTCTCTGCTTTCAGCTTCTCCCCGAACTCCTTTATCCAGTTCTTGCCCCCCTTCGTGATGGACCTGAGTTCATCCAGCTCCTTTGAAACACCGCGTTTTACTATACCTCCGTCATTTATCGAAATGGGTGGCTCATCCACAATGAATTCATCTATCCGCGACCTGACTTCTTTCAAGTCCTGCAAATTCTGTTCTATCTGCTTTAATCCAGGGGAGTTAAGGGTTTTTATAAGCTTTTTGATCCCGGGCAGGTTTTCGACCGCGGTGGCAAGATGCCTCAACTCGCGCGGATTCGCCTTGAGATTACCAAGCTTGCTGACTATTCTTTCCAGGTCCCCAACAGCTTTCAGATTCTTCCTTAGTTCACTTAAAAGGTCCCAGTTGTCATACAGTTCCTCAACTGCGTTCAGTCTCCTAATGATCCTTAGAGATGAGTTCAGTGGTTTAAGTATCCATTGTCTCAGTAGCCTTGATCCCATGGGTGTCTGGGTGAAATCGAGGCTTCCAAATAAAGTGTTTCTTTTGCTGCCGTCCACAAGTGAACGCACCAATTCAAGGTTTCTGATGGTTGCCTCATCGAGCAGCATGTATTCGGTGTCTATTCGACTTGCCAGCGTTTTGAGATGCCGCAATTCCCCTTTCTTTAGCTCCTTTAGATAGCCTACCAGCGCGCCGGTCGCCTGTACCTGCTCCCTCTTCAAATCCCCAAAACCCTCCAGCGAAGTAGTCCCGAAATGATCAAGTAAATTCTGGTAACAATAATCGTAATGGAACTTCCACTCCTCAAAATAACTCAGCTTTACCTCTCCCAATCGATCCGAAATCCGCTTCGTGAAAATCTCGTCAGTATTAGCTGGAAGGAGTATCTCCCTCGGTTCCAGAACATTCAGCTCGTTCATGAAATTGCTGTTTTCAAGCTGCTTTGTGAAGAACTCGCCGGTCATCAAATCCGCGCAAGCGTACGTTACTTTCTCGGAGTTTGGGAAAACCGAAACAAGGTAGTTATTCCCCGAACCTAACCCGGGCGTCTCGAGCGTGATCGTACCGGGAGTCATCACCTCGATAACATCCCTCTTCACGATGCCCTTTGCTAACTTTGGATCTTCGATCTGCTCGCAGATAGCTACTTTATATCCAGCGTCGAGAAGCTTTGACAGGTACTTATCCCCTGCGTGGTAAGGTACACCCGCGAGTGGTGTCCGTTCCGGCAGACCGTGTCCCCGCGAAGTAAGCGCTATATCCAGTACCTCGGACGCGATCTGGGCGTCCTTATCGAACATCTCGTAAAAATCCCCCATCCTGAAAAACAATATAGCGTCAGGGTACTTCTGCTTTATCCTGTAATACTGCTCCATCAGGGGAGTCCGGCTTTTAGTATCTTCACTCTTTGCCATTTCGCTTCAATATAACATAAAAATAACACAAATGCAAGTTATAATTATGGATGATTATACTCTTTTATTTAACAACAGAAATAACCAACCCTATTCTATCTCCAGTATCCTATACGCGTAATAATCACTCATTGCGGTAGCTCTCTCTTCAGCTTCATCCATGGAGTTCCAAACTCCCGCCCAAACGAGATAATACTTCTGAGAACCTATCGATTTCTCAACGATTTTAATGTTGAAACCCTCTTTTTCTATCATGACTTTGAGGTCGGCAGCATTCTCCCGGTTCTGAAAAGCCCCGAATTGAATGACCCATCCTTTCCAATCGCCCGGTTTCCTGGTGGCTGCCTGGGGTGCCGGGACTGTCGAGGAGGTTTGTTTTCCCTTCACCAACCCGCTTAAATCCTCATCGTCTTCGACGTACTCGTAAAAATGACCGGCGACCTCTTCATCCCCGAGAAGGCTGAACACATCACCGAGAGCAACATAAGAAAAACCCAGGTATGGCGGAGTGGAAATGCCTTCGAGTGCCACTTTCGCTGAGTCGTACTCGCTAAGGATTATGAGGCACTGCCCCAGCCAGAACCGGGTTTCATCATCGATATCAGCGTGTAACTCGAGCAGAATACGAGCCTGTTTGTATAAACCACGCGCATACGCTATCTTTCCGAGTTCCTTGCAAGCTAAACCCGTTGGATTGTGATTCAGAGCTTCCCGGAACCGGTTCCAGCTCGTGTCCGCGTTCAAAGACCTGAAACCGAGATTCATCAGGGAATCCTCAGTGGTCCTCGGTTTTTCCCAGCGCTTGAAGTAATCCGAAATATCGATCTCAGCCCATAAGGACCCGCTGCAGACAAGGATAGCGATTGTGATGGATAAAATGAATTTTAGGTTATTTCTGTGAGACATCTATGCTCCCTGTATTTCGTTTTATAATACTTCTTTTTATATGCATGTTTGATACCACTATTTTCTTGAAGTCATTTGTTGCTCTGGATAACTGGATATTTGGATGAATGTTTTTTAGGTATCATTTCTATTCTTTTCTTACACACATCCATTCATCCAACCATCCATTGCTTTTGAATAACTTGTCTTATATGGTTTTCTGCAACTAGTTTGTAAATGGTCCTGTTTTATTTTATTTGGGTGATTCTCAAGTGCTTCCTATCTTACAACCGTTACCGTTCCGTTGCAGATGGTTTTTCCTCCAATTTTGATGATATAGATATAGACTCCCTGCTTGACAGGGTTTCCTTTGTTATCGGTTCCGTCCCAGCTCTGCGCGTCTCCGCTGCTCTCGATCTTCGATGGCAATTTTGCTGAATATACTTCGTTGCCCTCCACGCTGTACACTGTAAGTTCGGCTTCATCGAGGTCCATACCCTCGTAGGTGAATTTCGTGTAGGGATTGAAGCGGTCGCCGTTCGGAGTAAATGGGTTCGGCATAGCATTGCAGGGATAGTCGGATTCGATGATGAAGTAGAACCGGTTGTCCATGCAGTTCGGGGGGCAATAATCGGGGAAATCGCACGCCCTGGTTATGTTCACCCAGATGGTATCGCCCGGCGGGAAATGAATGCCGCGGTCTCCGGATGACAGTACCGCGATCCCTCCACGGCTATCCACATCCTCAGACCAGGTGAATCCGGTTGTTGCTGAATTAAACTCGTACCCGTTCACGTCGATGAAGATGGAATCGGGATTCAAACCGCTAATGATGTCCCTGAAATGAACAGTTATCTCGGGATTGGTGACACGAATGACGTCCCCCTCCTCCGGAATGGTCATCTGTACGAACGGCTCGGAAAGGTCAACTACGAAGGAGTATCTCAACGGTCCGACAAACGGGTTATTGAGTGAGTCCTCAACACGCGTCACCTCGACATTCACCTGCTGACCATCAGTATAAAGTGCGGAGGAGATGTACACGAGAGTATCGTTGCGGTAATCCAGCTCCGGTGACGATATCGTGAACGTATCACCTTCCACGACCATAATGAGGCTTTCCAGGAGTACGCCGTTGGAATCCGTCACCTGGATGAAAATCCCTTGATCCGCGCAGGCAGTGATGGTTCCGTCCAGCGGCTCGAGGGGCTGAACGACCGGACCTCCGGTAACGAGGCTGAACTCCCAGCAGGTATCCCCAAGGTTCGAAGCGCAGTAATCCGGCGTGTCGAACGAGTAAACACAGACCGAGACCTGGTCGCCGCCTGACAAACGGAAGCTGTTCTCCTCAGTGGATAGGCGAAGGATCGCCCCGTCCCAGGTGAAGGTGGAGGTGTCAAATGTCACGGAAAAGGTGTCATTGACCGTGATAATTACAAGAATTGTATCCGCGCGCACTGTTGTGTGGTAATCCGCGAAATCCACAATGATCTCCGGGTATGCCTCCTGTATGGTCTCCCCTATCGGCGGCTGGAAATTGCTGTAAACCGGTCCCGATAGGTCGATTATGAAGTACCAGCAGTATGGCAGGTCCGGGAACGAAATATCGAAAACATCCACGCCGGCGGTCAGGCACACGTTCACAGTTTCATTATCCACCCAGTTAACAGGCGGAGTGAATATCAGCGTGGAATCCGCATACAGCATGTTCTCCGGGAAATTGTAAATAGTGTCATTTATCTGAAGCTGAATCGTGTTCGTATCGAGCCCGACGTTGTCGGTCATTCGAATGAATATCTGCTGGTCGTCGCAGGAGGAGAAGGTAGCGTCAAGCGGTTCGAGCACCTCGAATTCAGGCGGTATCGAATCCCCCATGTAGAAATCCCAGCAGAAGCCAGTATCATTCGGTGGGCAGTTCGGTATGAGGTCCGCGAAGGTCGCGCATACGTGCACCCATTGCAGGCGCGGAAATTCGAACGCGGTGCCTGATGGATCGAATATCAAAGTGGTGTCGTTCCAGTCGATAAAGGGATGCCCTACACCGTAAGTTCCCGAGTTGATCCTGAATTGGAGGTTGCTCGTGAGTACATCGTGATATTCATCGTAAAGTTCAATGTAGATGGGCGTTTGAGTGTTGAACACTATCGCGCTGTCGGGTGGATAATATGATACCAGCACTGGTGGCGTCGTATCCACAACGAACGACCAGCACGTGGTGTCCGTGAACGCCTCCCCCATGTAATCCTCGACATAGTTGAGGCAAACCTCGATCGACTCCCCCTCTGCCCAGGGTGTGGATGGCATGAACGTCAGGATGTCCGGGGTGAAATCGACTTCCGGGTCGGATATGCCATAACTTACGCCATCAACGGTCAGGTCGATCGACGGCGCGTAAACCGAATCATCCAGGTCACGAATCTCCATCTCGACAGTCTGGTTCATGCAAAGACCACGTACCGTCGGCGGGTCGCACCCGATGAACACTATGGAATCCGCTTCAACATAGAAATTGTCGTAATGTACCTCGAAATCGGCGAGGAACGAATCCTCGTGCTGGATCTGAAGACTGAACCTGACGTTCCCCAGTTCGATAGTATGTGTGGTGAGTGGAATCCATCCCCCAATGCCGTAGTAATAGAAGGTGAATGTATCGCCGGTCCGGGTTATTCGAAAGGATCCTTCATCGTCGAGAGTGTAAGTGGTCCAGAGGTTTCTCCAGTGTTCATCCCCTGGCATGACGTACGCAGCGACGTAAGTCGTTTCGGATTCGAAAAAATCGCTCCAATAAACACTCCAAAAGGCTGACACGGCAGGAACATATAAACACTCGGGTACGACTCTAAGAAATGCGGCAACATGGTCGTGGGGGTCGCAGGCAGCAACAGCATAATCGACCTGCGCGTCGAAATCACCAACAAAAGCCCGTTTTGTTATTGCAGACACAATGCAGGCTATCGCGTCACATTCAGGGGGAAGTCTCAACTGCAGAACGCTGTCAGCTTCCTCCAGTTCACCAACCGGGGTTATTCCATAGTAAGGAGCCCACATCGTAGTGTCAAAGATATTGTCGTTGAAGTCATCAAAGAATTCGTCCGGGTAAACCCATGACGAAAACACAAAGAGCAGAAGTGAACAGGCGAAAAAAGTTTTTATATAATTATTCAATCGAGCCTCCTGATTATTGTTATTTCCTTACCGGTGATCCACGTTCTTTTCGTTCGTTCCATGCTCCGCGCGTGGAGTAGTATTGAGGTAATTTTCTGCGTGGTGGTAAATTCTTGGCTGCATAGTATTTACGTGAATCAAAAAAAACCTGTTTAAATTATTAACATTAGAGAATTAATATAAAATGGTAATTAAAATTGTCAATGGTTTTATAACGGTAATTATTAACATGAACAAAACAAGAAACCCCTGGGAGTTTTTGTTGGATTCCAAATCCCTCGTCATTGCGAGACTCGTATTTCAGGTCGAAGCAATCCCACCAATGCTATTGTGAGATGGCATAAGAAGTTTCTGGGGGGTGGGCTTGGATTCTAACACCCTCGTCATTGCGAGGCTCGTATTTCATGCCGTGGCAATCTCACCAATGCTATTGTGAGATGGCACAAGAAGTTACTGGGGGTTGGGGTTGGATTCGTATGCTTTAGAGACACACCCCACCACTGCGTGGTCCCAGGAGTTTGCGAAGCACAACTTCATAAAACTCAACTTTGTTGAGGTTACCCCTCTCAAGAGGGGACTTTCTGCTGTATTCTAACCCCCTCGTCATTGCGAAGCTCTTATGTCCGCTGAAGCAATCTCACCAATTGAATTGTGTTATGACACAAGAAGTTACTGGGAGTTATTGTTGGATTAATTGCGCATGAGATTGCCGCGGATTTAAAGGCGAAAAATAAGAGCCTTTAAATCCTCGCAATGACGGTGAGGAGGTTTTTGATGGTAGTGGGGGTTAGTGTTGGAGGGTTGCGGGTTTGAGAGTTGGTGGGTTGTGGGTTTTCTTCACGAACCCCAAGTTTTATTATGAATTTTGGAATTGGTTTGAGCGGAGGCTCAAACCTACCCGGATTCTCTATTTTTTATTGCAAAAAAATCGCAGGCTAAAGCGCTGCGGCTACCTAATGTTTTTTTACTTCTAAAATCGTTGATCTAGTAATCCCCGATAAATCGGGACAGGCAATATTCTGCAATCAATCTGTCCCTATATATATATCCTGTTCTCCCTGTATATCAATCCCACAAGCCTGAAATAATAAACCATAGAGAATAGGACGGCAAACTCTTTGATCAGCGGGATATAGGGCAGGAAAACCACCAGCCATATTACTGGCACTACGACAACGAATCCGAGCAGCAGCCCGATTATGTACCCCGGGGACATTTTAACTATCGCCTGGATGAGATACTTTGGATTAAGGACCAGTTCAGTGGATTTTTCATACAGCGAATTCACAAGAATTATCGGCAATATTGTATATACGTAAAGGAAATACAGTACGCTTAGGGGAATGGCGATGAATACCAATAACACTTTGGGGGTTAGTAAGATTATCAGGAATGGGAGTGAATAAGCCAGGGTCTCCAGTATTATTACCGCTCCCTTTTTCGAGAAGAATTTCCAATCCAGGAATTTAAAATCGTTGACTCTAATCCCTTCAACACTCCCAACGAGTATCAGACCTAAAATCGGGAAAAAGTAACGAAACCAGAAACCCGCAAGGAATAGATAAAATATCGGGTTTAATACAAAGCGTGCAAGGTAGAAGAAAACAGGAAAGAAGTTCTTGAGTATGAAGAAAATCGAAATGATGACCGAAGACATCAGCATAGCTACAAGAGCGTTTTCAAATGGATATAAAAGAACATCCTTGAAATATGAAGTAAGGTATGATTTAGATCTTCTGGCTCTCTTGATCGCGGAGGGGATTGAACCGCCCGAAAATATCGAGGTCAGCCTCTGGTTCAGCATGATGTCAAACGGGAAAGTTGTGCATCCTTTTAATATGGTCATCTGGGCTGACTCCATGTCCCCTTTCTCGATGTAGCTATCCGTTATCAAAGCAATGGATTCCGCTTCTCCCGGCAGAGTGTCGATTTCGTTATCCGCAACACTCAAAGCAACCGCGTCAGTATGGTAATGACAGAACTGGTCGATCGTGAGCAGCCATAGCATCCTGTCGTTGATGTGTGTTTGGAAATTCATCAGGAGAAAATTAAACACGGAATTTTCAACCAGGCTGAACCTGTTATTGTAGGGATCGTAAATATAAGATGAAGCGCTGAAATCCCCGTGAACAGCCATTTCCTTGATATCCTTCAGGTGACATACTTCGCTGCCCCTCAGTAAATCACTCTGTATAAGAAATACCCTTTGCTCCTCCCACTCCTCGAGGTAATGCAGGTTTTCCTCCTTGATAGCAAAGAATTGGAAAATCGATGTTCGGAGTAAACCCCACGTGTTCTTTTGCGGATTATGAAGCAGCGACGACCTCTTTATCTTTTTGTTTATTATAACGTCTTCGAGCTCGAAAATCGTCAGTTTGACAGGTTCGCTGTTCTGGGAAGGAGTAATAGTGATCTTCCCGTCGTCATCAAAATACTGGTGTATGAATTGCCAGGGAGTTTTTTTTCTCAGGAGTGTTTCCAATTTTGCCTATTCCCAATTTCCGGTTCGCGGGATATTTATATCATTGAGATTCGGATGCTTGAACCTTGGATCCATTTTCCGGGTTTGCTCTGAAGGTATTCGCGATTATTCGGGTGTGCCGCAGGTATGGGGCTTTTTTTACTCCAGCGGCAAAAACCGCCGCATCGACAATATATTTCCTGTTTTTTTCAGGGTCGAAGAACACGTATGAAACCAGCGGACCTCCTACAAGCGTCGTTTTGTTCTGCCATAAACCCCTTATCTCAAGCGCGGGAAGACTGTCAAATATAGCGTTCTGATAACTGAGGCTGTTCTGTACCACGCTGTCCCCCTCATAATGTACCTTGCAGAGCGAATCCCTTTTGGAAATCCACCAATCCAAGGATAGCGTAATATCAGAAGTATCTTCCCACCAAACGAAAACCCATTGCTCGGGTTTAAGATGCCGCAGCCATATAAAATGACTCTCAGGCGATCCCTTTTCAAAGTCAAAGTTCCTTGGCACGCGAATACTGAAGCCGTAATCATCGATGATCTTCTGCTCTATTTCGTTTTGTTCACCTTCACCGAAAGCCTCGCTAAAGATCCACTCCTCTATTCTTTGGTTCACTGACTCATCAAGGATCTCGAATATATCGTCGGCATTGATGATTATCTGCGCGCTGAGCAACTCCGGTTCAGTAGCAGTAAATATAATTACTGACTGCCCTTGCGCCCAAACGTCCTTTTTAACGAATATATACGCGGAATATTTCTCAACCAGCTCCCTAGCTTCCGGGGAAAGATTCTGCCTTATCCACTTACCAACGTTCCCCTCAGATTTGAGACTGGCAATAAAGACAAGGTTGCGGTGGTCCAGGTACGAATTATCAACGAAGGAATCAACCCAGGCAGTATAGAACATATTCTCAAATTGGGGGGTTTTTATCTCCCTTTCAATCACGTAACTTAGAGGATTCTTTACTATCTCCTTCTCTCCCGGATCTGAAAACACGATTACCTGAAGGTATGGACCGAACGCGTCAGGAAGACGTTTGGAACAGTTCGAGGTGAGCAGGATGACGCTCAAGATTATTATTGACAAACAAGTTTTTTTCATGTCATAAATTCCGTTTGCGTAAATACGTATTCAGCAAACACTTAACAAAATTTTATCATTCAACTTCAGGGGGAAGCTTGAATAAAAGATTCCCGTATATTATTTCAAATATATTAATTTGCTCGTCTTTGTGTATCCAGCGTTAGTAGTGACTTTGACAAGATAAATATTGCTGCTTGTATGAGCTTCAGGCTGCCATGTAGCCGGAGCGAAATCGAAGTGCTCGATCAATTTTCCCTGCAAATCGTATATATCAACTTTGGAATTCACCGGGGCGTCGATCATACACTGTGAATTGAATGGATTGGGGTACGCGCCTATGTTGAATTGCTGTGGTCTGTTCAGCGGCGTATCATCGATATATTCGAGCTCATAGTCGGTCAGCAGCGATGTTGTGGCACTCGGATCACCGCCCATGAAGATACTCGTGATATCATACTGAGTCTCCCTTGCGATACCAACAGCATCACTGTAATAAGTTATTGACATTACAGTAGTTCCGCTATCGGAGAAAATAACTCCCGCATCTACATTCCAGACGTTTGTGGAGACTATCTTGATGCAGTCGTAGAAGGAACCCATCGGTGTTACAACATCGCCGTATCCCACAAATTCAGAGGTTACGTCCATTTGAACGTCCACCGGGAAGCCCATTATCTCAAGAGCGGTATCTATTGCGAATGCTGTCCATTCCTCTCCAACGCTGATGTCAGTTGGGAACATTTTTACCGCAATCATGCCGAAGTCGAGGCCGAATTCCGGACTGCCAAGCAAGAGATAAAAATAATACCCATCCTCTCTAACCTGATAATACGTAGTATCAACACTCATATCTTCGTGGGTATCCTCGAGTATAAATGTCGTGTGTCCTTCCATCTCTGTCGTCCCGGTAATTGTGCTGGTTGTAGTCGTGTAGCCTTCAGCAGCTGAGTCCTGATACTCCCACATATAGTTGACTGCAATTGGAAAGTAGGGCGCGGTTTCAACTGCGTAAACCGCAGTTGCAATTAATAGCAAACCAAGGATACAAATACCATACTTCATTTTTACCTCCACTAGTTTTTTCTGATTTCTAATTTTTGCACATAAATATAATTCCAATTGTTTTTATGTCAATATAACAAATAATTTTTTTTTAAAGTCATATACAATTTAGTCGCATAGTATTATTAAAGTTTTTTCGTAATCCTTACTGGATGGTTGGATGGTTGGATGAATGGATGGTTGTCCGGGAGCCAATCCTGGATTCGCCAATATATTCTTTTCATGTGTTAATCAATATTAAAACAATTCCCGGAATTTTATTCAAAAGATCGTATTTATCTCCTACTCCATTCATCCAGTCACTCATCCATCCAGCCATCCATTTACTATTAGCTTGACATTAAGCAAAAACTCGGATAAATTCTCAATTAACCTGAAAATATATCGATACTATGCTTAAAGAAAAATACCAAAGATTTCTATTCGGAATAGCGGAAGTCATTCTCCCCTTCATCATTTGGCTTTTTGGCAAGACCTGGCGAATAACTATAGAAGGAGCCGATAATGAAAAAGTGGATGGAGGGTTTTTATACGCGTTCTGGCACGGACGAATGCTTCCATTTGCATATTCTCACAGGCATAAAGGTATATTGGTACTGATAAGCGAGCACCAGGACGGCGAGGTTATCGCTCGCGCTATAAAGACCCTTGGATTCGGAGCCGTAAGGGGTTCGACAACCCGGGGCGGCAGAAAAGCCCTGCGGAACATGGTAAAAAGGTTGACAAATAATGAAATAATTGCTATAACCCCCGACGGTCCCAGGGGACCCAGGTATGTCGTCCAGCAAGGGATAGCGTACGTTTCTGCTAAAGCTAAAGTTCCCATCATACCGGCTTCTAATTCCGCGAAGGACAAAATTCACCTGACCTCATGGGATAAGTTCATGATACCGCTTCCATTCACACGGGTCAGGATATTGATAGGAGAACCCATCTACCCGCGGGATTTGAGCTCTGAAGGAATAAATGAACTTGGCAAGGAATTGCAGAACAGGCTGAGAGAGTTGACTGACAGGGCAGATCGCTCTTTCCTGAATTGAGGCAGAGATGAAAGATTTTGACAGAGATGGTTTATTAGCCGAATTCCGGCGGAAGGTTTCGAAGGATAATGCGCTGTGTGAAGCCCTCTTTTCCATGATCCCGCATGGGATACTGGAAAAAGTGGTCCTGCACCCAAAGGAGCTTGAGAGAGTCGGAGAAAGGCGCATCGTAACCGCGCTTTTTGCGGATATTAGCGGTTTCACTCCCCTGTGCGAGCTCTTTGAGGCGGAACAGGTGCTAAAGATTGTCAATGACCTGTTCACACGCTTGTTAGCAGTGGTCGCCAGGTATGACGGCATAGTTGACAAGTTCATGGGTGACGCGATGATGGTAGTTTTCGGAGCTCCGAAGGCGCATGAAGATGATCCTCGCCGGGCTGTTGAAGCCGCGTTGGATATGCAGAAAATTACCAAGAGCTTTCAAATAAACTTTGAGAATAAGGCTACTCTGCCTCGAATCAACCTCAGTATCGGTATCAACACCGGGAATGTCGTTTCCGGTCTCGTGGGTAGTGAAACGCACCGGGAATACACGATTCTGGGCGATGCGGTGAATATCGCTGCGCGCCTGGAAAGCCTCGCAGCGCCAGGTCAGATCATAGTCGGCGAGGAAACGTACAAGCACATCGGCAGGTTTTTTCATACTTCAAGCAAGGGGTCGGTTAAGCTAAAGGGCAAAGCTGAATCGCAAAAGTACTACACAGTTCATGGAAGAAAAGAATCCAACAAAATTATACCCTCATCTCGCCTTAAACCGCTGTTCGGTAAGGATAAACTCTTCTCGAGAATCAAGAAAATCCTGAGTAATGAACTTCCCCCTGAATCGAATTTAATAATCGCGGAAAGCGGGTTTGGAAAAACGCTGACCGTTAATCATTGTATTTCTCACGCGCGAAGGACCGGTTACGATGTGTTGATGACAAGCGCTCTCCCCTGGGGTAAAAATCTCAGGTACTCAATGCTGTCAGAATTGATAAGACAAACGCTTGGTTGTGTCGATGTAAAGATCAAACCATCAGCTCTTGAAAAAAAGGTGTCGGAACTCTGCCCGAAGATGATGCAATACCTGCCATTATTAGGCGATTTCCTTTCCGTTGATATACCTCCGAACGAGGTCGTGAAGTATATGGAGCCCGGACAGAAGCGCGAAAAACTGGAAGCATTGCTGTCAAGTATATTGGCGAATTTCACCAACCTGAAAAAAACTCTCCTGGTCTTCGAAGACGTATCCAACGCTGATGAAGGTTCACTCAATGTTATCGAAGAAATAAGCAAGAAAATCGATGCGCCGATGTTATTGACTGCCAGACCGGAGATATTCGAGGACTGGGAGATACCGGGCAGTATAAGGGTTAGGGAAATTCCTAATCTCTCGGAGAAGAACGCGTCAGCTTTTCTCCGATACCTCCTGAGCGTAAACAGGGCTCCAAAAAGCTTGACGGATTTCATTCTGGAGAAGACGAACGGCAATCCTTATTATATAGAGCAATTAACGGATTATCTGCTCAAGGCGAGTAAGATAAAGTACAAGAAAAAGAGCGTATATTTGGATGATGTCGATACTGAAGCGCTTCCTTCGGACATATTCAATTTACTGGTAACTCATGTAGATAGCCTTGCGCCTTCCCAGAGAGAGCTGATCCAGAAAATTGCGGTTATCGGCGCGAATATCCCACTGAAGATCCTCGAGAAATTGGAGCCCGAACACTCGAGTATCTCGGACCTTGTGAATATTGGTATAATCGTTGAAAATGAAGTTGCTGGTGAAGTGAGGTATAATTTCCAATCCCCCCTGTTTAAACAGGCAGCCTACTCCCTTCTGCTGTCGGATACCCAGAGGAAACTCCATGCGGAGATAGGGATTGCTTTCGAGAAGGAGTATAAAAAGAACCTTTACGATTATTATGAAGTTTTGTCATATCATTTTCAAAAGGGAAACGAGCTGTCCAAAGCGTTTGATTATTTGAGGCTTGCCGGGGACAAGCAAGCAGGTTTATTCGCGAATCGTGAGGCTCTGCATTTTTATGAGAGGGCTGAAAAGGTTGGTAAGGAGATCCTCGACAGGGAAAATATTGAAAGGGATTTTTTTGAGGTCCTCGCGTCGGAAGGGCGATTGTATTGGTTTGCCGGTGAACTGGATACGGCTATAGAAAAGAACCGCCAGGCTTCGAACATCGCCACCCAGATTGATGATATGTCGCTCCTCGCTGATACTTTAAATAATATCGCAATGCTCTATAATGTGAAAGGTGTAATGGATAAATCGCTCGAACTGCACGAAAGCGCTCTGGCAATCAGAAGAAAAACGAAGGATAAAGCAAAGATTACTCAGAGTTTGATGAATATCGGGGTGCTTAACGCTGACCAGGGGAAACTCGACGAGGCTATCAGCTATTATGAAAAAGCTCTGAAAATTGTGAAGGGCACGGCAGTATCAGGACAAACCGCGCAACTCTACTCCAATCTTGGGTTTGTATATCTCGGTAAGGGTAAACTGGATACGAGCCTTAAGTTTTATACAAGGGCTCTCAAGATCGATGAGAAACTGGGTTTATCAAGGGGCACTGCTATAAATTACATCAATATAGCTAATATATACAACGAACGCGGGGATTTCGCTAAAATGGAGGAATACCTGTTGAATGCCCTGGATATCTTTAAACGTGTTGGTGATATAAGAGCTATTACATTAACATTAAATAACTTAGGTGAATCACTTCGAGAGCAAGGCAAAGAAAATGAAGCCTTAACTATGCATAAAAAGGCGTTACGTTCAGCTAAAGAGCAATGTGACGTTCAAAACCAGATAGACGCGAGCAGGAATATCGGGCTCGACCTGCTGGAGCTGAAAAATTATAAACGTGCGTGCAAGTACCTGCGGGAGTCGGTCAAATTGGCGGATCAGCATTCTGATTGGGAAGGTTTGCTCGAAGGATATTACGCGTTGCTGAAGTATTTCAAAATAAAAGGAGACAACGAGAACTTTCAGGAGGTATTAAGACTCGCGAAAGGTATATCTAAAAAGTATAATCCATTGTTCATAAAGAAGATAAATTCGATAACTTAATGTAAAATATTAAATAAAAGCGATTTGATGATGAAAAAATTTGATTTGGAAGTTGAAATAACTAATACTAAAACTAGAAAAGGGAATAATCATAAACGACTGGATTAGTTAAATTACCTTAAAGATTTTAGTTAAAACCCTACCTTTGTAGAAGGCCAACCATCGAAGATGGTTAATTATTGCAGCAATCGAAAGCCTTAAAATGAAACCATCCTTGTTAGAGGATGAATAGGTAAAATTCACAATTTATTGAAATTTAAATGACATGAAAATTATCTCAAAATCATTATCCCTACTCAAATCGAAACCTGACTTGCTCGAGGGCTCGATATCGAAGAATCTGTTCATTCTGGCTCTCCCGATAATGCTTGCCCACTTACTCCAAACCGCATACAACCTCGTGGATACCTTCTGGCTTGGTAAGGTTGGGGAATACCAGCTTGAAGCGCCCGGAGTGGTCTGGCCGATGATGTTCCTCTTCATCACTCTGGCAAGCGGACTGGGTATCGCCGGAACGACCCTCGTCTCGCAGTACACCGGCGCGGGGAACGAGGATAAAGCAAATTATTACGCTGCTCAAACAGTGATATTCGTTTTCTTTGCCGCCTGCATTATCAGCATTATCGGAACGGTATTCAGCGAGGACCTCTTGAAACTCCTGAATACTCCTCCCGAAGTGTTACCGAACGCGAGAATTTACATGCGGATAGTGTTCGCCGGTATTCCCTTCATATTCTTCATCTTCATTTTTCAGGCTATTATGAGGGGTTGGGGGGATACGGTCACCCCGCTGATTCTATCGGGTGGAGCAGTGATATTGAACCTGATTTTAGACCCGTTCTTGATACTTGGCATAGGTCCTTTCCCGCGCCTTGAAACTGCTGGGGCTGCGATCGCTACCGTCTTCTCCCGGGGGCTAGCGTCCATTATAGCTATCTACCTCATGTTCTCCGGCAAAGTTGGAGTTAAGCTGAAGTTTGTTAACCTGAACCCATCCTGGAGCTCGTTCAAGAAGATAATCTCGATAGGTTTCCCGGCGGCGATCGGGCAATCCAGCACCGGGCTTGCCTTCACAGTCATGATAGCTATTGTCAATCACTTCGAAACTGCCGTCCTCGGAGCTTACGTGATAGGCATGAGAGTGATTTCCTTCTGCCTGATGCCTGCGCTCGGTCTGGGTATGGCGACCGGGGCAATGGTCGGGCAGAACATCGGCGCAGGGAATATCCATAGAGCGAAAAAAGTGACATACGCCGGTATCGGTCTCTCGACAGCTATTCTCTTTGTTATGGGAGCTCTCGCGTTCGGGTTCAGCGAATATATCGTTAAAATCTTCATCGACAAACCGTCAGTGGTAGTAGAGGGCGCTCGACTGATCAGGATCGTGGTGTTCTCAATGATATTCGTTGGCGTATCGATGTCTGTTCGGGGGACGTTCCAGGGTTCGGGTCACACGATACCCAGTATGATATTTACGTTGGTCAGGCTTTGGGTTCTGAGAGTTCCATTGTCATACATCCTCGGCATCACTCTCGCAATAGGCGCTAACGGGGTCTGGTGGGGTATGTCTATCAGTAACGTTATCGGAGCGCTGGTCGCTTATATATTCTTCCTGTCAGGTTCATGGAAAAAGAAAGCCATAATCCACAGGGAGTAAAAGGGGGAAAAATGATTACACAGATTGCACAGATGGCACAGATTACACAGATGAAACACGAAGTCCCTGGGAGTTTTTGTTGGATTAAATGCGCGTGAGATTACCACGTCGCAAAAAGCAGAAATAAGAGCTTTTTCCTC
>JAFGQG010000037.1 GCA_016935765.1 bacterium
ACCCGTCATTGCGAGGAAGAAAAGACTCTTATTTCAGTCTTTTATTACGCGGCAATCTCACGCGCAATGAATCCAACAACAAATCCCTGGGATTTATTGTTTCATAGCTCAATATACTTTATGCGATTGCTTCCAACCTTCGCCATGGATGTGGTTGACAGGCGGCATGACATACAAAACGACCTTCCTGTTCGTTAAGCCTCTGAAATGACAGTGATAGTTTTTTTACTGAATAAAAATGAGGCGTTGACAATTGAATAAAACATCGCTATTCATTTTTTTGCTTTTTATTATTGACACCGCGAGAATAATGTTTTAAAATGTTTATTAAGAAATAACGTTTGGTGTTATCTGTAAAAATAAACTCATAAGTAAACCGAATCGGAGTTTTTAAAATTATATGATCAGGAGATATAATGAAGATAAGATTTGCAATTTTTATGTTAATTCTACTGGTTTCATCTTCCCTGCTTATAGCCCAGGTGAGGGAATATCCCCATGTAATGGACAACGGCGGCGGACGCATCGCCGGCGGCGGTTATAATAACCTGGCTTCAATCGGCCAGGCGGTATCGAGTACGGTTACCGGCGGCGGATACACAAACCGGGCAGGCTATATTACTGCTATATACGGCGCGACAGTGGGCATCGTTGAAGAGCCTCTCTTCGACAAAAAACCCGGCACCTTCGCTTTGGACCAAAACTTCCCTAACCCTTTCAACGCCACAACCAGGATAAAATTTCAAATCCCGGAAGATACCGACGTGGAATTCGCGGTATTCAACGTTCTTGGTGAAAAGATTGTCGAGATAAAAGAGCGAAAAGCAAAGGGAGCATATAGCATAAACTTTGAAACCGACGATATGCCCACAGGTGTCTATCTCTACGTTCTCAAAGCTGGTAATTACCAGGATTGCAAAAGGATGATGATACTTAAGTAATTTCTCAATTTCCTGAACGTGTACCTACTTAAGAATTCTGAATTGAGTTAAATAAAAGATACTTAATAATTCAGGTTTTTTTACATATTTGAATCGATAGGTATATAGAATTTGGGACTTTTTGATTTTTTACTTCTTTACAAAAAATCCAATCTTTTTAAGGCATTTCTTCTGCCATTGTTTTGTCTTTGTGGATATATTTACAATAGTCCTTCAGAGAAAACTCCTTATAGATATTGCTTATATTTAATAGCATGTATTTGTAATTATGTCAATAGTTTTTTAAGGAGCGTTAATATTAACATTCAATAAAGGAGCCGAAAATGAAAGGAAAAATGAGGATTTGTCGGGTTTACTATTTGCTGCTCCCGGTATTTGTTTTTACAGTGTTGTTCGTTAATTTCAATTTTGCAAATGCCGAAGTTCCAGGAACCATCTCTTACCAGGGCTGCTTCCAGGATGCTTCAGGCGAACCGCTGACTGGAGTACATACCATAACGTACAACCTTTATACAGAACCAGCCGGTGGAACAGCAATCTGGACGGAGTCTCATGATGTTGAATTAGATTCTTCGGGTTTATACAGCGTTATGCTTGGGTCCATCAATCCCTTTGAATCTGCCGGGGTTGATTTTTCTCAACCTTACTATCTCGGGTTATCAGTTGATGGCAGCGCTGAAATAGGACGGCACCAGATAAGCACATCGCCTTATGCTTTTCATGCAATCTATGCCGACAGCGTTACAATTCTGGGTGTTGTAAAAACGATAAATGAGGTGGAACCGGATTCCAGTGGGAATATTGAATTAGTCGAAGGGGCTTACATTCACATTACCGAGGTAGCTGACAGCAACAAGATCAGGATATCCGGCGAGCGAACCAGTTATGCTCCTAATCCATTGATACTAAGAGATTCGCTTCCTGGGTTGTTGATTGTAGGTCAACCTGGTGGTGGAAATATTGTGGAAATTACAGCAGAGACAGGTGCCAGTCAAGGGATAAGAGTGGTAAACTCGGAAAATGCAGATGCCATAGTAGCAACTGCCTCTGGAACCGGGCGAGCTACAGGAGTAACTGGTATAACTACTGCTGGTGGCGATAGCTCTGCAGGGGTTTATGGATTAGCAAATTCTCCCAACCTTGTATATGGTGTAAAAGGAGTTGTAAACTCGGATACTCCTAATTCAGCAGGTGTTTATGGTGAGAACACGTCATTTTGTGGTGCTTTTCCCATTGGTGTTATGGGTATGGCATCTGGAGGAACTATAAGTGGTGCGATAGGAGTGTATGGAGTAACTCAAAATGGATTTAGCGGTGTAAAAGGTTATAACCCGACTTCAAGTGATATTTGTTTTGGGGTGTGGGGGGAGGCAGACCATGGAACAGGTGTTTATGGAAATACATATTCAAGTTCCTCACTTACCGGTGGTGTGTTTGGGAGAGCTGATTCAGGTCTTGCATATGGGGTTTTAGGGGTAACGGGTTCTTCTCAGGATAGCGCTACTGCGGTTGTGGGTCAAGCTAATAATACTGAAGGAATGACAAGGGGAGTAGCGGGTTATACTTTAAGCAACTCAAGTGGGGCTATTGGAGTTTATGGGGAGAATAAGTCAACTACCGCATTTGAGCCAATAGGAATTATGGGCGTGGTTCACTCAGGAGTTATAGACTTGATTAGCAAAGGAGGAAAGGCAGTTTATGGCGAAGCGCGCGCTGGACAGTCAATAGGAGTAATGGGGAAAGCATTTACTGACGATCCCTTATCATTTGGTGTTTATGGAGAAGCAGAAAATTCTATTGGGGTTTGCGGAGTGACTTTCTCAGATAGCGAAGATGCTTCAGGTGTGAGGGGCGAAGTTGGGTCAGGTCTAGGCTCTGCTGTTTATGGTTTGAATTATTCCACTTCGGATGGGGCAAAAGCTATCTTTGGTCATGCATGCGGTTCTGGTGGGCATAAAACAATCGGGGTTAGAGGATTATCAACCGGAAGTGAAGGCATTGGAGTTATAGGCGAAGGTTTTTATGGGATCGTTGGTGTATCAGAAATTGGAATGGGCTCAGCAGCTGTGTTTGCTGAAGGAGATATTGTGGTGGGCGAACGGGATCCATATACCTCATTCTTCGTACTGTCACCTGAAAATGCTACCTTTACTGTTTACGATGCCTCTGGATCATCCCCCATTACTACATTTGGAGGAACAACTCAGCGCGTCGCCATTCAAAAGATCAATAGCGCTGCTACTCCAACTATCCCTGACAATAATTTCACTGTATCTGCTGAAGCGCCTCTGGTTGTAACTACAGGAACACATAGTCTGAATATAAGCTGCCCTGAATGTTGTACCGAGCCGTGCGGGGGTGGCGGCTGCGTTTGTGAGGGAAGTATGGTAGTCGGTACTCCTACTTCTCCCGGTGAATTATCAGTCTATAATAACGCAGGGTCTTTTGGTGTTGTACTCTTTAATACAGAAGAACAATCAGGAATAAATGCTGGCGGGTTCGGAACGAACGGCGTGGTATCCCTGAAAGATGATGCCGGAGATCCCTATACTTTCCTCAGCCAGGACTTTAATAGTTTCGCCAAGGATGTTTTTGCTGAAGATAATCTATATGTTACTAATAACTTTACTGTAGGGGGAACGAAAAGTTTTGTGGTCCCTCACCCTGAGCAACCTGGAATGAATATCAAATTCTACTGCGCGGAATCACCAGAAGTCATTATCGAATATTGTAACTCAATGGAACTTGAAGATGGCTACGGAAAGATAGAACTCCCCCATGAGTTCGTCTTGATGTCGGAGCAGGGCACATACAGGGTGATGGCAACTCCACAGAGTGATGAGGACCCTGGAAGAATCAGCGCGAAGGTAACAAAGGATAATATCGTTGAGATAAGGTCTTTCGATGGTCCGGAGAGATTGAAAGTAGCCTTCGTGGTTTACGCAACCAGGCTCGGTTATAAAGAGCAAGCCAATGTTGTCCCTGCTTTAACCAGCAGGATGCGTGACTACATTAAAAACAATTGACATAAATAATAGCTGTTTATATTTTGTGAGAAGATTTAGTATTCTAAAGAAATACTATTTTGACATCGAATAGGATAATTGTCAATTATATTTGTGTTCACATTTATTAAAAAAAGTAAAATTCAAAAAAATCCATTAAAGGAGGTTATCAAATGACCTGTCGATCCATACTTTTTATCTTTATTTATTCTATTTCCTTCATTATTCTTCAATCGTTAATCGTTAATCATTATTCTATTTCCTGTGCCTCCGTTCCCCGTATTATCCACTACCAGGCAGGCTTGCACGATGATTCGGGCGCGCCGTTAGCGGGTTCCCATACCATAACATCCAGTCTATACACCTGGGAAGTGGGCGGCACCCCTATCTGGACTGAAATTCACACTGTGGAAATCGATTCGTTCGGCCTGTATGAAGTAATGCTGGGTTCCTTAACATCGTTCGAGAGCGCGGATGTAGATTTTGAAGAGGGTTATTACCTGGGCATTTCGGTTGATGGTGGCGAGGAAATAGGACGGCATCAGATCGGTTCAGCGCCATACTCCTTTCACGCTGCTTATGCGGATAACATAGCAGGAATCTCTAATATTGTCAAGAGTATTAATGATGTGGAACCGGATAGCAGTGGCGATATTAAAATTGTTGAAGGGGCTTACATAAATATCAGCGAAATTCCTGATAGTAACATTATTCGCATTTCAGCAGAGGATATTCCCAGCGTACCCAATCCTCTTGTCGTCGGCGATGTTGAACCCGGGATCGTTCAGGTCATGAATGGAACTGGAGTAGCTGCGGTTGAATTAAATGGAACCCCGGGTGTGGATTACAAATTAAAAGCAATTACCTCCGGTAGTGAAACCGCTCATGGTGTAGTTGGGATCACAGAATCAACAGGAGACAGTTCCGCTGGGATATTTGGAAAAGCCACAGTTGATGAAAGGCTCAACTACGGTGTTAAAGGTATTACAAATTCCTATGATCCTGACGCTGCTGGAGTATATGGGGTTAATACTTCCGCTACAGCGCCCTTTCCGGTTGGGGTAATGGGACAGGTGTATAGTGAATCCAGTATCATTTTTGATGCAATGCCGAGAGGAGTATTCGGAGAAGCTAAAGGACCGCTTGGGACAGGTGTCATGGGGATATCGAGAGGCAGCGAAGAAGGATCCTACGGGGTATGGGGAATCTCTCAAAATAGGATCGGGGTCAAAGGTGAAACTTATTCAGGAGACCCTGCTTCTGCTGGTATCTTAGGTTTAGCGGACACCGGAAAAGCTGTTGGAGTGTATGGCAAAACTGCCTCGAACTCTGGCAGCGCAACAGCAATTAAAGGTGGAGCTTCAGCAGATATTGGTGAGACTATCGGTATCCATGGTATATTAAAAAGTTGCTGCGGAACCGGAGTGCTGGGTGTTGGATTCTGCGGTGTGCTTGGAGAAGCGAATGAAGAGGGCGAATTTGGTGTGATGTCATCCGGAACATTCCTGGTTGGCGGCGGTTCTCCTTTTTACACCACATTTACTGTTGAACCGGCAACTAAAAGCATCAATATCTATAATGATGGTATGTTGTTGACAAGATTCGGCACTTCGGAACGTCGCGTTGCAATTCAAAAGGTCAATAATACTGCAACTCCCACACTTGGAGACAATAATTTTATAATTTCCGCCGAAGCTCCCCTATTGATAGCCAACGGTGATCATGGCATAACCATCAGTTGTCCAGATTGCTGCGAGGAACCCTGCGGTGGAGGGGGAAGTACTGTTTGCGATTGCGAAAGCCTAATTACCACTGGTGGAGGTGGAAGGAATGGAAAAGTCGTTATTTATAATGATGATGGAACCGAAGCAGTCAGTATGTCTGGCAGTGTTTTATCCGAGTTCAAACTCGGTGGATTCGGTAAGCATGGCTCCCTGGAGGTCTTCGATGCATCAGGGGATTGGTTATCAAAAATGCGGGAGCTTGGCGCTGCATATTTCGTACCTATGACCATTTATAACGATTTCAATGTAACCGGGACAAAAAGTTTTATCGCGCCCCATCCCGAGCATGAAGGCATGGATATCAAATTCTACTGCGCGGAACCCCCGGAAGTGATGATCGAGTACCGCGGGTCAATAGAATTAACCGAAGGTTACGGCGAGCGGGTGCTCCCCCATGAATTCAAATTGGTGGCTTAACCTGGAACATATTCGGTTATGTGCACTCCTCAGACACTTGACATCCCCGACGGGATCGGCGCTTTGGTTAACGAAGAGGGCGCAATCAAGATCAGGGCGCGAGGCGGTGATGAAAATACGAAAGTCGCCTTCGTGGTTTACGCGACCAGGGCAGGCTATAAGGATCACCCGGTCGTTGTACCTTCGCAGGCTATGGATTGACGGCTCAAGAATACTTTTATATGTTGCAATCCATAAATTTCTGTATATTTTAAGTGAGAAAATTAGAGAATTATTTAACTAAATTTGCAAATTTCAGAAAATGCATCTAACCAGAAAGCGAAAAAACTTAATAAAGAAGATTACCCCTCGTTTCCTAAAGAGGTTTCTTATAGACATTTACAGGATCTTTTTCGACTCTCATAACGCGGGTAATAGAGTTAAAAGCTTTTACAGTTATTTAAAATGGCATCTTTATAATAAACCTTTCAATAAGATTACTCATGCCAGTCTCATAAATGGCTATCGCATCATTATCCATCCCGATTCTGATTCTGGTGTGGCGGATATATACTACCCTCGCGAATGGCACAACCTTACATTTATCCGTAATAACCTGCCTGAAAGAGCTTTCATTATTGATGCAGGCTGCAACATTGGTAACAGAACACTTACTCTTGCCGATAAAATAAGCGGCGCGCTTATGATCGATGCCAATGAATTATCATTAACCAGGCTGAAGGAAAACTTTGAACTCAACAAAGTCAATCTGGATAATTATCATATTGTCAATGCAGCTCTTGGTGATAAACCCGGCGAGGTGTTTTTTACTGATTTCGGCGGAACTTCCACCCAGAATAAAATAATCAATGATTTTAATCCTGATCCAAATACTAAGGCAATAAAAGTTAGAATGACTACTATCGATGAGGAGATGAGAAGGACCGGTAATCCCGAGTGTCATTTTATCAAAACCGATGTTGAAGGATACGACCTTCAAGCTCTGCGTGGAGCTGTTAATACTATAAAAAATAATCCCATTAGATTGATAATGTTCGAGAAGTGGAAAACGGTTCCAATAGAGGATTTCATTTCCTTCTTCAGTTATCTAAACTGGAGAATATTCGCCATTGATGATAAATTCAACAAGATATACTCAAGGGATATCATCGAGTATAAGCGTAATCTATTCGCTGAACCCGGTCTATAATTCATTATTTACAAATTTAGGATCATATGCAAATTAGTTGCAGGTAATAGCAGTGAGTTAATTATTGATAACCAAGTGGATGCATGGATGGTTGGATGATTAATCAATTCTTCGAATTGATTTTAAAAGTTTGTTAACAGCACTGAAGGCAAACTTCTTGGATGGATGGCAAGAAAAAAAGAAAAATAAAACATCTAACCGACATTTAAAAAATGTAATGAACAATAAACATGCTAAATGAGAAATTAACAATCATCCAACCATCCCTGTCTGCCGAGAAACGATGATAATTAAACACATATAGCCCAGAGTCAAAATGACCTTTAAACTTAAATCCGGAAATCCCGCCAGGCAGGCATTCACCCATGGAGTTTGGTGACAAACTCTTAAAATCAAGACGAAGGCTTGATTAATATCAAGACGAAGGCTTGATTAATATCAAGACGAAGGCTTGATTAATATCAAGACGAAGGCTTGATTAATCATCCAGTAGAGATTGGGATAAATTTTGAACTAATTTATGCAACTAAATTGCATATGAACTTCTTATTATTTTGTGTTTGACTTTAGTTAACAGGATAATATATTTTTTGAGTTAATACTAATTCGCATTTAAAAAAGTAAAATGAAGAAAAGAAAGACATCTATTCATCTATATCAATACATGGAAAATAAACGAATTAGTATTCAAACATTTTACCAGAAGCATTTTATATTTTATGTTTTTGAATGCAAACTGTTATAATATCTTAATCCCGGATATTGCAGTTGAAAGTTTAATTTATAGGTTTAATTATGGAACTGAAAAAAGGACTGACTTCCATCGATGTATTCTGTATCGCAACCGGTTCGATGATAAGTTCCGGGATTTTTATCCTTCCCGGATTGGCATTTTCGCGTACAGGACCAGCCGTATTTGTTTCCTATTTTTTCGCCGGGATACTCGCATTAATAGGGATTATGAGTGTTATTGAGTTATCAACAGCCATGCCGAAGGCAGGGGGAGATTATTACTTCGTTTATAGAAGCCTGGGACCTTTGATAGGGACGATCTCTGGTTTTTTGAGTTGGTTTGCACTCTCGCTTAAAAGCGCTTTTGCGATATTCGGTATTGCAGAACTGGTATATTTGATTTCAGGAATAAATGTGCTGGTTTCATCAATATTAATATGTTTTTTTTTCATACTTTTAAATATAGTGGGCATCAAGGAATCAGCAAAGTTTCAAGTATTACTGGTAGTTGGTTTACTGAGCCTAATGGTCCTATATATAGTGCTTGGACTACCCAAAATGAATTTTTCTCATTTTGAATCCTTTGCACCCCATGGGATTAATTCCATCTTTGCCACAGTAGGTTTTATTTTCATTTCCTTTGGGGGCCTATTGAAAGTTGCCAGCGTCTCAGAAGAAATTAAAAATCCCAAGAAAAATATTCCACTGGGAATGATAACCTCCGTGATAGTGGTTACAATTTTCTATTCCCTGGTGCTGGTCGTCACCACCGGTATATTGAAACCGGATTTGTTTTCTAGCTCCCTGACCCCAATTGCTGATGCAGCAAGGGTTTTTATGGGAACTCCGGGTTTCCTGGTTATATCAGTTGCAGCTTTATTAGCTTTTATTACTACCGCTAATGCCGGGATAATGGCTGGTTCACGATACCCTTTAGCGCTAGGCAGGGACAACTTGTTGCCACCAATTATTAGTAAAGTAAATAAGAAATTCAAAACTCCCATAATGTCCATAATTATTACTGGAGTTTTTATCATTATTGCCTTATTATTACCCCTGGAAATGTTGATAAAAGCTGCCTCCACCGTAATCCTGACTTCTTATGTTTTAACCAGTACTTGTGTGATCATATTGAGGGAGAGTAAGCTTAAACATTACAAACCAAGCTTTAAAACTCCCTTTTATCCCTGGATGCAAATAACCGTAATAATTATTTTTACATTTTTTATTATAGACTTGGGATTACAGGCAATCGAAATTAGTCTTTTATTTCTTTTGATTGGTTTAGGTTTTTATTTTTTTTATGGCAAGTATAAGTCAAAAGGTGAATATGCCCTCATTCATCTTCTCAAGAGAATTGCCGATGAGAGAATAACAGAGCATCTCCTGGAAAGCGAATTCCGTGAAGTTTTAATGGATAGAGATAATATAACGCCCGATAAGTTTGACAAATTAGTACAGAATGCGCGGATACTGGATCTGAAGGGAAAAGTAATGCTGGATCATTTTTTCGAAAAAATTGCTGAGGTTATATCGAATGAAATTAATGTAGATAAAAACAGGGTATTTTCAATGCTGAAACACAGACAAGAAGATAGCAATACCGCAATCTCGACTTTTGTGGCTATTCCTCATATCATAATTGAAGGCAATGATCGGTTCTTCCTGATAATGGTTCGGTGTAAACAAGGCATTACGTTCACCCAGAAAGAAGAAGCAATTAAAGCTGTATTTGTTTTTGTAGGCACAAAAGAGAATAGACTATTTCATTTAAGAACTCTGGCTTCGATCGCCACTCTTGTGCAGCAAAAGGATTTTGAAAAAAATTGGTTAGATGCCGAAAATATAAATTACCTGAGAGATATGGTTCTGTTAAGTAACAGAAAAAGATTTATAACTTAGAGAGTAACCATGTTCGGAACAATACTATTAACTATTATCTCTATTATGCACATCTATGTTTTCTGGCGTGCATTTTCAGTACCCATTATAAAAAAGCACCGGATTTCCAGAATACTCCTCATTGTGTTAGGAATATTATTATGGGGGATTTTTCTCCTGGGACGGCTTTATGGTCACGGGGAAACCGGAACCCTGGCTGTATTACTGGAATTCTGCGGGATGAATTGGATGGCGATAATATTCCTTGCTTTCACCTGCATACTGGTGGTTGACATCTTAACAGGATTTGGATTCTTATTCCGTAAGAAAGCACCATCTTTAAGAGGCTGGGCGCTGGCCGTCGCGGGACTAATGTCTGCTATTGCGCTGTTCCAGGGGCTTCGCGCACCTGTTGTCAAAAATTATGAAGTCAGTATTTCCAATTTACCTGCGAAAATGGACGGCAAGGTGATCCTTGCACTCTCAGATACGCACCTCGGCTCACTTATCGGCAAAGATTGGCTGGTGGCGCGCGTTAAGCAAGTAAATGAACAACAGCCTGATTTCGTCTTTCTACTCGGAGATGTTGTGGAAGGACATGGTATAAATTACGAGGAACTGGTTCCAATTTTCAGTCAACTTTCAGCATCAAAGGGAGTCTGGGTAGTTCCCGGTAACCATGAACGCTACGGCCGCAATAACCGGAGTATGCAGACAATGGAAGAGGCTGGATTCGAAGTACTCCGTGATTCATGGGTTGAGGTTGATACCGGTTTTATCCTTGTGGGTGTGGAAGATTTTACCTCTACCCGCCGTTCCGGCAAGGGTAGTGAACAGCTATTAAGGGCTCTTGAAGGGCGGCCACCGGGTGCCACCATTCTCCTTTCCCACACCCCCTGGTATGCTGATGTTGCAGCAGGAGCCGGTGTGGGATTGATGCTCTCAGGACACACTCACGCCGGGCAGGTCTGGCCATTTAATTACCTGGTCAAGATCCGCTACCCCCTGATCGCAGGACGCTATGAAATAGAAGGGATGACCGTCATCGTCTGCCGCGGAACCGGCACCTGGGGACCACGCATGCGGCTCTGGCACCCCGGTGAAATTCTGCGGGTTACCCTGCATGGCACCAAATAATCCCCTCTTGAGAGGGGTGGTCGAAACTTAAGTGGAGACCGGGGTGTGTTACTTAGCCCTTAAAATGCAGTGGGAAATAAACTTTATTTTTTTCAATAAAAATGGACTAAGTAGTAAGCCCATATAGGATGAATGGATGGCTGGATGAATGGAAAAAGAAAAAAACATTTATCATTTTGTGTTTTTGTCCCGGGTTCCTAACCAATTGAATGCAATTTAACCATTTCAAGTAATTTGTTCAGGAAGTTTTTTATTGTTTTTTTTTCCAACTAAATTACAATAGTAACAAATTTAAATATGTTTTTATTGTATCATAACATATTTTTTAGAACTTGTTAAGGATTAATTTGTGTAAACTTTATCTCCAGGAGGTATCAAAATGTCCCACCAATCAAAGTTTTTTGTTTTTCTCTTCATTTTCATTGGTGCATTGCTAATTGCTAATTGTTAATTGCATCCATCCCTCAACTTGTTTCCTACCAGGGACACCTCGCGGATGAATCAGGGGATCCCCTAATCGGAAGCCACACTCTTACTTTCAGGCTTTATGACACTGAAGCGGGAGGATCAGCGATCTGGTCGGAGATCCACACCGTTGAGCTCGACTCAGTAGGATTATATAGCCTGATGCTGGGCTCCATTTCTTCGTTCGCCAGCGCCGGTGTTGATTTTTCAGTCCCTTACTGGATGAGCCTCTCTGTGGACGGCAGTGCGGAACTGGGCAGACACCAGGTCGGCGCTTCACCCTATTCATTCCACGCCCATTATGCAGATAGTCTATCAGGAATTTACAATTATGTCAAGAGTATTAACGAGGTGGATCCCGATGAAATGGGCAATATCGAACTGCTCGAAGGCGATAATGTCACCATTACCGAAATGCCGGGAAGTAATGCGATCGAAATATCGTCAGAGTGTCCTCCCACACCAGAAATTACAATTGATGGCGTTCTCCCGGATGAAAGCAGCAATATCGACCTGATCGAAGGGGCAAATATCAACATCGACGCTATTCCGGACAGCAATAAAATAAGGATTTCCGCTACGGGTGGAGCGGCAGGCGGCATGAATTCGGTCAATGAAGTACCCCCTGACGGTGATGGTAATCTCCAGCTGATTGAAGGTGAAAATATCACAATAACCGAAATACCTGACAGCAATAAAATTCGCATAGACAGCCGTGATTACCCTCATCCCAACCGGGTTATTCTGGGTAACGATACCGAGCATGGAGCCCTTCAGATGAGAAATCAGTCCGGACAGGTGATTTTAATTGCTGAGACTGATCCTGCAAGCCAGGGTTTACTAGTAGTAACTCCTAACACAATGATGCAAGCCCTCGGAGTAGCGGCAAGCGGGGAGGGAACCTATAATGCTATTAGCGCAATGACTGAAAGCCCGGGAAATGATGTAGCAGGAGTGTACGGTTTGGCAAATACAGGAGGCAGAAGTTATGGGCTGAAAGGTTTGACCATGAGTAGTGCAGATTCATCAGCAGGAGTACTTGGAATGTCGGGTGGTGGATTGACTTATGGAGTTTATGGTATTACAGGAAGTGAAGATTGGGATGCTGCCGGTGTTTTTGGTCGATCCCTGAATAATGGTAATGGAGTTCTTGGAATAACAGCATCAGAAAACACCACGGTCGCCGGTGTGCAAGGCATTGCTGAGGATGGAATAGGCGTTATGGGTGAAGGTATTATCGGAGTGGTAGGTATCGAAGACATTTTTGGAACCGCTGCAATTATTTCAGACGGGAAATTCATTGTCGGAGATATTGAAGTCGAAAATACCGCTATGATTGTTGATCCGCTATTTAATTCTACCAGTATTTATGGTACCGGAGACGATCCGATAACCATCTTTGGCGGTGCTTCTAATAGGGTCGCAATCCAGAAAGTCAATAACGGTCCAACACCCACCATTCCTGACAATAATTTCACAATTGCCGCAGAAGCTCCCCTTCTCCTAACAAATGGTGCGCACGGTGTAACCATCAGTTGCCCGGAATGCTGCGAAGAACCCTGCGGGGGTGGAAGTGGGTGCTTATGTGAAGGCACTATGGTAGTCGGTGGCGGGGGTTCCGATGGAGAAATAGTGACCAGGTACAGCGGGGGTGGCGATATGAACTATATCGACCGGTACGGGATCAGTTCTGCTGATGTTATAAGCTCGGGTGGAGATACTCACGTCGGCGGCAACCTATACGTAACAGGTACAAAAGGCTTCTTAGTGCAGCACCCTGAGATGGATGATAAAAGTATCCTGTTTACATGCGCGGAATCCGATGAAGTAATGATCCAGCACCGCGGATTGATCGAGCTGTCCGAAGGATACGGAGAAACGAAGCTTCCCCACGAATTCATCCTGATGTCCGAACCGGGCACATATTCGATAATGTGCACCCCTCAAGCGAGGGTTGATCCGGGAAGGATTGCCGCCTTAGTTACTGATGATGGGAAAGTCCAAATTCACTCATTCGATGGCCCCGAAATCTTGAAGGTTGCGTTCGTGGTCTATTCCTCAAGAGCCGGGTATAAAGACCAACGGGTTGTTATTCCGACAGATGAACTGATGAGCTGGAAGAAGCACAAAGCTATACGGGAGAACTAAAAGACATGACAAATTGGGAAAATTGAAATTGAGGGATACTATGAATAGTGCAGAATGAAGGATTAGAAGGATTTAAATATGATATTAAAAACTAATGCATCACAAAAATTATGCTTATAAACCAATTCGAAATTATTGTCACAAGTCGAAGGTTTTATAAAAAATACATATATGAGATGTTGGGGATATTGGATTGTACCTGTTCAATGTGTTGACCAGTACATAAATCTATTAAATAAAAAGAAATAAAAGTTATTGGATTTTACTTGATTTATTTTAGATATGTAATATTATGAATATTAATAAGGAAACCGACACGATTGTTTTCTCATAATTTAGTCTATTTGTCAAGTATTATTTTGTACAAAAGTTATCCTGGTGTTGATTTTTCTCGAAATTCAAATGTTAGACTAAACACGAAACAAACTTAATATCTAAAAAAGGAGTTGATCATGGGAGACAAAGGAAAAAAAGACAAGGGTAAACGCGAAACCCGGAAAAAAGCACAAGTTACGCTTAAAGAGAAACGGAAACTAAAGAAAGAAAAAAAGAATTCATAGATTTACTTACACAACTTGATACATGTTTAAAATTTTTGTCATATATTTACGTGATTGTCAATAATTTATTTGAATTTCACACAGTCATGGAGGTATCATAATGTCCAACAAATCAAAGTTTGTCGTGCTGTTTTTTGTTGTCTATTTTGCATTGTTAGTTGTTAATTGTCCATTGATAATTGCATCTGTTCCCCGCTTGATTTCCTACCAGGGGCATCTAGCTGACGAATCAGGTCACCCAATTGTCGGAACTCATACACTTACTTTTAAACTCTATACAGAACCGACTGGCGGGACCGAGTTTTGGACTGAAAGCCACGAGGTTGAGATCGACTCACTTGGGCTGTATAATGTTATGCTCGGTTCGGTTACCCCGTTCGGGGATGCAGGCGTTGATTTTGAGGTGCCCTATTATCTCGGGCTATCAGTGGATGGCGGCGCTGAGATCGGGCGCTATGAAGTGGGCTCCTCCCCATACGCGATACATGCTTACTATGCTGATAGCGTGGCGGTGGATGGTTACATTGCGACCATAAATGGTGTTCCACCTGATGGCACTATGAACCTGGAACTTGTTGAGGGAGAAGGAATAACCATAACTGAGATTCCGGACAGCAATAAGATACGGTTTTCCGGTGGGGATTATGTACATCCTAACCGTATAACTTTAGGGAGTACTACTGAAAATGGGGCTCTATTCATAAGGAACAGAGCTGGTGATATGGTTTTTACGGCAGAATCTTCGCCAGATAGTACACAAGGAGTGAACATATATACCACCAGGACTAATTCACAAGCATTAGGAGTTTCTGCGTATGGAGATGGGCTTTATATGGGTATCGCTGCGACAACACTAAGTAGAGAGGACGAGGCTGTAGGAATTATTGGAAGTGCTATGGATATGTCTGCAAAAAATTATGGAGTTCGAGGTATGTCTTTAGGTTTTGGGGAAGGTTCTGCTGGAGTTTATGGTAATACCATGAGTTTAGGTATAAACTACGGTGTACTAGGGGAAGTAAGTACTTGTGTAGGATCTGCGGCTGGCGTTAAAGGTGTTTCCCTTGCTGAAGGCGATGCTGCATTTTCAAAGGGAGTCATTGGCGAAGCGCATGGAGGCGGAGATTACGCTGCAGGAGTGTATGGTACCACTACTGGCGCAGGTAAGAATTATGGAGTCTGGGGCTCAATAGGTGTTGATTCCGAGGATAGCAGCGCTGGAGTCTTGGGAGACGATGGCATACACCCTGATGTAGTTACTTTTGGAGTGTATGGCATCTCAAGGTCCTTTGCTAATGAAGCAGCGGGGGTTTTTGGGAAAGCTACTTACGAAACCAGCCGGAACTATGGAGTCAAAGGTCTAACACTAAGTGGAGCCGATTCAGCAGCGGGGGTTTTAGGAAAAGTAACAAGCGGAAATACTTATGGAGTTTACGGTTTATCCTCCAGTGAAGGTGAAGGGACTGTTGGAGTGTTAGGAAAAGCTACTGGTGATAATTTAAATTCCGGAGTTATGGGCATCAGTAACGGTACTGCTCAATTTAGTGCGGGAGTTACGGGCAATGCTAAAGCAAGTGATGGTTCCTCAGCCAAGGGTGTAATTGGATTATCCTATGGTGATGAAGCTGGTGCAAGTGGTGTATATGGCTGCAGTTTTGGCTCGGGGAAAAATTATGGTGTTCAGGGTATAACCAGAAGTCCTGGAGATAGTACTGCTGGAGTTTTTGGCTCCGATTACATAACCGGAAGCAGTTATTACTCCTTTGGAATACATGGAATGACGTATAGTGCCATACCCGGGGTTTGTGGAGTACTAGGAAGAGCAATATCAACAGAGGGAAGTGAACTCTATGGAGTAAAAGGAGAAACTTTCTCTATGGGCGATGGAGCTGCCGGTGTATATGGACTCTCAAGAAATAGTGCTGGAAAAACATACGGTGTATATGGGCAAACCAAATCAGATACTGATGGAACTGCAGGTGTTTTTGGTGTAACTGACTTCTTAACTTGCAAATCCTACGGAGTGCATGGGTTATCAAGAGCCACTGGATTTGGCACTTATTCTGCTGGTGTTTATGGTGAAGTAGAAGATTCCACTGCCAGAATGAGTGTTGGAGTTCTAGGAAAATGTAAAGGAGACTATAACTATGGTATGCGTTGTATTGGTAATTTCCGTGTAGATGATAATACAAATCCAGCATTCGCGGTAGATTATCAGAATAAATCGGTTTCAGTGTTCAATACAAGCCATGAAGAAATCACTATTTTTGGAGGACCCACAAGCCGTGTTGCTATACAGAAGGTGAATAACACTGCAACTCCAACGATACCGGATAACAATTTCGGTATTACCGCCGATGCCCCTATTGTAGTTACCAACCTTGAACACGGTATAAACATAAGCTGCCCGGAATGCTGCACCCATCCATGCGCTGGAGGCGGTGGTTGTTACTGTGAATCAACATTCACAACAGGTGGTGGTGGAAGAAACGGCGAATTGAAGATCCTTACCGAAAGCGGAGAAACCGGGGCAAGTATTTACTACAGCGCAGTGGATAATAAACACAATATAGAAGCAGGTGGTGAAGGCACACAAGGCAAGTTGATCCTCTGGGATGCCGAGGGACATCCCCTCTACGTCCTGTGCGATGTAGGACATCTCTTCCCAGATATATTCGCATATAAAAACCTTTTTGTTGATGGCTCCTTATTCGTGGCTGGCTTAAAGGGTTTTCTCTCACCCCACCCTGAAGATGAAAGTAAGAACATCCGCTTCTCATGTACAGAATCTCCTGAAGTACTGATCGAATACCGCAGCGTTCTCGAACTTCAAAATGGATACGGAGAAATAGAACTCCCCCACGAATTCGTACTTATGTCTGAACCGGGAACGTTCTCTGTGATGTGTACACCCCAGACACTGGAACTTCCTGAAGAAGTTGGTGGAATTATTACAGAAAATGGTTTGGTAAAGATCAAAGCGCGAGGTGGAGAAGACAATATGAAGGTGGCATACATAGTATATGCAACCAGGAAGGGATATAAAGATACCCCGGTAGTTGTTACGGCAAAGGTTTTTAATATGGAAAGGCTGAAACTACCAACAGATGATAATTGATTATCATTGTCCTGAACCTGGCACAGGAATAGTATTTCGCCGCTGATTATATGTGAAATATTAGGGTTAACACTTCCCCTTATTAACTGACCATTCCATTTTTTCTACACATTAATATTCGATTTTCTCAATTTTTATTCATATTGTACCTGTAACTATACTTATTACATACCCATAATTTCATAGCTCCTATTTGTTATTGCTTATTGGAATATTCATGACCGTAAAGATAATTAATGTTTAATATCAGAGAACTATGATAATCTTATTCAAAACGATAAAAGCTCCAGCACTGAATAATTTCCTCAAAGCACATTTATTTGCATTCATAAAAATAAAAACGTTTTTTTCGAAATTTACAAGCAAGGAGATTCTCTAATGACACTTAAAACAAATCTGTTTGTCCTAATCCTTTTTCTTTCATTCATTATTCTTCTAAGCGTTAACCAATTCGGAGAATTGGTTTTAGGAGTATTCTTTGAAAACTCCCGAATTATTTGTTCTCCTTTATACGCCTCTGTTCCCGAGGTAATTCACTACCAGGCAGGATTGAGTGATGACAGCGGTACCGCATTAACCGGGACTCATATACTTACTTTCAGGCTTTATGCTGAAGAGACCGGCGGAATACCGATATGGACTGAAACCCATGAGGTTGATATGGACTCGTTAGGTTTTTATGATGTTATGCTCGGTTCGGTCACTTCTTTTGAAAGCGCGTCTGTGGATTTTTTTCTACCCTACTGGTTAAGCCTCTCCGTTGATGGCGGAGTCGAAATGGGCAGGCATGAGATTGGCACATCACCTTACGCATTCCATGCTCAATACGCGGATAGTATAGCAGGAATATATAATTACGTCAAGACAATTAATGAAATTGATGCCGATGAAACAGGAAATATCGAGTTTATCGAAGGCACAAACATTACTTTAACAGAAATACCCGCAACTAACCAGATACAGATTTCTGCCACTGGTGACGCGGGGGGCATTAGTTCAATAAACGATATTGCACCGGATGCTGAAGGCAATCTGCTATTGGAAGAAGGGGAAAACATAATCATAACAGGGATTTTAGACAGTAATAAAGTAAGGATTTCAAGTGGCGGCGCACCCCATCCCAACCGTGTGACTCTTGGCAATTCCACCGAGCATGGTGCTTTATTCGTTTACAACCAAGGCGGGGAGCTGGTTACCAGGATTGAAAGCGCTCCTGACTCAACACAGGGTGTACTTGCAAAATCCTTTGTTGATGACAAATCTGCAATAAGGGCTGAAGCGCATGGTGCAGGTTATGCTACAGGAATTATTGGATATACTTTCAGCGATGGTGATGGTGCGGCAGGAGTTTATGGAAGCGCTCTAAGGTCCTCAGGAGTGACATCAGGTATTTTGGGGGAGACATACAGCACCTCAGACTATGCTTCAGGGATATGGGGTTCAGCGGAGGGAACTGAAGGGAGGACTTATGGTGTGGGAGGAGTGAACGAAAGCTCTTCTGACAGCGCTGTGGGTGTTTACGGAAGGGTTGCAGCTGGCAACCATACTTACGGTGTTTATGGATTGACAAGGAGCACAGGTTCTGAAAGCGCCGGTGTTTATGGAAAAGCAATAAATGGCGAGACAAATTACGGAGTTCTTGCGGAGACTTACTCCAATGATGAAGTCGCCGCAGCATTACTCGCGAGGGCTCTTTCAACTGATGGATCCTCAGCGAAAGGGATTGTAGGGTATGCACAAGGAAATGAAAGAGATGCTGACGGAGTCTGGGGGATTGCTACAGGACATGGAAGAAACTATGGTGTGAAAGGAATGACACAGAGTAACCATGACAGCAGCGCCGGAGTTTACGGTGTGGCAGGATTTTTGTTCGGTTCCGGCTTGGTCTTCGGTGTTATGGGTGAGACCTTTTCCGAGGCGCAGGACGCAGCGGGGATTTATGGCTTGACCCGCAATGTATCTGAGCAAAGGCTTTACGGCGTAAGAGGTGAAACCAGAGCTACGGGTGAGCATGCAGCTGGAGTATATGGAAGGGCATTAGGCAATACTGGTAAAACTGCAGGGGTTTACGGTTATACTGCTTCTGCCGATACTGGCGCTTCGGGAATCCTGGGCTGGGCTGGTCAAATGAGCCCAGCTATTTATGGTGTCCAAGGCTTTACATCCGGTTCTGATGATGCTGCTGGTGTTTATGGCTATTCTGTTAATGGAGTATCATTTGGCGTATTAGGCAAAAGTACTTCCATGGTAAGGAATACTGCTGGAGTCATGGGAATTGCCAATGGCGATGCAGCCTATCCTTCAAAAATCTACGGGATTAGAGGAAGTACAAACATGGATGCCGATACATCGGCAGGAGTCTGGGGAGAAGCAACAGGCGCTTTACAAAAGGTCTATGGCGTTTATGGAACATGTTATTCTAATAATGATTCAGCTGCTGGAGTATATGGGTTAGCCATTAACAATGCAAATGGTGTTAAGGGGAAAAGCTCAGCGATAGGATATAACACCGCTGGGGTTTTCGGCATTAATGAAGCTGGAGCAGGGGTTATAGGTGAAGGCCAGATCGGCGTTTTAGGACGCTCGGATCTTCTTTTTGGTGTAGCTATATTGTCAGACGGTGTTTTTGTAGTCGGTGAACCCTACATGGATGACATAGCTTTTAAAGTCACTCCAGGTGCTAATGAAACCCATATCTACGGAATGGAGTATAATCCTATTACTATTTTCGGCGGTTCTTCCAACAGGGTTGCTATTCAGAAGGTGAATGGCGGTCCCACGCCTACCTTGTATGACAACAATTTCATGATAGAGGCAGAAGCTCCATTGCTTGTAACAAATGGAGCGCACGGTGTAACAATAAGCTGTCCTGAATGCTGCACATCACCATGCGGTGGAGAAGGCGGAGGGTGTGTTTGTGAATCCACCCACACAATAGGCAGCGGAGAAAGCCCGGGCGAACTGAAGATCATTAATAGTGGGGGAAGTGTCGGCGCAAAAATATACTATGAGCCCAGCGGAGATGATTGTGTTATTAAAGCTGGAACGTTTGGAGTCAATGGTAAATTGTTGATCACGGGCAGTGCCGAAGGAGACACGATCATGGCTGCCAGTTGCGCATCTGTGAATCTCAATAAGCATGTTTATACTAAGCATGATGTGTGTGTTCTGGGAGATTTAATTGTTTACGGATTCAAAAGCTTCCAGACACCACACCCCGAAATCGAGGATAAAGACATACGCTTCTACTGCGCTGAATCAGACGAAGTGATGATCGAACACCGGGGTACCCTTGAGTTGAATGATGGCTATGGCGAAAGTCAGCTCCCCCATGAATTTGTTTTAATGTCAGAACCCGGAACATACTCCATTATGTGCACTCCGCAGGACTGGGAGAACAATGGCGTAGGCGCAAAGGTTGACGATAATGGTAAAATTATGATAAAAGAATTAGCAGGTGGCGAAGGGAATTTTAAGGTTGCCTTTACAGTCTATGCGACCAGGAAAGGATATAAGGATCACCCGGTAGTTGTCGATAAACAAGTAATGAGATGAAAAGCTAACCTTTTGGCAGGCATTTGACCGGGCATTCGGTTACACCATCTCATCTATCGATCTTTTCTTCGGATTCCTGAGGTATTTTGATTCCCCAATTCGCCAAACCAAACATGATCGTATCGTAGACACCATTGTGATCGATGAAAGAATATTAGATTGACTGCTTATTAAACCAGAATAATTAATTCATGGTTTAGGTTAGGGGTTTGGAAGATATAAACTTACCTATTTCAGATTTCTATATCCGTTTTTACGTTTCACTTTTTCCCATTGTGCTTAATTTCAAGGAAGAATTAATAATTACTACTTGAAAAGGAAATTTATTAATTTCTTATTTACCTTTTTCCCAAACTCACGAGTACACTCTTTTTTTTACACATATTCCCATACTTGTTTCACACCCATATTTAACACTCATTTTCAAAAAACTCTTGACCTTTTCCAGACATTATTGTTTGTTTTGTATATTGTGTTTTTTAAACTTAAAATAAAAACCCCCCAAATCATTTCGTCTTTCAAATTCCCAAATTTGCTTACCTAATGAAATAAAACAATTTCTTACAGATTTTAAAATTAAGGAGGTTTCATAATGAAACACAAAACGAAGTTGTTTTTTTCCTTTTTATTCGCTGTTGCAATGATAATTGCTAATTGTTCATTGCTAATTGCACAGATCCCCCGAGATAATACATTAGCAGGGGAGATTAAGCGATGAAACCGGTGAACCCTTGACCGGAATCCATACCATTAATTTCGGACTATACACTGAAGAGACGGGAGGAACACCATTATGGACTGAAACACATGTTGTTGATATCGATTCAATGGGCTTGTATGATGTAAACCTGGGTTCTTTTATCAATTTTGAAACCTATTCTGGAAATTTTTCGGAGCCATACTGACTCAGCGTATCAGTGGATGGTGGCACCGAAATGGGAAGACACGAGATCAGTTCCTCCCCCTACTTCTTTCATGCCCAATATGCAGATAGCATAACAGGTATTAGTAATTTTGTCAAGTCAATTAACGACATTGCTCCAGATGATGAAGGAAACATAGTTTTCTCACCCGGTGAAAATATAACCATTACTGAAATAACCGACAGCAATAAGATTAGAATAGACAGCCGGGATTACCCACATCCTCACAGAGTTATTCTTGGTGATGATCTCACTAATGGCGCACTATTTGCAAGGAATACCGCAGGACAACAGATAGCCCGTATTGAAACGACTAACGATTCAACCCAGGGGATTCTCGCCAACACTATCGTTAATGACAGAGCTGCGATAATTGGGAATGCTAACGGCTCGGGTATATCTCCCGGCGTCCTGGGATTGACAAATAGTAAATCGACTGATGCCGCCGGAGTTAAAGGGATAGCTATGAATTCGGCAGCTGATGCCTTATCACACGGAGTTATCGGTATAACTTATGCCTTTGGCGATAATGTTGCCGGAGTCCATGGAACTGCAGATGGTGAAGGTCTGGGCTATGGTGTTTACGGTAAAGCTGGCGATCATTCAGCAGATAACTCTGTAGGAATTCTTGGAGAAGCAATGGGTACTCATTTAAGTTACGGAGCGAAGGGAATTACTCATTCTAGTACTGATGATGCTTGTGGAGTTCTCGGGCAATCGGTTGCTATTTCGGGAGCAAGAACCTTTGGGGTTAAAGGAGTTGTACCATCCACTGGAGAGGGTTCAGCCGGAGTTCGCGGCGAGGCTACATCAACATCGGGCTTGGTCAATGGTGTTACTGGTATCACTAACTCTATCCAAGGCATTGGTGTTGAAGGTTTTGCAGAAGCTATAAGTGGGACGACCTTCGGGGTCAAAGGAGTGACGTGTTCATCAGATTCATCCGCTGCTGGGGTTCTGGGTTGGGCTGATAATATTTCTAATGCCAGCGCTGCAATCATAGGTCGTGGTGACCTTAGAATATACGATCGTACCGAATTTTTTAAAGTTTTCACAGTGCGCACTGGTGGTATACATCAGGTAAACATATATGAGTTGAATGAGTTGATAACCGCGTTCGGGGGTCCTACTAGAAGAGTTCCCATCCAGAAAGTGAACACCTCCGCTACTCCGACTATCCCGGACAATAATTTCAATATTACTGGTGATTCTCCTATAACGGTTACTACCGGCGCGCACGGCGTTACTATCGGCTGCCCTGACTGCTGTACCGAACCGTGTGGCGCAGGTGGAATTGCCTGCAGGTGTGACAGCACACTTACCGTGGGCTCTTCCTCACACGCAGGTGTTATTAATGTAAAAACAGCAACCGGCGAAGTAGCCGTTAAACTCACCGCTGCGGACGTTGCTGGACCCAAGGTTAAATCATCCGTTCCAGCAACTGCAGATCTACTATCTGTGGCAAGATTTGAGGCGTACCAGGATACTCCCTACGATGACAGCGATGCTAAAGCAGCCATTAAAGGTTACTGGAATTCCGGGAGTCCCACAGGTCATGGTGTTTTCGGTTTTACAAGTTCCGGTGAATCATCCGCTGGCGTATTCGGTAAAGCTGGTTCTTTAGAGGAGATATCTCCCTCTTATGGAGTCAGTGGTGTTACTGAGGGTAACGGTCCTTTATCCGCGGGTGTTTATGGTGAAGCTATGTCAACAACTGCTCAGGTCTATGGAGTTTCCGGCCATATCCGCTCAGAAAGCCCCAATTCTGCCGGATTAGAGGGCAGGGCTTTTTCAGAAACAGGCGTCGTCTTTGGTGTTTCTGGCTATTCCATGTCATCTGGTACTAACTCGTCTGGAGTATACGGAGAAGGTGAAGCATCAACCGGAACGATAAGTGGTGTAAGAGGTATAACACGGTCATCTGGAGATTATTCTTCCGGAGTATCGGGTGAAGCTATTTTGGGAACTGGGAAGATATATGGAGTCTTAGGAAAAACGAATTCCAGCGATAGTCTCTCAGCAGGGCTTATGGGTTGGGCTGATAGTACCGGGCAGAGCGCAGGCTTGCTAAGTTCCGGTGATCTTAGAGTATGTCTTACTGGAGGACCGGAATCCCCCACTGTATTCACTATTTCCGTGGCGAATGAACAAGTCAATATGTACCAGGCAAGTGAACTGATAACTGCTTTTGGAGGTTTTGATAGAAGAGTAGCCATTCAGAAAGTGAACTCTGTAGCTACCCCAACTATTCCTGATAACAACTTCACCATCACTGCTGATGCTCCCATAACGGTTACTACCAGTGCTCACGGTGTCAATATCAGTTGCGAAGACTGCTGCACAGAACCCTGTGGTGGCGGCGGCGACGGATGTAACTGCGATTCGACCTTGAAAGTCGGCAGCGCGAGCAAACCAGGTGGCGCTCAGGTAATAAACTCCTCAGGTAATCCCGCATTAGAAGTGAGCCAATCAGGAACTATGTGCAATCTAAACGTAGGTGGTATTGGAAGTCATGGAGAAATTAGTATATACGATAATGTCGGAGATTACGCTTATATTAACCTTGCTAGCTGGGGGGCATATTTCGCCGTCCATACAGGATTTGAAGACATCACTGTGGAAGGTAGTGCCGATGTTGATTGGGATTTAAATGTAGGTGGTGATTTAAATCTAGATGGTGATTTAATAATGGATTATGAAAAGTATTTAGGATGTAATCTAATTGGTTGGGCACACCCGGATTACCCCTTAACAATAGAAAACAATGTAGATGTGAACGGAAATTTGGATGTAACCGGTACTGTATCTAAAGCAGGTGGCTCCTTTCTGATAGACCATCCGCTTGATCCGCTAAACAAAACACTTCGCCATAATTTTGTTGAATCACCAGAGAACCTTTGCCTCTACCGGGGTGAGGTTATACTCGACGAATATGGTGAAGGTTCTGTAAAGATGCCTGACTACTTCTCAGCTTTAACAAAAGAAGGCGAAGCATCCGTTACGCCAACACCGGTTGGGAAACCGTTTATGGTGGGTTATGAATGGAACGATGAGTACACCCAATTTAAACTGTATGGTGAACCAGGCAGAAAGGTTACTTACATAGTCCTTGCAGATAGGGACGACCCGGTTATGCACGAAATTTATCGACCTGTGGAAGAGGAGAAGGGTAATGGTCATTACGAAAAAGGAAAATTACTCTATCCCGAAGCTTATGGGTATTTAATGGAGATGGGTGTTCACTATCAAATGAGCAGAAATGTTAAAGGAGCAAGCATAAGTAACTGATCCGCTATTGACGATTTTCAATTTACTTTTTTCGATTTTAACAGAAACCGCCTCTCCTTACTTCTATTCCCATACCCAATAGATATTTACAGTTTTATTCCCGTTTTTTGGTATTTATTTCTAAAATATACTTGATTATTAATGGTAATTAAATAGTTTTCAATAATTTTGTTTAGTTTAGGAAAGAAAACAGGAGTTCTAAATGATGTTTATGCTCCCCCAATTATTGATTCTATGGTATCTTCAATCAATATACTTTTCATTAATTTTACGTTAAAGGAGGTCTTAGAATGAACAAAACAATGAAGCTGTTTTTTCCATTTATTATCATTGTTTCATTGGTAATTGCTAATTGTTCACTGGTAATTGCCCAAATCCCTGAGATAATACATTACCAGGGAAAGCTTAGCGATGACAGTGGAGCGCCATTGACTGGAAGCCATACACTTACGTTCAAATTCTATACAGTGGAGACAGGTGGAACCCCGATATGGACAGAAACCCAGGATGTAAACCTCGATTCGCTGGGTTTATATGATGCACTACTGGGTTCAGTCACCAGCTTTGAAAGCGCTTCCGCTGATTTTTCAACTTCCTACTGGATAAGTGTTTCAGTGGACGGCAGCCCCGAAATGCCAAGGCAGAAGCTAGGTGCCTCACCGTACTCCTTCCATTCCAAATGTGCAGATAGGATAAGTGGTAGTGGAAGTCCCTGCGCATGCGAGAGTACTCTCACAGTGGGTTCTGCCTCCCGCCCGGGAATTATCAGAGTTAAAACAGCAAGCGGTGAGGTTGCAATTACTCTAACGGCAGCAGATATTGCTGGACCAAGGATTAAATCCTCGGCACCAACAAGTTCTGGGTTACTTAACATAGCAAGATTTGAGATATACGACACTACTCCTTATGATGACGCTAGCGATAAATCATCCCTTAAAGGTTACTGGAATTCAGCAACAAATCCAGGTAATGGGATCGTTGGTTTTACAAACTCTGAGGGCCAGGCAGGTGTGGTGGGAAAAGCTGTTCCTTCAGTATCTAGCGTAGCAGCGATTGGAGTATATGGAAGGTGTGAAGCAAACGGTGAGCTGTCCTCCGGGGTCTTTGGTGAGGCTTCGTCAACAACCGGGATTGTAAATGGAGTAATGGGGGCTACTAACTCAAACGAAGGTACCGGAGTTTTTGGAGGGGCTACGGATTCAACCGGAAAAAACTATGGTGTCAAGGGGAGGACACTTTCCAATAATGTCCGTGCTGCCGGGATACTTGGTATCGCCCCCAACGATGGGAGAAGCGCTGCGATTGAAGGTCAAGGAAACTTGAGAATTTACAGTTCGTCTGAATTGACCGCGCCTCTGGTTTTCGAAGTTGCTGCAGATAGTCAACAGGTAAACATTTATGAAGGTGGTAACCTTATTACCGCTTTTGGGGGTCCCTATCATAGAGCTGCTATTCAAACAGTAAACAGCACAGCAAAACCCACTATTCCGGATAATAATTTTACAATCGTTGGAGAAGCCCCAATAACAGTCACAAATGATTGGCATGGAGTTATCATCGGGTGTCCTGATTGCTGTACCGAGCCTTGTGGTGCTGGTGGAATTTCCTGTAGATGCGACAGCACCCTCACCGTAGGTTCCTCCTCACGGGCTGGCGTTATAAAAGTAAAAACAGCAACCGGCGAAGTCGCCGTTACTCTTACCGCTGCAGACATTACCGGTCCAAAGATCAAATCATCTATTCCACTTACTGCGGAACTCCTCTCGGTAGGGAGATTAGAGGCATACGAGGGCACTCCCTACGATGACGGCGGAGCAAAAGCGGCTTTTAAAGGTTACTGGAATTCAGCTACACATCCAGGTAATGGCATATTTGGTTTTACTAGCTCGACATTCCAGTCTGGAATATTGGGTAAAGCTATTCCCTCAGATATACATTCTACTGCTTTTGGAGTGATGGGCATTACTGAAGCAAATGGTGATTATTCAGCAGGAGTCTTTGGGGAAGCTACATCAACAAGCGGCTCAGTAAACGGGGTTAGTGGTATCACTAACTCAAACCAGGGCATCGGAGTTGAAGGCCTTGCCGAATCTACTAGCGGAGTAACTTTTGGTGTTAGAGGAGTAACAGCTTCTATCGATACCCTTGCCGCCGGGGTAATTGGTATCGCTGACAGTGCTGGTCATAGCGCTGCCCTTATGGGTATTGGTGGCCTCAAAATATATGATCCTTCTACTGCCGCTCTCTCTCCGGTTTTCAAGGTACTAACCGGGAACGACCAGGTAAACATGTATGAAAGTGGTGAACTTATCACAACATTCGGTGGTTCCACTCGAAGAGTAGCTATCCAGAAAGTGAACACCTCCGCTACACCCACTATCCCTGACAACAATTTCAGTATTACTGGGGATGCTCCAATAATAGTAACTACAGGCACACATGGAGTTACAATTGGTTGCCCTGATTGCTGTACTGAACCTTGTGGAGGTGGTGGCGGGATATCCTGCGCATGCGAAAGCACGCTGACAGTCGGCTCCGCCTCCCGATCAGGCGTTATCAAAGTCAGAACTGCAACTGGCGAGGTGGCTGTTACTCTTACTGCTTTAGAAGAATATGGTCCAAAGGTCAAATCTTCTATCCCTGTAAGTTTAGGTTTAAACTCGGTGGGAAGGATCGAGACTTACGAAGGCGCTGCCTATGATGATGGAGGATATAAGGCAGCATTTAAAGGCTACTGGAATTCTTCCACTTATTTAGGTGATGGTATTTTCGGTTTTACAAAATCAAATGCCCGTGCAGGTGTGTTTGGAAAGGCAGTATCCTCTGGCGAATATTCTATATCATACGGCGTCAAGGGAATTATTGAAGCGGATGGCGAAGGATCATCAGGTGTCTATGGAGAAGCGATTTCGGAAACAGGAATAGTCCGTGGTGTTTATGGTATAACTAATTCTGCTGGAGATTTCGCATGTGGGGTATTAGGAAAATCAGATCATACCTCAGGTGAAACCTTTGGTGTAATCGGTGAGACCAAAAGTGAAACTTCTCAATCTGCAGGCGTATATGGTAAAGCTGGTTTTGTAACCATCGGGGTTGCTACAGGAATGGTTTATGGAGTCAGGGGAGAAAGCTATTCAGCTACACCTTATTCAGCTGGTGTTTTTGGCTCAGCTGGTTTCGGGGGGGGATCGGGAAGAGTATATGGAGTTATCGGAACCATAACCACTGATGCAGATAGCGCTGCCGGAGTTCTTGCAGCAGCGCCATTTGGGTCAGGATTGGCTTTTGGTGTCCACTCAAAAGTCTCAAGCAACAGGGATGGCGCTGCGGGGATCCTTGCTGAATCTAAGAGTACAGCAGGTAAAACTTATGGAGTTTGTGGAAAAACCTTTTCCTCTACTGCGGGAGCTGCAGGCGTGAGTGGGATGACAGAATCTGATTCAGGATTCGTTAGCGGTGTGGAGGGTATGACCTCATCAAAAAATGGCACAGGTGTGTCTGGTATAGTATTTAGTACTTCAGGAACAAATTATGGTGTTGAAGGACTCACTTACTCTTCGGATAGTTCTGCTGCTGCTGTATTTGGGCGTGTATCAGTTCCCCAAGCTGCTGCCTTTCTTGGTAATGGTGATCTCAGGATTTATAATAGTACCGGATTTACACCGGTCTTCAAGGTGTTAACAGAACTTGAGCAGATAAATATGTACCAGGGTGGTGACCTTATCACTGCATTTGGCGGTCCTACGCGAAGAGTGGCTATCCAAAAAGTAAACACAACTGCAACTCCCACTATTCCTGATAACAATTTCACTGTAGCTGGTGATGCTCCCATAACTGTAACTACCGGGGCTCACGGCGTCACTATCGGCTGCCCGGATTGCTGCACCGAACCTTGCGGCGGTGGCGGAGGAGGCTGTGCCTGTGGATCAACATTTACAGTTGGTACCGAAAGTACTCCCGGTGCCGTTAAAGTAGTTAATTCGCATGGTAATGACGGATTAACCATTACCAATGATGCTGCTTACCCTTACGCTTGCGAGTTGAAAGTGGGTGGAAACCTCAGCAAGGGTTCAATTGAAATTTGGGATCCTACAGAAACCATGGCTACAATAAACCTTGCTATTGATGGGTCGTATTTCAGCTGCCCCTGGACGGGATTTAATGACATTATCGTGGAAGGTGATGCAGAAGTACAGGGTGATTTAGAAGTGTTGGGAGCTAAAGATTTCAGGGTGCCTCATCCCGAAATAGAAAATATGGACATCCGGTTTGCCTGCACCGAATCCCCCGAAGTCATGATAGAGTACTGCGGAGTCCTAGAACTTGATAGCGGGTACGGTGAAGCGGAACTCCCCCACGAATTCCAGTTGATGTCCGAACCGGGAACCTACCGCATAATTTGCACCCCCATGGGGAGTGAAGACCCGGGAAGGATATCTGCTGAAGTCACCGAGGATGGGACCGTTAAGATTTACAGTTTCGATGGACCGGAATCGTTAAAGGTTACTTATAATATCAAAGCTACACGTGTCGGTTATAAGGATCGTCCGGTGGTTGTTGAATCCAGGAAACATGCTAGCCTAAATACTCAAGTAAGAGCGCAGTAACATTTGATTGACAGGCTATCAATCGACTTTATATTTTACCAAGTCTTGTCGATATAAATGTTTTTTTATCCGGGAGTTATGGTGGATAATAAACAGCCATTTTTCAAGCGGTTCAAAGCAAAGCCTATAATTCATTTGATTGGGATATATGCTGTTCTTCTTGGAGTATTGTTCTTTATACTGCAAACCAGGAAGCTCTTCATGCCTGCAGCCGCTGAGTTAGAAATGCGGAAACTTCCTTTTGGGCTTCTCGATTGGGGTTTCGTCTGGGCAGATACTATCTTGAGTGGACCTTTACTTGTGCTGGGAGGATTATTTATTCTCTCAGCTCGCGCTGGGATTCAGCGTCTCGGTAAGACGTTCGTCTTTGCCGGCCTTGCTATTAATACGTATGCCATGATCTTTTTCTGGATTGGCTACGCAGCAATCGGCGAAACTGTTCCTGATGCAATATGGGGTTCTATTTTATTGTCAGACCCCATATTTTTCTTATTATGTCTTCTCAGTATGGTATATTTAGCCCTGAACGTTACAAAAGATGCTAAGCACTGATATTCTAATTCTAAATTTATCAATCATCTGCAATGATTCCAATTTTTCTTGCTATATTGCTACAATAATTGACCATCTACGATGGTGAGGGATATATATCGTTTTACTAAAATCATATTGTCATATAATATCCATTTTGTCAACTAATTACTCAAAATGCTTGAAATTTAAATGTTCCTGGTATTATCTTTCGAAACGAGATTGCTGTTAAGTTTAATACACCGGGCGAAATTAAAATAACTTCGTAGAAGTTAGATAATTGTAGCACAAGATTTTTCCGATTGAAACATCCTTGTAGAGGATGGATCAAGCCTTCTTAATTTAGAAATCGTTAATCCTTAATCGACATTCACTCTTGATCGATTATTATATTTCTGCCCTCAAGTGTCACGGGGAAATCTATTTCAATATTATCGGCGGTGAAAGTATTAACCGAGCCGGCTTTAAAAATAAGCCTGGCGTTGACCGGTATATCGGCAGAGTCTGCAATTGCATCTTCTATATCCTCGTATGGAAAATCCGGTGAACCATCCCCGGTCCATCCAAATGGGTAAACAGTGTTATCCACGAATCGGACGTAATTTTTCGGGGCGATATGACGTACTATGGGGTAATGGGTAACATGAGTTCCCATAGTGTGCCAACCGGTATCGTCCTTGAACTGCATCTCGTCAGGGAGTGGCAGCCTGTTGTAACCGATAATGACCCAATCGTGGTAGATTGAATGTCCATAATCGAACTGCACCGGTCTGAGCCATTGGATTTCGGAAACGATTGCCTTTGCGCCTTCACATGTATCAGGTTCGAAGCATTCGCATGTATCAGGAGTAGAGCCATCCCAATCGTGTGGGCAATTGCATGTATCGACCCCGGTTGTGCAGCGCGCGAGGTCCTGCCAGATCGCATCGGTATCATAATTGAAATGGTTTTCGTAGGCTTCTGGTGAACGGTCGCCCCAGGAGCCTGAGCCGTAAACACCGTATCCCATCTGCACTGAGAGTCCCACCTGGAAGGTAAGTTTAGATACGGCGTAAATTTCCTCGGGGGTATCTATATCACCGACAGCGGAAGGCATTCGGTTCCATCTGTAAATGGTAGTATCGAAAATATCTGTCAACCTAATATCATTAACTGTCATATCAGCCCAGAGGTTATCCATCGCATTGAGAAATGCTGTGCTTTCAGCGTGGCTGAAGGATTTGCACTGTTTTTTTGCATTGTTGAAGAGGTCGACATCCCAGTGGTCTTTCATCATCAACTTTCCTCCCACGGATGAGTTCCATTTCAAGCGCCCTTTCCATGGGCAGGCGGTAGAGTCGAAATCCGGCTTAAATGGATTAGCGCTCAGGGGTTGAGATATCCATAAATTACTGAACCTGGTGTGATAGACAGTGCTATCCCTGCCCACCGGGTAAGTAGGCCATTTCCAGTAGCGGATAATCATGGACATAGCATGAGCAACGCAGCCGTCCGGTGTTTCCATCGGGCAGAAAACGCCCTCAATGCCAGGAGCCATTGTATTGAATGGGTAGCCCTGGCAGTTATCCCATTCTGGTACAGCGCCAAGGCTCATCGAATCCGGTCCGTCATAAAAGCCTTTAACCGCCCTGAATACAGGAGCGCGACCATCAGCGAGTTGCTCCCAGTATGGCTTCCTTATTGGGGATAGGATAGAATCAATAGTGAAGGGAGTTTCCTCGATTAGCTTTTGAGTTTCACATGTGACCATTCTAAGAATGGCAAGTGCATGTTCCTTATTCGAATCGTAGCTTCGGGAGGGGCTATAGTAATAAACCGGGAGCATGAAGTCTTGCGCTCCGCAAATACAGAATCCACTGTCTCTGAGATGCGCAATGAATAGCAGTGTATCTCCTTGATGAACATAAGGTTCAATCCTCTCTATTTCAGCTTCTTCCCTGTTGTTAGCTGTTACTTCCCTAACCCAGGTTGTTACCGCGGATACAAGTTCCCGTTCCGAAATCCCTTCTGCTGATAGGGAAACTGGAATTAATAACAAGACTAACAGGATTTGCAAAACTTGTCCATTTATTATTTTCGTTTTCATTATTATTCCTCCCGGGATTATTGTAGGCTTACAAGAACGAGTACGAGTCCGGTTTCCTCATCGAGCTTACTCATCGCCTTCCCTATAACCGCTCCATACGCTTGATCATAATCTTCGACTTTCATTGCGTGCCCGGGAATATCAGAAGTAGTCAGCAGGTCACCAGGTTCGATCGTACCGTTAGAGTTTGTAGCATAGGCATACACGCGCCCGGAGAGTGCAACCGGGTGTTCGCCGTCTGCTATTGTGCCTTCCTGTCCCATCACCATACCTGGATTAACGCCTCCCGCGCCGCTGACAATTCCCGCAACCTTCTTATCATAGGCTACTTCACAGAGTTTAAGCTTTCCGGGATTCTGCGGGTCGATGGAGAGTATCATACCAGGTTCGATTTCAGATTTCTCAGGGACTTCGAAGGGTTCCGCGATATCTGAACCGCCCGTTATCTTGAGAATCGCGCATGTTGTTTTACCGAGGGAATCCACCTGGAATACTGGATGCCATCCCCCCAGGTAGCTGTCGCAGCGTATGAATTGACCGCCATTCAAAGCGGAAATGCCGAGAGCAAAGCCATCAGTAGAATTGGTCTCCAATATGAGAGCGACACCCTCCCCCGTGGTTGCTTCATTTTCGATGCGGACGGTGGAGTAATTCCAGTATCCACCGGAGGCATTGGAGCTGACGAACAGTTTATGGTCCCCGGGGGTTGAAGTGCCGATCCCGGTGTTACCTGCGATTCCAACTACGCCATCATTCCTCCCTACTGTCAGATGAGGTCCGTATATAGTTCCGGACGACTTTCCGTACAATTGGAGATTATTTGCATCACCGTCGAACCTGAAGAACATACCATAAGTCCCATCGTTGTCTTCCGCCAGGAAGAGGTGTGAATTACCGCCGTTTAGCGACCTGTTGGGTGCTACCATGAGCTGCGTTAGGGTGTCTCCGCCAACGAGGTGCAGGTCGCAAACCGGGGTTGTGGTTCCAATACCTATACTACCACCAACTGCGGAATGCATATTTACTCCATCAACTATCCAGTCATTATCAACGGGTGAGGAGCCCAGAACGGTCAGGTCACCTGTGATGTTGACATTTCCCTGGAAGTAACCCGCCCAGTTCGTATCGGCATCTTCGGCGAAGCCATATACACCATAGGCGATAGGGCAAGTAAATCCGTCCGCGTAGCCATAAACACCATATACCCCGCTGCCGGTAGTAGAGCAGTCCCCCTTACCGTAAACACCATAAGCGGGGGAACCGTCACCGGAACAGTATGCGTCGCCATAAAGACCGTAAGCCGGTGTGTTGATGCCAGAACTGCGACTTCTACCATAAACTCCATAAGAATTAGAAGTATCACCAGAGTCATATACATAACCATAAACGCCAAAAACATCTACGTTGTTTTCCGTGTTATATCCATAACCATAGACTCCATAAGCTTTATTAAGGTCGGTAGTTGCGTAACCATAAACCCCGTATGCTTCATCATCTGCATCTGCACGGAAATAGCCTCCGTAGGCATCCGCGGAATCTCCCGCAGCGTCATCCGCGTCCGCAATGCCATACACCCCATACGCATTGTAATCATAAATAGTATCGATTTTACTCTTACTATAGATACCGTACTGGGAATTCTGGTTAGCTTCACAGTATGCATAAATCGCATAGTTGGTAGAAGCATCCCTTGTGTTTTTTGCATAAATTGCTCTTTGAAATTCAGTATTTTCGACCTGTAGAAGGTAAGCTGGTGATGGAGTTCCGATACCGACCCTTCCACCGGGGCTTTGAAATATTATTGAGCTTCCTAAGTCCCCGGCTGCGTTCCATATCGGGATGAAGTTTTCCGTTCCTGAGCCGCCTACCGCGCCGCCTATTATGCTGTCAGCCAGTCCAGCTCTAAGGGCATAAGGGGCGGAAGTGAACTTCATTCGCGGCAATAAGCGATCTCCATCTACTTCAATTTCCAGCCAGTAACCTGTGTCGAAAACCAGGTCGAGTGGTGTGATGGAACCCAGTACTAAGTCGAACAATCCTTTTCTGACCGGCACATCCAGGTGATTCTCATCCCATATACTGCTTGGACTTATTGAATCAGCGAAAATTAAAAAGTGAATATCAACTGTGTCATTTATTCCGACACCATCGATGCTTGTGAGTTTCCCCTGGTAGGTTATCAAGCGCGGGACAGCGGCAACGACAGATGAATGATGAATAACGAACAGGGATTGAAAAATTAAGAAGGAAAAGAAAAAAACAGGAATAAAACTTAACGATACTTTTCTGGGATAATACATTTTATCTCCTTTTGCTTTAATTAAAGTGTGGGTTTATGTTGCACTTTTCATAATATAGAATAATATCATTAGTAAGTCGAGAACAATATTTTCTGAATGATATTTTTATGTTCATAATTTTTAGTTGTTCATTTATTTTAAACATTAAATTTTGTTGAACATCTCTTTACCCTTCTGAAATAATATATCTAATATTCAATTGACAAGGACTTTTATAAAAGTATCTTTAAAACAATACACATAAATTAAACTGAATTTTCCAGATACTAATACAGTAGATTAAGGAGGTAAGAAAATGTTAACTAAAACATGGATTAGAAAGACTATAGTAATACTCATATTATCCTGCACTATTACAGCTTCAGTGTATTCAGATGAATCCTTTAGGGCTGTCGCTGAATTAGGATTTCTTGGTGTTCTAGACCATAAGGTTCAGTTCAGTAAAAGCGGAACTTACTTCGATTATGTAAAAGATGGTGGTCAGGATGTATTATTTTTCACGAACAGGTTGTCACTCGAATGGGATTGGTCTGAAAGGAATACGTTGATCTTGTTATACCAACCAATAGCCATTGAGACCAGGCAAATGCTTGAGAAGGATTTAGTTGTAGATGACCTGGTTTATCCTGCTGGTACACCGGTCAAGTTTTTCTACGGGTTTCCTTTTTACCGGTTGAGTTACTTAAGGGAAATGCTTCCTGAAAATCAGGAGTACGATCTGGCTCTCGGTTTATCCTTCCAGATAAGGAACGCGACGATAAATTTCGAATCGTTAGATGGTAAACTACTGCGAACACAAAGGGATATTGGACCCGTCCCCGCATTGAAAGTCCGTACCCGGTGGCATTTTTCAGAAAAAGCCTGGCTGGGTTTCGAAGCTGATGGTATTTACGCGCCGATAAGTTATTTAAATGGTAGCGACGAGGAGATCACGGGCGCTATTCTTGACGCCTCCTTGAGAATGGGAATGGAGATAAAGGAACCGGCGAAAGTATTCCTGAACGTACGCTACCTCGGCGGCGGGGCAGTCGGCACAAATGAAGACGAGGAAGGTCCCGGAGACGGCTACGTAAAAAACTGGCTGCATTTTCTTACTGTTACCACAGGGTTTATTATTGAATTGTAACTTCTATATGGATTAGTAGTATAATGCTAGTTCAAAAAAGTATTATTATTTTCTTTTCACTGGTGCTTTCGATAAGTTGTTTCAAAGCCTGGGCACAGGAAGACTATACTCTCAGAAAGGTAGAATTCAGGGGGAATGACTCCTTTTCTTCGAGTAGGCTGTCAGACCAGGTTAGCATCTACGGAACCAGCAGATTCAAGCAACTTGTTTTCCGAAAGAAGCCATTTCTATACAGCAGGGAGATTTTAGATAGCGACTTGAAAAAATTAGCGCGGTTTTACCAGAGAGAGGGTTTCCTTAATACGAAGGTAACAATGAGTGCATTGGAAGTGGATCATAAAAATGAAACTGTAAAACTTATCATCAATATCATCGAGGGGGAACCGACCCGGGTGTCTAAAGTGGACTATAAGCTCCCAACAGTGCCAGAAAAGAGTTATGATGAACTCTCAACTACCATTGATAAGGCCTGGAAGTCATTAAACTTGAAGGAGGGGGTCAGGTTTCGGGACGAAGAGGCAAGCTCCGACCAGGGATTGTTGATAGATGCTCTGATTAACAGTGGATATCCTTATGCAGAGGTACACCCGGCATTAGAGGTTGACACCGCGGCCAATGAAGTGGCTATCAACTGGGATATCGAGAGCGGTCCCGAGTGTGTGTTTGGAGAAGTTACCATAAAAGGCAATGGATATGTAGCTCCCGCATTGGTTAGCAAACAGCTTGTATTCAGGCAGGGAGATGTTTACGAGCAGCGTCTTTTAAACAAGTCCCAGGAACAGGTCTATGCTTTGGGGGTTTACCAGATAGTGACCGTGAAATCCCAGCTAAGCGCGAGTGAGGAAGATTCTGTGCCAGTGAGCATACAATTAAAGGAAGCTCCACGTTACGGAACCAGGTTTGGTATTGGTTATGGCAGGGAAGATAAGTTCCGGGTATTTTCGGAATTTCGATATTTCGGTTTTTTAGGGGGAGTCCGAAGACTGAATTTATTGCTAAAACACTCAGGGCTGGAACCCTATAACATCGATCTTAAATTCACACAGCCTGCCTTATTCACTCCGAGAACCACATTACTTCTGAATCCTTATGTTCTCAGGCAGGAAGAGCCGGGATATACCGTAAACCGGGTGGGTGGAAGTTCAGCCATAATGCACCAGATCACCCGCTATTTAGGCGGTTCCGCAGCATATTCATTTGAGCAGACCAGGCTGGATACCAATACCATCGCGAGTGATGAAGGTTCCGCTATAATAATACCGGATGTATATAACAAATCCAGTATTATTTTGGGTTCTTCCTGGGATAATAGCAGTCCGATGTTCTCCCCCACCAGAGGGGTATTCAGCGCACTGGTTTTCAAGTGGAGTGGTTTAGGGTTTAATAGTGACTTTCATTATACAGGACTGATGTTTGATGGAAGAAAATATTTCAGTTTCTGGAGAACTGTCCTGGCGCTCCGGGTCAAAGTGGGTGGTATAAAATCAACTGATGACCACGGCATCGTTCCGGTTGAGGACCGTCTCTATTCCGGCGGCAGCAATTCGGTCCGGGGGTGGTCGCGCTCGATGCTTGGACCTCTTGACGATGATGATGTTCCCCTTGGAGGGAAAAGCCTTCTTGAAGGAAGTACGGAATTACGATACCCCATTATTGGATTATTGTCGGGAGTAGTTTTTATGGATTTTGGCAATGTATGGCTCGATTCATATTCATATAAAATTGAAGATTTGCGATATGCTGCTGGACTGGGATTAAGGTTCGATACCCCGATCGGTCCGATCAGATTGGATGCAGCAAGCCCGGTTTGGGATGAGGATAAAAAGGTCCAACTCCATATCAGTGTGGGACAGGCATTTTAGATTAAGCATGGATAAGGATGCCAAAAACAGGGAAGAAGAAGATGGAAGATGTACAAAATGAACACAGATAAAGGAATGATGACCCATAAAAGAAGAAAATGGAGGAAATACCTCCTGATTACATGCCTGGCTCCATTATTGCTTATAATATTACTGCTGGCATTTACCCAAACCGGGATATTCAAGAACTTGCTCAGAAACTTCGTAGTTAGAAAAGGTAATGAGAGATTAAACGTTGAACTCCGGATTGGTAGTATAGAGGGTAATTTTTTCGACAATATAGCTGTTAAAGAAATTGCCTTAATAGATGAGACGGATACTGTACTGTATCTTCCTGAATTCAGAGTGTGGTACAAACCATTCAAAATATTGAAAAAGGTGATTTATATCGATTCCCTGCTGATCGATTCACCTGTTGGAGCACTCAACCAATTTCCGGACAGTACCTGGAATATAAGCAATTTGACCAAGCCACGGTTTCCAGGACCTCCTGATACTACTACAGTGCCTGAACCTTTAGGTTTTGATATTGTTTTGAATGAATTTTTTCTGAAGGATGCTAATGTTACTATTTCAGCTCTGGATACCACCCTTCCCGGGGGAATCAAGGACATAAATATCAGGTTTTCCGGGAACTACAGTCAGGATTCAATGGCTTTAGACCTCGAGCAATTAAAGCTGAGGACCGAGAAACCAGACTTTACCCTGAAGGAGATCTCGTTTTCGTTATCTAAAAGCGGGAAAGAGACAAAATTGGAGGACCTGGTAATTGTAACCTCAGGAAACAGGATCGATGGAAAAGGAACCCACATCGAGGCAGACCAAGGATACTCTGATTTTTCTCTGCAAAGCCAATCCATGGAATTTGAGGAGTTCGGAACCGTTATTCCCTTAATTAAAATTTACAGCAATCCCACCCTTTCATTAAATGCAAATTTCAGGAATGATTCGTTAACACTAAAACTTGCTCTGGAAGAAGGAATACAAAGCATAGGTGCAACATTAAGAATAGCTAATTTAAGTGTTTTATTTGACAAAGCAAAAACAGAACAGTTGAAATATTATTTAGATGGTGGTATCAGGAATTTAGATATGGCACACTGGCTTGGGGATCCCAGCCTGGATTATATTATCAACGGCAGGATGAACGCCCGGGGAACTGGTATCACCCCGGAAGATGCTATTGTGCATCTATCAGGTGAATTTTCTAAATGCTATATTAAGCGCCGGCTTGTGGATGCCGCGGAATTGACCGCGAATTATATTAAAGGAAATATAAAAGCAAAAGGTCTTGCCCGGGGAAATTTCGGAAAACTCACCGTGGAGGGAGAAGTAGAAGAAATCTTTACTTCGCAGAAGTATGAGACCAGGATACAGGCAAGGGAATTAAATGCCGCATTATTGCTCCGGGACGACAGTCTTACCTCCAATTTGAATTTCGGATTATCCGCCAGGGGAAAGGGATTCGATCCGGAGAAGATAAAAAGTAACATCCAGCTATTTGCCTCCCACTCAACTTTCAGGGAAATTGAGATCGACAGCCTGTTCGCTAAAATGGATGTTACCGGCAGAACCGCATCGATCGAGACTTTGTTTTTTAACAATAATGTTGGTACTATAAATTTGAAGGGTATCGCCAGTATGGAGGGAGCAAGCGACCTATATTTTCGTGCTGACCTGGGGAACCTGGAGGTCCTGAAAGGTATGATACAAGCAGACCAACTTAATGCGGGAGGATACCTGTCGGGCAGAGTAACGGGACGATTCGATTCCCTGTCCGCAAAAATAGAAATGAAATTGAGTGATATTCTATTCAATACCATTTTTACCGATTCACTGGCAGCAGTAATCTCCATATTTCGTACTCCCGGGTTATTAGAGGGAGAGGGCACTATAAATGTTATCAATGCCGGAACCCCGCAACTTTCTCTGCAAACTGCAGCTTTACAGGGGAGCTATTCCGGGGAGAGCGCTGTGATGGTACTGGATGTACTTCAAAGCGATAGCATAAGCGCCCATCTCGAAGCTCAATACCTGGTGGAGGAAATACCGAAAATAGTGCTAACGGAGATCGCAATAAACCTCGGGGACAGGACGTGGTCAGGAGGAAATGGAAACACGGAGATCGTTCTGGGGCAGGATACTTATACGATAAATGAATTTGAACTATCAGCGCCAACCAACACGCAGGGAGTCATTCAGAATATTAAGATAGATGGCAATATCAGTTTAAGCGGGGAAGAAGACCTCCAGGTTGAAATAGCAAATATCGAACTAAAGGAATTGGTTAGAACTTTTAGATTATCGCTTGATACGGGTGGTGATCTCTCGATGAAGCTCAATATACAGGGGAATGCGGATAAACCTGTCATTGAGGGTAACGTGGCTTTACGGAAGGGTTACGTTAATCAATTCGTTTTTTTGGTCTTGGAGGGGCAACTGGATTATAAGGAGGAACAGCTTTCCTGGTTATTTTCACTGATCCCGGTGTCAACCGATAGTCTGACCATAAGTGGATACTTGCCAGTGAACCTGTCTTTATCCGACCCGGGAGACCTGATTTATGATGAAAGGAAGATGGAGATTCGAATCTGGACGGAAAGGTTGCCACTCTCAGTGCTTCAGGCGATTGGCAGGGAGGTGGAAGAGGTTAACGGTATTATAGTGTGTGACCTTACAATTGGGAATGTGATCAAGGACCCTGTTGCAAAGGGGTTTTTCCGCATCCAGAATGGCGCCATAAAGGTACCGGACTACGGTATCGATTATAAAGACTTCCAGATGGCGCTTACTATCGATGATACAAAGATTAAGCTTGATAAAATGCAAATGAAACGTGATAAGGGGAAATTGAGTTTAAATGGGTATGTAGTAATGGACAGCAGTATAATTTCGGGAAAAATTGAAGATATGCAGGTTAAACTTAAGGCGGACAAGTTTTTTGTAGTGCGTCACCGGGATTTTGAGGCTCAAATATCCGGGGAGGCAGAACTCAGCGGTGACCTGGAAACTCCAGTATTTGGAGGGAAAATAACGGTGCTGCGTTCGAGTTTCAACCTGCCGGCGTTGACCGGACAAAGCCATAAGACCGGGATGGAACTGGATGTATCGGTTCCAATGCTAGTTGAAGCTCTTCAGGAGCCTGTAATAATCACAGATACAACACTGTTGATAACCGCACCTGAGCAACCGGGGGAGAGGAAACCAGCGGAGATAATCGAGAATCTCAGGGGGAGGTACAAGGTTATCATGCCTAAGAATACATGGATAAGAAGCCCTGAGATGAAAATCGAAATATCAGGAGACCTGGACCTGGTTAAAGAAGGAGACGCCTTCGAGATCTTCGGCTTTGTAGATATCGTAAGAGGGTATTACGATCTGTATGGAAGACGGTTCAAGATCAAGAAAGGAAATATAAGCTTCCAGGGTGGAACCGAGTATAATCCGGAAGTACTCCTGGAAGCTGAATATATTTTTCGAACTGCGGAGAGAGAAAAGAAAGCTTTAAAACTTTATGTTACCGGAAAAGCTTTGAATCCCACCATGAGGTTTACATTAAACGATATTGAGACAACCGAAGGTGACGCTATTTCATACATTATGTTCGGGCGAAGCCTGGACGAATTAACTTATGGTCAGCAAGCCGGGATAGCGAACGCAGCTGGTGGAAGTACAGGAGACATTGCAAAAGGATTAGCTGCAAACCTGCTCTCAGACCAATTGGCTAAAACGCTGGGGAAAAAACTCAAACTGGATTATATCGAATTGAGCGCTGAAGACAACTGGCAAAGTGCCACCTTTGTGGTTGGAAAATACATCACCAATGACCTGTATATGAGTTACATGAGAAGGATAGGGGAAAGTAAGGACAAGGATATAACTCCACAGACAATTACGTTGGAATATGAACTCACCCGCTTCCTGTTTATACAGCTTTTAGAAGGTTCAGCGAAGGAGAGCGGGATTGACCTTATAATGAAGTTCGAATGGTAAGGGTTGTCGAGTATGTTCAAAATAATTTTGCCTTGACTTTTCCAGGATAATGGTTAAGTTATCCCATTGATTATTAATAAATTAGGGGATAGTAAGGAATAGGGATAAAAATATACTTAAAATATAATCAATGTAAAGAATAAGACCATGATGTACTAGCAATATTAGAAGAATCATCTAAATTACAGTAAATAAAGGTGTTCAGTCATGAAAAAGGAAATTATCAAACATTTAACACAGGATTTCGAGTCATTCACGAACAAAACGGAAAATGGAGTTGAGTTCTGGTTTGCGCGGGATTTGCAGCATCTACTTGGCTATACTGAATGGCGCAATTTTGTGAATGTTGTTAGTAAAGCAAAAACTTCCTGTGAGACTTCAGGACATCTGATTATCAATCATTTTGTTGACGTCAACAAAACGATAGCAATGCCTAAAGGAGCGACAAAAGAAATACCCGATTTGATGCTTACCAGGTATGCGTGCTATTTAATTGCTCAAAATGGCGATCCGAAAAAAGAACAAATTGCATTTGCCCAGAATTACTTTGCTATTCAGACCAGGAAACTTGAACTAATTGAACAGCGTATTAAAGACTGGGAAAGGTTAAAAGCCCGGCAAAAGCTTACAATATCGGAAAAAGAACTTTCTGAACTTATTTATGAACGAACCGGTCAGGACAGAGATTTCGGTATTATCCGAAGTAAAGGAGACCAGGCACTATTCGGTTTTACAACAAGTCAAATGAAGGAAAAACTTAGTGTACCTAAAAACCGACCACTTGCTGATTTCCTGCCAACGATTACTATCAAAGCAAAGGACTTTGCCGCGGAAATTACCATATTCAATGTCAAAGATAAGGATATTCAAACTGGTCAAGGGATTACCTGGGAGCATGTAACCAACAACAAATCAGTAAGACAGCTACTGCTTGACAGAGGAATTAAACCTGAGGAACTTCCGCCTGAAGAAGACGTGAAGAAGTTAGAACGCAGAGTAAAAGGAGCGGACAAAAGATTCGTTAAGAGTCCTGATAAACTTGAAGAAAAAAATAAAGAATATAATTAATAATTGTGTAAACTACTGAAAATATTTGATCTTCACCATACTATCCCCTGTTTATAGAGATTGCAGGTAACAAGAATTGCGTATTGTAATATTAGGGACAAGCTGCAGCGGTAAGACTACCCTGTCAAAGGAGCTATCCAGGTTATATGATATCCCCCACTTCGAAATTGACGCGATATACTGGGGACCGGGCTGGACTGCCAAACCCCTGGATGAATTCAGGGAATACATGCGTGAGGTCGTCCAGGAAAAAAGCTGGATAATAGACGGCAACTACAATATGGTCGCCGATATCGTATGGCTCAGAGCACAAACGATAATTTGGTTAGACCTTTCGTTCCCTGTGGTCTTTTGGAGGGTGCTTCGCAGAACAGGCAAACGAATTATTCATAAAGAGAAGCTGTTTTCCGGGAACCGCGAATCAATCAGATTAGCCTTCCTGAGCAAGGATTCACTAATATGGTATGTCATCAAAACTTTCTATCCCCGAAGAAGGATATATGAAAGGTATTTTAAAGATGGCAAACATGGTAACTGCAGGGTGATAAGACTCCGCACTCAGAACCAGATATATGAATTTGTTGAATCATGTCTGAAGATGGGGAAAAGCGGATTCCTATCATTGCCTGAAGGTTGATTGTTCAGCTTACCTCCCGGCTTTAACCTTCTAACATTCTCTAAATTTATTTTCAATAGGATAAAATGTTTGCTTTTTTTCCCATATAGTATAAATAGTAAATAAGCAAAAACCTGGATCATTTTTAATTCATAAATAAGCAGGAGGTAAATACGGTGGTAAGCAATATTAAAAGCAGCAATCCATTTCACCTGAGAACCAGTTTATTGGTTATTTTAGTTTTACTTTTAATTCCAATATACGTTAGTACATCGCCATTAACCGGAACGCGGGACAGAGTTTCCGGTAATACCTTAAGCGCTCTTTCTGACACCGGATATCCCGCGGGATATTTTTATATCGAACAGAACGGGGTCAGTCATTGTGTCAAGCCAATAATAGTCACCGAGGAGATTGAATCGCTCTGGTTCAGTTACTATTCCTCGAGCATGCACACGGGTATGGAGGAACCTTACAAGAGCAAAGTTTTCTTTTTCTACAATCGGTATACAGGCAGTATGGGGGCTTTATTCGTGCATAATATCGATGCGACGGGCACAAGTAACGCAACCTGTGATATGTATTTCATTGACTTGCCTGAATCCTCGGAGGTCGCGGTTTCGGACGATCCATCCCATGTTCACACGGGATCAACCGGGCGAGCTTGCGGAAGCCCTGTTGAACTGGACATCGATTGCTGGCCGCAGGGAGGCTGGTACTGGACGAGCAACACGGATGGCGGGGCATTTTATCTCCCGCGCGCGGAATGGAAATTCACCATCGACCACTACTGGGGAGGAACCGATCCTATCACAAGCTGGTGGTTCGTCTCAGGCGGCGAGGATACAACGGAAATACCACTCTCAATGGAGGTCGGGGATACCCTGCTTCTCGGACACGGTTTCCTTCAACTGCTGCCATTTCCAGACGATTCTATCTGGCTGGATTGCATACGGACAGGAACTGATACCACCATTTCAATAATATTCCAGAATTGCGACGAGACCATCGACACACTCGATGTTACAGGGGCGACGCACTCGAACCCAAATTTCTTCACGACGACAGCATCCGGGCTCACTCCTCCCGGCGCTTATGGAGTCATCGAGATAATATTCGTGCCAGCCGCTCCAGGGATTTACGTGGATACCGTAATGCCCGTCACGAACGAGCCATGCGGAACAACACCCATCTTCATATACGCTAATGTTTATTCTCATTCGATAGAAACCGTGCGGCTTTCTGAAGAAACCTTATGCGATGAAAGTAATGTCGTAGAAATATGCTATACTCTTGAAGGAGACGATGCTGAAATTGCAGCGATGATCTCCTCCAATGGAGGAGCTACATGGCACTATTCAGGGGATGATTATTTTCACACGTTCCAGGAATCCGAAGGTAATATCGGTTCGAACGTCCTGGAAGGTACTCACTGCTTCAGGTGGCTGATGAGCGAAGACATGCCCGGTGTCGAAAGTTCCTCCTTCAAGGCGCGCGTATTCGATCCCAACTTCGAGCATTGCGGAGTATATGGGGAATCAGCGCTCGAATGCCTCGATTCAAAAGCCCCTGAGATAGCTGTCGAATGCCTGGATACCATGACTAAAGATGATACACTGTTCTGGTCTGTCGACGACCTGTTCCTGGTAACCGATACCTGTTTTCTTCATTTCTACGGCTGCGGTATCGATGAGGAATATGTTCTCACCGATAATAACCTGAATTGGGCACCTCCAAGGCGGTGTGAATCATGCACTCTCACTATCAGCGCTCGTGATTCCTTCTGCAACTGGCAAACGGAAATATGCGAATTCCTCGCGCTGACACCTGACACACTGAAGCTCTCACTCCCCTATTCGATGGTTTATCCGGGTGACACTATCTTGATACCGCTGCACTACAGGGTTAATCAGCTTCTAAATACTTCCGGATTTGAATGCACGATAAGTTATGATCCTGGAATAATTACCCCGCTGGAGTTCATCATTGCGGGAACTCCAATGGATACATGGACATACGTGGATTTTGACAACAGCATAGATGGGTTGATAGCCATCACCGGGCAAGGCGAATATCTTGACACAGATTCAATTTTATGCTATATAAAAGCAGAAATACCATCGACAGCCCCCGAGGGCGGGTTTTCAAATCTCGCTTTCTCCAGCGCTGAATTAAACGAAGAATGGGTCCCCGTCCAAACAGATGATGGCTTCCTGATAGTTATGTTCGTGGCAACCGAATGGCTGTTCGATCTTGTGTTCAATGGCGACGGTTTTGAATTAAATACAACGCTGACTATTGGGATGAGTTATTATGGTTCCGAGGGATACGAGGAGGGGCTCGATATCATTTCACTCCCTGTAACCAATTCTACCAACGCGTGGTTTCCCCTGGATGATCCCACCACGCCGCATATAACGAAGCTTTCACGCGACATCAGGGATATCGCGGAAATCCCGGAATGCTGGATAATAGAAACCTCGCTCTCTCCTGGAGTCGTTACCTGGAATCCTGATTTCCTGCCGCCGGGAGAATTCCTGCTCAATAACATTATCGACCTGAGAACCGCTGATCATTACTTTTATGAAGCGGATGAGGCAATAGAAATATGCTTCAACAGACCAGTGCCGCAGGAGATAACCTACCACTTGAACGAGGGATGGAATATGGTTTCGTTCCCCATACTCCCCGTCTGCGAGAACCTGAACAACGTCTTTCCAACGATGCTCGATGACGCTTACTGGTATGACCCTGAGGGCAACTCATATACCCCTACCGTACTACCTGAGCGAGGTAAGAGTTTCTGGATTTACTCATCTGTCGAAACGGCGCAGAGGGTCGCGGGTATCCCAGTTTTGGGGTATAGCCTGAATGTATATCCCGGGTGGAATATGATCGGCTCGATAATGGATACTACTTCATTTAGTGAGATAGCTTTTGATCCGCCTGCTTCATTCATTCCCCCTCAATATGGTTATTCCCCGGGTGGTTATGTGCCGGTTACGGAGATAATCCCGACAAAAGGTTACTGGGGATTATGCGATGACCGTTCGACCATTAATGTAGGTTTTTAAAAGAGGATACTTATGTTTGAACTGCCAGAATACACGGTACTTTCCAGTCAAATTAATGAAACGTTAAAGGGAAAGACCATCCAAAGGGGAAATTTGGGGAATAAACCACATAAATTTGTCTGGTATAACAGGAGTCATGAAGAGTTCGAGCGCTTGACAAAAGGAAAGAAAGTTGGGAGTTCCCACGTAAGGGGAAGGTGGCTTTTTGTATCTCTTGAGCCAGGTTATGTTCTTGTTCTTGGTGAATGTGGTGGCAAAGTATTGCATCATTTACCTGGAACTGAGATGCCCGGCACATATCATTTACTGCTGGTTTTTGAGGATGGTTCATTTTTCACCGTAACTACCCAGATGTGGGAGGCGATGGAGCTTTTCGAGCAGGGAGAGGAAAAAGAGAGGCAATTGATCAAGGATATGAGGATGACTCCAATCGAACCGGAATTTTCATACGATTATTTTTCCTCTCTCATTGATGAGGTATTAACAGGAAAAAAAAGAAGTGTCAAGGGTTTATTGACCCAGGACCAGCTTATTCCGGGTTTGGGAAACGCTATTGCTCAGGATATTATGTTCAACGCCGGACTTCATCCCAGGCATAACCTTGCAGAATTGGCGAACGAACAACGCAGGGAATTATACGACGCGATTATTGAAACAACAAAAGCAGTAATCGAGAAGGGAGGACGGTACGATGAGTATGATCTATATGGGAATAATGGAGGTTACTCTCGGCTTATGGATAAAAAAGCTGCAGGAAATCCCTGCCCTGTGTGTGGAGAAATTATAAAGAAGATCCAGTATTTAGGTGGCGCATGCTATTTTTGCCCTAATTGTCAGAAGTAAAGGGGAAATGGTTGATTAATGAATTACGTTTTAAAACTAAAAACTCAAAACTGGATCAGGATATTCAACAATGAAGTTTTGTATTTTACTTATTAACTTGTTTTACCTGGAATCATAAATTGAAGAAAAAAGTGCTGCTAGTACTAAAAATAGTCGTCTTTGCTATCATCGGTTTGTACCTTGTTGTCATCCTTTATTTCAGCATAAACCAGGCGCGGTTCATATACATTCCCTACCGCGAGATGACCGGCACACCCGCGGATTTTGGTCTCTATTTCGAGGAAGTGAACCTGGAAACGGAGGATAGTATCGAACTCTCTGCCTGGTTCATACCTGCTGAGAATTCACGGGGAACCGTTCTCTTCTGCCATGGTAACGCTGGCAACATTTCCCACCGTTCGGAGACCATAAGGATAATTAATGAGCTTGGGCTATCCCTTCTCATTTTTGATTACAGGGGATACGGTGAGAGTGAGGGCAAACCGTTAGAGAATGGATTATATCTCGATGCAGAAGCAGCCTGGGATTATCTTCTCAATGAGCGTGGTAACGACCCTTCGGAGATAATCCTATGGGGGCGTTCGCTTGGGGGTTCGGTCGCCGCATGGCTGGCTAACGAGCGAAAATCCGGTGTACTGATTCTCGAATCATCATTCACCTCCGTGCCTGATCTCGCGTCAGAACTTTACCCGTTCCTGCCAGTGAAATTACTCGCAAGGTTCAGGCATAATACCAGGGAATATGTGAAAGATGCGCAATGCCCTGTATTAGTAATACACTCCAAAGATGACGATATTATTCCATTCCACCACGGACGCGAGTTATATGAAGCAGCTAACGAACCCAAGGAATTCCTGCAGATCTCAGGTGATCACAACAGCGGTTTTGCACAGGATCAAGATATATATCAACAAGCAATCAATAAGTTTATAAATAAGTATTTTAAAATAAATCCAAATGAGAATGGAGGGAAATAATGCCTGTTAAAAATGTTCCGGGTGACAAGAAAGCCAAGATCATGCTTTACGCGCTAAGCACATGCGGCTGGTGCAGAAAAGTTAAAACGCTGTTGAATGAGCTGGGTATTCAGTACGACTATATCGATGTCGATCTAACTGAAGGCGATGAACGTGAAACCGTCGTTGCTGAATTAACGAGGGTGAATCCCAGAAGGTCATTTCCAACAATTGTAATTGACGATGGTGAAGTGATAGTGGGCTTCGACAAGGATAGGATCCTTGAAATCGTAGGGTAAATAATAATTGACAAAATTAGCAAATCATGATATAATATTTGGAGGTTATAATAATGGACGAAGAAAAAATTACCGATAGCGAATTAATGGAATTTTACGAACAATTAAAGGAAGATACTGAACAGGGCGGGTATCATTTGAATCCCAAGGAGGATTTCACGCTTGAGTTGGTTAAGGGTATGCTTGTGAACAAAAAGCGTTATGGTTATCCGGCTTGTCCGTGCCGGCTATCATCCGGGAAAAGGGATGAAGACCTGGATATAATCTGCCCCTGTGATTACAGGGATGACGATCTGAACGATTACGGGCAGTGCTACTGCGGGTTATATGTATCGCGGGAGGTAGTTGAGGGCTTGAAGGATACGGGTTCTATCCCGGAGAGAAGACCGGTTGGCGGTGAGAGTCACAAGGAAAGCAAGCCTGTTAAGGTTGGAGATTTGTCTTATCCTGTCTGGCGGTGCAAAGTTTGTGGATATTTATGCGCTAACAACAATCCGCCAGGTGTCTGCCCGATCTGTAAAGCGAAAAAAGAGCGGTTCGAGCGGTTTATGTAGAACTAGTTACTTTCATAGTAATATAGGTTTGAAAGGAAAGTGTTTATATGAAATTAAGAACGAATCTGTTCGATCTATGGGTTTATCATAAAGAGGATGGAATTCCCAAATACCTGTTATTTCATACTTCACAGGAGAAAGCGGATAAGTGGTTTCGCGGAGGGAGATTCTGGCAGATACCCGGCGAGTTCGTGGGTGATGATGAGGAGGTAATAGATGCTATAAAGAGGTGTCTGAAAGACCTTAATTTGGATTATAAAAGCATCTGGGCGGCGGAACATACATATATCGTTTACAATTCACGAAGAAAAAACATGGAAATAATCCCGGTATTCGCTGCGGAAGTGATAAAAAATGAAGATGTTCCGATAACCTGGGAGCATTCGGAGTGGGGCTGGTTTACAGCGGAAGAAGCTTTGAAACGTATAAAATTCAGGGGTTTGATAGAAGGTCTTCGCTGGGCAAGGGAATTCATATCGGAGAACAGCTCACCTTTAATGGAACTCAGGTTAGATTGATAAACCAAATTAAATAAATAAACACTTTAAAAAAGCTTTTGACAAATTATGGGCTTGTAATTATTTATGCTAATTATTGAAATGACTATTACCAAGACATGTTTGTTGTTTGTAAGAATTCATATTCGATTGATGAGTTTACAACAAAAAATAGAAGGAGGTTAAGTATGTATGCACTATTAACTACGTTCACCCTGGGTCCTGGTAAAGAGGAGTTGGGAGACAAGTTGGGCGCGCAGTTTTCTGCTATTCTTAAGAATCAGAAGGGATTCAAAAAGCTGACAATGTTCCGTGATGATGCCACTGGTGAATGTGGAGGATTTAGCCTGTGGGAATCAAGGGAGGATGCGGAAGCTGCTATGGCAAACACCGGCAATGAGTTGAAGGAATCCTTGACTGGGGTGGTCACTGGTCCACCTAAACGGGGCGTGTATGATATATGGGATGTGTTTGAAGTAGAATAATCTTAAGTTCGAAGAACGCTGCTATACTATTATTCTTGACTATTATGTCACAAGACTGGGTTACAAAGACAACCCGGTGGTGGATGAACAGGCGATGAAATAAATAGCATAATTGTACTATTAAACAGTAAGAAAATCGTTAATAATTGAAGTGCTAATTGAAAATTATTGCTATTTTGAGTACATTAGCTATAATCTGGTTAATAAAAAAAATTAACCGATTGGAGTTTTAATGTATAGTAAAAAAGCGTTCTTAGGATTTATAATTATTACTTTTCTTTCCTTAATTATACTGATTACCTGTTCAAAAGACGATAATCCGCAAGGTCCTTCAAACAATGATGGGCAATTCGTTTATTCACAAGATTTAATCCTGCCTGAGGATGATTCCACTCTTGTTTCAGTTGAAGTGAGCACTGGCGAGGTAGTATTTAATTTCAGTCAACCGCCGGACACTTTAGATTATATCGAGGGTAAAATTCTGGTAGGAACCGAGGACGGGGGTTATCTCAGGAAAGTAGTGGGAGATCCTGTTTATGATGGCAATACGGTGACCTGCGCAACTAGTAATGCAGCGCTATCGGAGGCTATAACCCAGGGATCATTTTCCTATTCTGCTACACTGGAACCCATCATGGGTCGTCAACGGGGGATAAGTGTGGACACGACGATACGGGAGGAAGGTCAGCCACCTTACCACTTGAGGGCTACTTCTCCCCCACCCCGGATATCTCAGAGAAAGGGAGTTACCGACTTCGATTATACCGATATCGAAATTACATTCACGGTAGCTGAATACAATGCTATAACCATCGGGATAGACACGCTTCGTTTCAGTTTCGAAAGCGGATTAAATCTTTACACAGTAATTAATATAGCTTTCATAGATACTTTCATCATGTACTTAGAGCAGTCGGTGGAGGTTCGGTTCATCGGTGTTGAGTTTGAATTCGACCAGAGTATTCCATTGGGTTCAAAGGAGATAGAGCTCTTCTCCGTTGATTTTGCTCCCCTCACTTTTTTTGCGGGGGTGATCCCTGTGCTGCTTTTCCCTTCCCTGGATCTAAGCATTTCAGCGGAAGCAGCTCTACACCTTTCCTCAGTAGCCACACTACAGAACGAAGCCCGGGTGAGCGCTTCTTATACTGCCGGCGCCGGATGGACCGAAGGATGGGATGTAATCTACTCGAAGTCCCTGGAAGGCGAAGGAAGCCTGGAATCCGCTGCCACCCGGCAGATCACCGGTGAACTTACAGAAGGCATATCCTTTGAATTTGGTTTCATGTTCTATGATATAACCGGACCTGAAATTTACATCAATCCTTACCTGTACCAGGAAGTATCCTTTCCTCCGTTAGGGGTCGATATAGGCGCAGGGGTTGAAGGTGGAGTGAACTATGTTGTGGAATTTCTCTCGTATGAACTGTACAGTTTCAATTATCCCCTTGTCGATTACCGGTATTCTTTCTATAGCTGGGAGCAGAGCATACCACCTCCCCCCGAGCTTCGTTTCCCTGAACCAGGTACTACCTTCGTCGATCCGAATTTTTCGTTCCATTGGTGGGAAGTCTATGATGCCGATGAATATACTATTCAGGTTGCTTCGGACTCTTATTTTATCGATATTGAATATGAAACGGATACGGATTCCAACGAGGTTACCTGTGACGAAAGTCTGGAAGATGGTATCTACTATTGGAGAGTAAAAGTTGCTAATAACAGCGGATATTATAGCGACTGGTCGAACTGCTGGGTTTTCGCGGTTGGAGAAGATACTCCACCCGATGTTCCCGAGCTTGAATATCCTGATGATAGCACTATCGTGCGGAGTGGAATGCCGATATTCTCATGGTCGAGATCTCCTGGCGCTGACCGTTATCAATTCCAGATATCAAAAACCGAAAGGTTCACCTCCACTGTAATGGACACCATGGTCATTGTAACCTATTGTGAACCCTCACTTCTCAGTACCGATTTCTATTACTGGAGAGTGCGAGCATTCTCACCCGAGGGAATATATTCCCAGTGGTCCGAAGTTTGGACGTTCAGCACTTTCCAGGTCGTGGTTGAGACGGAGGGGCGCTGCGAGGTCAGCGGCCAGCCTCTTCAGATAATCATAGACGATGATATTGCCTATCTCCTGAGTGCCTACTACCTTGACGTTATCGACATCTCGGATCCGGAATATCCCGCAGTAATAAATACTTACGATATTCCGGGACGAGCAAGTTCCATGTCGCTTTATGAGGACTATATCTATATGACCGCATCTGATAGCGGGTTGATTATATTGGACGTCAATGATCCTTCAGTTATTGCTCGGGTGGGAGGAGATCCGGATTTCAGCGGCTATGTTATCGAGCTCGATTACCCTTATGCATATATACTTACCAACGTGGGAACGAAAGTGGTCGATGTTTTTGATGTTGAATACCCATATTTAACAGGCGAGATTGAGGACCTGGATAATGGAGAAAAAGACCTGAAATTAAACGGAGAATACGCCTTTATAACTTATGAATCCGGAGGTTTCAACGCTTATGATATCTCTAATCCTGAGTCCCCTGCCTACGTGAACTCGCTCTTGAATTATGCCGATGAAATATCACTTCAGGGAGACCTGGGCTTCGTATCCGAACACATCGGCACAGAAGTTTTCGTGGTGGATATCTCCGATCCAGCTACCTGGTCCGGAATGTGGGGAGGTGTAATGTCTCACTTCGAATCATATTACCGTATTACCGACCTGGTTTCAAACGATACTTATTTCTTTGTGGGGCATAATACTACAGGGAGCAGTGAAGTTGACGATGGTCTCGAGGTCATCGAGATAGTCAACTATAGCGATCCGGAGGAGCCCTCCCGGAGTGCTTTTATCGCCGCGACTGGATACCATGATGGTGTGCGTTGCCTTGCAGTGTGTGGAAATTACCTCTATTCGGGGACTGTTACGAGCGATCTTGTTATCTACCATTTTGAATGAAAATAATTGGATTATGCTGCAGGGATAAAAGGGATTGCTTTTTCACTAACTGGTTCTTCCGCTGATGGCGTACTTGGTATTGCGCAAGGCAATGGTACCTATGCCAATGGAGTTCAGGGTAAAGTAAATGGTAGAGGAAAAAATTAAGGAGTTTTTGGATCAACAACATGTATGCATGATAGCTGTGCTGGCGTTTTTGGGCAAGATGGCGCAGGAGAGGACTATACTACATTTGGCGTCTATGGCTTGAGCACATCTGAAGGATCAGATGCTGCTGGTGTTTTCGGAAGAGCAACAGGACATGGTCTCTCATTCGGAGTAGTTGGTGAAACCAAATCTACGATCAGCCAATCAAGCGGTGTCAAAGGGATATCTTCAGCGGATTTAGGAGTGACTTACGGTGTGATGGGTAAGACCAATTCCTTCAGTTCACACGCTGCTGGTGGTGGTCAACTTCAGCTTAACAATGCTGCCGGCGCTGCAAATTTCCAGGTGGACATTAATGCAACTGCGGCTGATCTGCTATTAGGTGGCGCTGGAGTCGGTGGTATCTTGAAGATCGAAGACTCTGATGGGTTTACACAAGCAGAAATATCAGCAACTGGAGCAACCTTCGTTAATCATGTGAATGTGTTAAGTGATCTTAATGTCAGTGGAACCAAAAGCTTCATTGCCCCGCACCCTGAGATGGAAGATAAAAATATTAAGTTTTACTGCGCAGAATCCCCTGAAGTAATGGTCGAGTACCGCGGTGTTGTGGAACTCACTCACGGCTATGGGGAGACCGGACTCCCTCATGAATTCATCCTGATGTCGGAGCCGGGCACGTACTCCGTGATGTGCACTCCCCAGGATTGGGACAACCAGGGCGTCGGTGCAAAGGTTGACGAGAATGGCAATATCATGATAAAAGAATTGAACAGCGGCGAAGGGAATTTTAAAGTCGCATATACCGTTTATGCCACAAGGCTCGGCTACAAGGACCACCCGGTGGTGGTGGATAAGCAGGCGATGAGGTAAGAGGATTGGATGGTTGCCTGCCCTGGTTGATAACGAGGTTTATCTAATAGGGGATGACTGTAAATTTAGAATATAGCACATAATACATAAACACAGTACTGGTGATTAAATAACTTATTATTTTGTTATTATTTTTCTTTCCTTTTGATTTTAAGTGATTATTTTAATATAGTTAATAGCTATAAAACTAATTTATAAAATTTGGGAGAAAAATAAGAATGGTCACTGAAAACCTTCAAAAAGAAATATTAAGGTTAAAAGAAGAAGATAAGATAAAGTTAGTTAAACTAATATTAGAAAGTTTAGATAAAACAGATATTGAAATCCAAAATGTTTGGGTTAAAGAGTCAGAAAACCGGTACGATGCATATAAAGAGGGGAAGGCAAAACTTGCATCTTATGAAGAAGTAATGAAAAGGTTAGAACGGTGAAACTGTACTTCATTTCTCCGGCTGATAAGGAGTTAATAGATGCCTTTAATTTTTATGAAGTAATGGAAAATTTCCCAATAGACCCGGATGAACGCGTAATTGAGATATTGGACTCCGTGGGTTCCGACCTCTCGAAGAAGCACCGCGTGGATTTTTATCTTTATTTCCCTTCGATACTATCAGCATTTATAGTTGCTTTTCTGCTTGCTGAAATAGGCTTCGAAGTCGATGTTAATCCCTCGGCAGGTAGAAAAACTGAATGGCTTTGCCTGGTCACGATAAACATAGTACCCGAAGAGGAAACCCTTCATCAGATTCGTGAACATTTCGAGATTATCACTGAAATGCTGGATGGTAATTATGACGGTTGGGAGACGATGGTGATGGATTGAAACACAATTTATAACTACCAAATCACTAAACCTCAGTGTATATAGGAATCACGACTCCTACCTATAATTTAGTCAATCCCATTCTTTTTTTCAGTTAAATTGAATTATAGAATTAGAAAAAATATGTTATTGACATAAATAATATTATTATTAGTTTAGAATAATAAAGTTATGAATAATCTGTTTGGGAACAATAAACTTATGGATATTATAACAGATATAAAACTTGGAGATTGTTTGGACGTTCTTAAGGAATATGCTGATGATTCAGTAAATTTAATATTTACTTCTCCGCCTTATGCAGATCAAAGGAAAAGAACTTATGGTGGGATTCACCCTGATGATTATGTCGAATGGTTTTTACCAAGGTCAAAGGAATTTCTTCGCGTTCTAAAACCAAGGGGCACCTTTGTATTAAATATAAAGGAAAAAGTGATTGATGGTGAACGAAGCACTTATGTGATGGAACTGATTTTAGAAATGAGAAAACAGGGATGGCTTTGGACTGAGGAATTTATTTGGCATAAAAAAATTGTTACCCTGGGAAATGGCCAAATCGTTTTCGGGATGCATGGGAACGATTGCTGCAATTTAACAAAGGAAAAAAGTTTAATATGTATCAAGAAAAGGTTATGGTTCCCATGGGTGATTGGGCTAAAACAAGACTTAGAAATTTAAGCGAAACTGACATGAAAAGAGATGAATCCAAAGTGGGAAGCGGGTTTGGTAAAAACATTTCAAATTGGCTCAACAGAAAGAAAGCTTATCCTACAAATGTCTTACATCTAGCTACCGAATGTAGTAATAAAAACCATAGCGCTGCCTTTCCCGAGGATCTACCTGAGTGGTTTATAAAGCTCTTTACTAAACCAGGAGACACTGTTCTTGATCCGTTTATGGGGTCAGGTACCACAATATATGTTGCTAATAGAATGTCAAGAAACTCAATTGGAATCGATATATTACCCGAGTATTATGAGATGGTAAAGAGTGATTTTAGAACAAAGCAATTAGTATTATTCGAGTCGGGAGTTAATTATGAATCAACTTAAGTTAAATGACGTGGTTAGTTATGTAGAGGAAAACATTTACTATTTTCATCAAAAACGAATTGAGAAATTGGATGAACTTAAACTAAAAAGAGTTTTATCCAGGAAAAACCCATATTTGTTTAAAGCAAAATATGTTCTCACATCAGAGCAAATAATAAGGGGAGTTGTTGATGCCTACTTATCCTCTAGTGAAGAAGGTATTTTCGGTGATTGGTTAGAGGGATTAGCACTATTTATTAACAATAAAGTATATAAAGGTTGGAAATCTGGGATTCCTGGTATTGATTTAGAATTCGATAAAGACAATGTAAGGTATATAATAAATATAAAATCTGGACCAAATTGGGCTAATAAAAGCCAGAAAGAAAAAATGCTTGCGGAATTTGCTGAGGCTAAGCGGACATTAGCAACAAGTGGTTCAAACCTAAATGTTGTAGCAGTAAACGGTTGTTGTTATGGAAGAAACAATAATCCACATAAATTTCCTAAAAAAGGACCAGATTATTTCAAATATTATGGTCAGGTGTTTTGGGAATTCATATCTGGTAATCCACAGTTATATACCGATATTATAGAACCGCTTGGACATAAAGCTAAAGAAAGAAATGATATATTTTTGGAATCCTACGCTAAAATGATAAATAAATTCACTAGAGAATTTGCAAATTACTTCTGTGATGATAATGGGCAAATAAATTGGCTCAGTCTCGTACAATTTAACTCTGGTAATGAAAAGCCGATTTTATAATAATAAAAAAAACAAAATTCTTACTAGTACCAAAACATACAATTAATACATCGGTGGAATGTACGTATCGAAGGCGTCAGGGAAGAGGTACGGCGACATATTCCACATGTGGGTTCCCATCATCGCTTCCTCCATCTTCTTTTTATACTCCTCACTTCCGGGTTCCGGCTGGCTTGAAGTTTCGGTCGATGGAGTTGCCGCAGCTTCACCCGCCATCTCTTCAGGGATATCGATTTGAGGCTGGTTCGGTGCACTCCCCTGGTTCAGACTTTGCAAAATGTAAGTTAAAAGGAGGGATGGATTGTAGCCCGTGAAGCTATCCTCGGGACCGTAGATATCTGCCCACATACCCTGGGTGCCGTCCGTCATGGAGACAGCGAAACCGATTATGTTGACATCGCTTTCCACATAACTGAAAAGCACTCCTCCAATATCGGGCTGCTCTGAAATCCTATTGTTACTAATAATATTGAATGATGGGTACAGCATTCTCATCTCGTCAGCAAGGAAGTTGATTATCTGGTCGCTCGAATATGGGACCTCGAACTGCAGAGGATAGAGGTCTATCGCAGGACTGAGTTGGTTGGCAGGATCCTGCGTTATAGTGGCTCCCGCTTCGCTGAGTGTGACCGTCCAATCTGCGGGATAGTACATCGAAAAGCTATTGTCTTCAGCGGTATAAACAGCCATAGTCAAACCCTGGAATTCAATGGTTTCTGCGCTTGTTGATATGTCAGATACAGAGCCCTTTCCTACCTTGAAAGTTTCGGCGAAATGTTTGAAATCGCCGCTGAATTGGTTATAGGCAATTTGAGTGGTTCTCATCTGCACCCAGAAGGCTCTCTTTCCGCTGATGACATAGTAGTCTTCCATCACGAAAGTTATATCAAATAGCAGTTGTTCTTCGGTTATCGTGTAGAGCTTCTTCAAGGCTGGGGCACCCCCAATGCTGGTCTTGCTCTCCTGGATAACGGTATAACCCGGCAGGTAGATCAGGTCGTTCTCTTCGATGTCCGCGGCTAAGCCGTAAATATCGAAATCGATCTCCAGGTCAGCGACCATGATTATAAGATCAGCCAGCATCTCGTTCCTTACGCACGAAAAGTAGTATGTAAATGCGACCGTCGAATCGAAATGCCATTCGGAAGGGAGGTCAACCTGGAAAAAATCCTGTGGTTCCTGGTAAACCTCCGCGAAACATATCGAAACTAAAATGATTAAAATCGCAATCAAAAACAAGTGGCTCTTTTTCATCTATTCTCCCGCAAATTAGTATTAAAACTGTTCTATAAAATTATTTACGTATTATTTTGTATGTAACTTCTCCTGTGAAGTTGAATAAACGTTAAAAGCTTACTAATTACTAACCGTTCAGTGTTTCCGTGTCTGGTTTTACTTTCGATTTGAAGAGAAGGAACGAACAAACAAAAATAGTGAGCAAGCCGGCGGTTGTAAGCCACAAGCCCACATTAGTGAAATTTTCAACCACTCCCCCGAGTATTCCAAAATCACCCAACTTTGCAGATAGGAGTATCAATGATGAAGCCCACAAGAATATCGGGAAGAGGGAATTTATTATCAGGTTATCCCTGACGCGTTTGAATTTGTCTGTTTTGGATTTGAGTGTCACCATCCTGATTAATGATAATAAAGCACCGATGACAGGAAACGAAAAATTGATAATTATGGTCATGAATATGAACGACATATCGTCAGTCAAAGACGCAAAGTCCTTAAGGGTGCCGGAAGCAACTATTCTGAAAAGCCTCCATCCGCTAATAGGTATCGCTTGTCCCATGAATGATACGCTTCCATAGGGTAAGAAAAATGCCAGAAACACAGCAATACAAGCCACAATAATAATTATCCTGACAATATTATTTACGTACTTGATCTTATTAATCATTACATTTCTCCTTGAATAAAATATTATTTATTATAGCAAGAATAATTAAAAATGTCAAGTTAATTCAGCCTTTCAAACCTGTCGAATATTTGGTTAATAGTTATTTCAAATACATTACCCTGATCGATGTTTCCATATTATTCGCTTCTACTCTTACAAGGTAGATGCCGGAGGGCGCGGATTCACCAGGAGTCCACTGCTTTTCTCCCTCGTCAAGTGTTTCAATCAATTTGCCTTTAAGGTTATATATACTCAGCCTTCCACTTTGTGGAGAGTTGATGTAACATGTACTGTTAAAGGGGTTAGGATAGGCGTAGGTTTTATAGTCTGTAGGAACGCTATTATTATCCGTTTCAGAGTAGCCAAGTTCCCTGTATGAAGTAAACACGACCAGGACCGGATGGTTAAAATCCTGCTGTGATTCTCCGCTTGTGAAAAATATATAGCCATCCCCGGTATTCAATTCCTCTTTGAGAATTATTCCTTTATTGACTAAAGATGGCAGATTCCATGCTCTTACAATTGAAGTTACGTCCCAGGAGTACCATTCCTGTTCAGGGGTATAATCATTGAACGTTTGAATATCGGTATAATCGATATCCCTATCTAACGGTACTCCATCGACGCCGGCAATAGCCCAGGGGTTGATATCATATTTGGAATGGGTCCAGCATGCGAGGTTATCTCCGACGGATTGAGTGGCTCCCAGGTAAGTTGTGCTGTTTCCATCCTCGAAATCCCCTTCGTTCCAGTACCTGTTCACCTTGTAAGTACTGAGGGGTTTATCACCATACACTCCCCATGTGTTTCCGAAATAATAGAGGAAAATCTTTGCTGAGTCGATCTCTACGAGAGTAGTATCGAAGTTGTCTATTTCCCATTGCAGCAGTATAGCGCCATGACCGGTTCCTTCATCGTTCGAAGCAATCAAGCAATCTTCGCCGCCTGCGTTATTCAGGGGATGGTAGCTGAGCAAATGCGTGTCTTTGGTATCCTGATAACCGCAGTTATAGTGGCTTCTCTGGTACACGTAATCCATGTTCACATCTATCGCCCAGGCTCTTTGCATCTGGAGAGCAGTGAGAGCAGCGCAATTTTCTATCCCCCCGGGGTAGTAGTCCCAGTGGTTATCATAAGTCCATGGGATCAGGGCTTTCGCAGCTATATAACTTAAGTAACCGGTTGCCATTACCGTGGAATATGTCGCCTGGAGACCAGTTGTACCTAAAGTTAGCATATCTTCGGTCACGTTGGAATCGCCGTACAATTCATATACTTCGATTATTGTTTCGATAGGCCAGTACCAGCTGAATGAACTGATCGATTTTTCGTAAGCAACAATTATATCCAGGGAGCCCTCGATGATTTCCTCGGTAGTTGCGTCCTGGGTCATTCCTTCATCCAAAGCTGTATGCTCACCAGTGCCTCCGTGCCATATCCTATCCGAGTAGATGTGAGAGAGAACACCGAGGCAAAATGCCAGCTCCCTTTTTGCCTGATTGGTGGTCATATCTGGATACTTTTCTGCAAGATGCTCTATGTATATATTCCCGAACCTCATGCTATGCGCATGCCAGGAGATTGTATCATTTATCACCACTAACGCCCAATCAGGGAAGGTTGACCCTGAATAAATTTCCCCCCTGTATGTATCGACGAATGTATATAAATCGGGGAAAATCCCTTCATCCAGGTACTGTCTCGTTAATTGTATGATTTCCATGTGTGTTCTGGGAGCCCAGGCAAGAATACTGGTAACGGTCACCAATAAGATCAGGAGCGAAAAAAATATCGTATTTTTGTTCATTCAATACCTCCTGAAATGAAAATATATATTGCCAACTTATTTATACAAATAAAAAATACTGAAAATTTCAGTGGAATCAAGTTATTTTTGCTGCCATATTATAAAGTTGTCATAATCAACTATATTTCGAATGGAACTTCCGGTTTAATTTGAATTCGGTGTTCTCCCATCAAGAATGCGACTGGTGTTGTTGAGTTAGAACTAATCAATAGATACGATGTCTGAATCTTATAAAAGCTTTATTGGGTTTAAACCAGGCGGAACCTTGCTCGGTCTTCTGCCGGTTTGCAACCACTTCAAACTTTGATATCTTCAACTTTCCGAAGCCCTTCCCTTGATAAACGCACTTGGTTCGTTTCCTCGTCATATTCAATGAGATTGTTCTTCTGAAGTGCTCTTAACACATCCCGTCTGAAATAGCTCAAATGTCTGTGTCTTGTCCATTCGAACAGCGAAAAATCAAGCACCGAATTAGGGTATTGCGAATAAAGGAGCAGGAGAACTTTATCTTCATAAGGAATATTTTTCTTGAGTTTTTGGGTTGTTCCCTTCCCCATTTTTATATTGATATAATATTCTTCTTCAAGGAGAATGTCCAACGCGCGGTTAAAAGCTGCAGGCTGCATACTATCGGGTACTTCCGATGCAATTTTCGCCGCTTTCTTGAAAATATTTTTAAGGTCGCTATTTACCATTCCGGGCTTTATCTATGATTTGTTTCACGCGTAGTGTTTTCCCGCGGTGCTCTTGGACAATCCCTGTATCACATTACTTAACCCATAAAGGTTTTCAGGAGCCATTCCCAGCGAAAAACCGAGAGCTTCGAAAACAATGCCAAGAAGACTATAAAGTGAATCCTGTTCAGCATTGATTTGAATGAGGTTTCCATCTCTGAAGGGTGGTATTTCTATCCTTTCCTTTTGACAGGTGGGATAACCCCATTTTTCAACAAGATTCAGGTATTCCGCATCATCGAAAAAAACCAGGGCTCCTCTCAAGTCAGTGAATCTCAAGCGAACGTTCAATCCCTTCGAAAAGTTATGATTATGCAGCAGTGTGCAGTATTGATGGAATACAGTTGCAAAAACCATGAAGAATTTAAATCCGTTGATTATTCTCAATACTTTAGCGTCCTCCTCGGACATCCTGTCCAGGAAAACCTTGTAAAGCTCAGATTCCTGGAATATATCGGGTATGAATACAAACGGGAATATGGTTGGCAGCTTGGGAATAGGAATGACCACTTTAGCGTTGCCGTTCTCGAACAATTCGAGAGTAAGCCCCGTATAATCAGAGGCTTTATCATCTTGCTGAACGTGCCTGATGACGTATGAATTTACTGAAGTAAATATATTCTGAAAAACTATGTCATTTTTACCGGGATCGGTCACATAATCGGGCGCTTGAGAAAATGCTTCTTTCAAATCATCGAAAAATTTAGCAGAGTGATAATCCCTGTACTTCTGTTTATCGAAAGGCAGCACATAGAAATACATCTCCATGAAACCGAGCTGTTCTTCCTTTTTAAGGCTTACGATACTGAACGGGTTATTTGAAAAGGCCTCGATCCTTTCTTTGAGATCATACGACCTTTCGATCAATTTCTGGACGGTATCGCGCTCCGTCTCCTCAACAGGCTCTGATTGATTCCCTGCTCTCCTGAATATTTTCCCTTCCTTCGTTAGATAGGGAGCGTCAGAACCCTCTTCCACATAAACCACCATGACAGCTTTATTGTTATCGACCCATACCAGTTTCATATCGAAAAATGGAACCGGTCTCAACTGGTCTCTTATTATCTCTTCCAATTTTTCTTTAGGATTGTCGATACTCAAGAGGTCAAAACCCTCGATCGTCTCAGCATGGGTTTGCTCATTGGTAGTGACTCCAATAATGTACCAACCTCCATAACTGTTAGCGAAGGATGCAATAGACCGGGCGATCTCCTTTTCAGATTCGGGGTATACATTAACAAACTGAATGTACCAACCCTCTACCACTTCATCTTCGATCAATTTCTGAAGATCATCTTTATCAAGCTCATTGATGTCCTTATTGAAAGGATTGAATTTAACCATATAAAAAGCCTTCCTTAAATTGCAAACTTTCCGCTTAGTATTGAAAAATAATATACACTAAATCTGGTAATTTGTCAAGTATTATAAAGGTGGGAGAAAAAAAATACAAATATTCTTTGCGTAAGTTTTATATAGATATATATTTTGAAATTAAAAATAATGGTGCAACAGCAAAAATTAAGAAAACGATGAGATACATTTTTTACTTTTCATTTTCTCTGGTTCTTTTAACCTCCTCTCTATTCGCTGCGGGATTACATCTTCCAGGTGTCGGAGCTAAGGGGATATCGATGGGTGGAGCTTTTCGGGCAATAGCTGACGATCCTTCAGCAATTTATTGGAATCCCGCCGGGATATCCTTCATAGGCAATAATGAATTGCTGTTAACCGGGCAGTTTTTATACGATGATTTTTCCTACACCCCCAATGAAACCATGCTTAATACCGCACATGTTGTTCGGGAAGGTGAACAGAAATTGAAAAGCAATACGTTTATCCTTGGACACCTGTTTTCATCATTCGGGGTACGGGCACTGGAAAATTTCAGGTTTGGGATGGGGGTTTATTCGCCACTCGGAGTTGGAAGCACGTGGGATATTATGAAGGATGACGACCTGGATTACATCGCGGTGTTCAATTCCATTCCCCTAACCACTACTGAGACTCTCCCCGAAAATGATTTCATTGGAACTATAGGCGCATACACATTCAGTCCGACCATAAGCTATAAACCGGTGGAGGAGCTCTCCTTTGGTGTAGGTTTACTTTCCACATATTCCCAAATAGATGTCGCGATGCCGGTAACCGATTCCACTCAGATGCTTGCTGACACGGGACTTATTTTCGAAGAGGCTGAAATGTCCGGAATGAGCTGGGGATTAAACTTTGGGATTTTGTACAAACCAACCACCCGTTTCAGCGCGGGATTCAGCTTCAAGTGGGAGACGCCGATTAAATACTCGGGCGATTACTTGGAAACGGTCTATAAATTCTACAACGAGGATTTCGCCTTCCTGCTTCCGGGAGGGCTCACTGTAAAGGATAAAATCGACGCCCAGATAGACCTGAAACGACCGATATGCACTGGTTTAGGCGTGGCTTACAAACCGGTAAACAACCTTACTCTCTCCCTCGACCTTTCATACACTCATTGGTCTATTATCGACTCGGTAGAATTGAAAACCACTGATAACGACTCCACACTTGAAAAACTTAAATTGAATTGGGATAACTGTTTCAGGGTCTCTGGCGGTCTGGAATATCGCCTTTCCCGCTACGCTATTAGAGCAGGATTATTCTATGAACCTCACCCTCCAACTCCTGAATACCAAAATCTATTCCTTATGGATTTTAATGACAACGTTGCACTAAGCCTGGGTTTCGCAGCATACTTCAGAAAATTGGTAATCGAAATCTCGGGAGAATACGAATTCTTCAAGGACAAAGAGTTCGAGGATTATTACGAGGAAAATGCTCTCGTCAACATACCTGGAATCTATGGCGGGTTCGTCGCAGACCTGACTTTATCGTTTAAGTATATCTTCTAGCATGAAGGAATACAGAATCAACCTGATAAATCTTGCGCGGTGGATTACACATTATTTCGGTTACAACCATCACAAATAGACAAGAGTGATTTACTTGACAATATTAATTTTACTTGTTATAATAATATGAGTATCGAAATTATAAAGTCACGTTCTCTCCATAGCGCAAAATCTTTCGGTCCTATAGTGATTCTCTGGTCCGAACATCATGGAGAACCAAAGATCACCAGGATCGTTCTCTCTACACCTAAGCATTCAGCGAACGAGTTACTCGCAAAATATTACCCGCATACTATCAAGGATTCATGTTCAGTTATCGACAGGGTCGCAGAGAGAATGGAAGCATTTCTTGCCGGGGGAGGTATTCGATTCTCTCTGGAATCAGTCAGAATGGATCTCTGCAAGGATTTTCAGAGGAGAGTTTTAGTCGAAGAACATAGCATTCCCCGCGGAAGAGTCAGCAGCTACCACCGGATCGCTCAACGTGTGGGAAACCCTCGAGCTGCTCGAGCAGTGGGAACAGCCCTGGCAAAAAACCCGTTCCCAATAATTATCCCATGCCATAGAGTAGTCCGTTCAGACGGTACACTTGGTGGATACTACGGCGGAGTTAAAATGAAGAAAACTCTGCTGGAAATGGAAGGAATTGAATTCAACCTGAAAGGCAAAATAATAAGCCAGTTCTTCTACTGATTCGGTATTTCCAAATGGATTAAAATCGCATTTTCTACAAACTGCATTCTATGGGAAGGTATTTCTCCTAATCGTTTAAGTAGCCGTTTTTTGTCAATTATCCTGATTTGATTGCATTTTATTTTTGAATCTTTGTGCAGAACCGATTCTTTCGACGGAATAAAAACCTCAAAAGGATATACCTTTCCTGTTGCTGAAGTTATTGGAATAACCGTCACTGTATCAGCATATTGATTATTTAGATCATTCGATATTATAAGTGCTGGTCTGGTCTTATTGATCTCAGCTCCTAAAGTCGGTTCTAGATTCACTAAAAAAAACTCTCCCCTTTTGGGAAAATCATTTAATCCCATTTTTCAACGCTCACTTTATCCCATTCGTCACTAATCTCTTTGTCTTCATTACTACTTGCTCTGTAACCTTCGATAAGAGCCCTGTTTAACTTTTCTTTCTTTTCCTGCTCAAATTTTTCTCGTAAAGTTTCTGCTATGAATTGGCTTTTATTGACCTTTTCGCTTAGCTGATTTGCTATATTGTCAGGCAATGTTATATTTAGTCGCTTCATTTGTATAACCTCCTGTATATAATATACAGCATACAGCGTGTATAGTCAATACAAAAATTATTTTTATTGTGTTTTATGACAAAACTCATATTTTACTCCTATGAAAAGCATTCTAACGGTGTTATTCGGATTATACTTATTATTCAATTCTTCAGTATCTCTATCACAGGAAGTGATTCCGGTTCGTGTGGCGGCGGTTTCGATGTGGTCAGACACTAACGCGGCTTTCAATCTTGCCCGTATCGATTCATTTTCTGCCATAGCGGCTGGAGATTCCGCGGTACTCGTGGTATTCCCTGAAGCTTGTCTTCAGCACAATCCGGGCTGGGGGTACATTACCCACATACCGACTGCTGAGGAGCTCGATTACCTGCACCGGACTGCAGAGACCATCCCCGGTCCATCCACAGCCGCATTAGAGGGTATTGCTGCCAGGCTTGGGCTGACCGTCGTAGTTGGCATGACCGAGGTGGATTCCGCGGGGGAGCACTACTACAACACAGCGGTGATAGTCGGTCCCGGGGGATACATCGGCAAGTACCGCAAGGTCAATCTCTGGGACGCGTCATCATTGGGGAACGAGCATCTCTGCTGGGATTATGGAGACCGGGGTTACGCGGCATTCGATACTCCGGCAGGCAGGATCGGGATACTTATCTGCGCTGATATGCGGATTGATGAAGCCATCGATTCGGTAGTTGCTCTTGGAGCAGAAATGATCGCCGCTCTCTCGGGTTGGCCTGTTGCCGCGAGGGTTGTTTACTTATCGACAACGGAGAACGTGGCAATCAGGTCCGGGAAGCCGCTCGCGGTGGGTCCACAGGTGGGCGAAGCGCCTAACGCGACATTCGGCGGAATCGCAAGAATACTCGACGAAACTGGTAGTCCACTCTCGGAAACACCGGCAGACTCAGAAGGCGTCGCTTGCGCAACCGTGCATATTTCCACCGGAATTAACCAGTCAACTGCAATTCGACCTACGGATTTTCACATAACTGCATACCCGAATCCGTTTAACTCGATTGTTCGTATTGATATTGCAGGGCTTGCCCCGTGTGGTGTTGAAGACTATCATACCAGGGTGAAGATTTACGATATCAATGGGAAATTGGTTTTTAGTGACAGGCAGGGATGCCTGTCCATACAAGGCAAGGAGGCCTGTCTATACAAATGGCAACCTGCTCCCAATCTCCCTAATAGCGCGTATTTTATTGTTGCAACGTGTGGAAAAACCCACTCATGCACTAAAGTGTTATATCTTAAATGACCGTATTAGAAAAATTTTTGACATAACACAAACTTTTAGTTATTATATTGTTGAACTTATAAAAGGGGAGGTTGATATGGTGAAGTCAAATTTTGTTGCTGTAGCTATAACTGCAGCGATTATCCTTCTGAGTTTCTCACATCTGCATGGATGGGATGGACCATGCTGGTATGTTGATGCTATAAATGGGGACAATACGCTTGGTGATGGTGGTCCTCCCGACATTCCGGATCATCCTTTTTATGACCCGGAGTTTCCCGGGCACCGTCCGTGGAAAACTATTACCTACGCTCTGAGTCAATACGATATTGGAATAGTGCTTTCGGGGGATACTATTTTCATATCACCGGGAACTTATGACCATGGAACTGTGATGGGGATACCGCACGAAACCTTTCCGCTGGAGCTCAGACCGGGTGTCAGTTTAATCGGGTCCGGTTTTCCTGACCCCACCGCAGGTGATGACCCCGAAGTAATTATAGACGCTGAGTATTCAAGCCGCGTTGTTTATGGAAGCAGTATCACGAACCCTACGGTTTTATCTGGTTTCACTATTACCAGGGGCGGTTCCGGTGGAGGTTGTATTGACAATGGCGGCGGTATATACTTAAACCTCTGCAGTCACCATGTCCTGATAACAAATTGCGTTATTTCATATAATAAAGGCGGTCATTGGGGTGGTGGTATATGCATTATGAACGGAAATCCGTGTATAAGGAATTGCGCAGTTATTTATAATGGAATCGGGTGCTCTGATTTACATGGCGGCGGCATTTTTATCGGCAACGAAGGTTCGGATGTCAGCATTACTAACTGTGTGATTTCGTATAATGAGGCAAGCTACAGCCAGGGTGGTGTATCAATTGAAAATCACGCTACTGCTTATATCGATAGCTGCATCATTTCACGGAACAGGGCATATTATTCGGGAGGCGGGATAGGCACTGGCTGGGAATCTCAATTATACATGTACAATTGCATTATAACAGAGAATGTTGTATACGGAGATGAAGGCGCGGATTATGGGCATGCGGGAGGTGTTCTTTTTGCTAACGGTAGCGAAATGGTAAACTGTTTAATATGTAACAACATTATCGAGACAATGCCCGGCATTGGCGGCTCAGGCGTAACAGTATGGCATGGATACAACAATAAAATCATCAATTGTACTATCGCAAAAAACTTTTCCTATAACGATCAAGGAGGGATCATTCTCCGTTCAGGAGACCCGGGGCTGCCTCCAACATGCCTGGAGATTAAGAACAGCATCGTAAGCTCAAACAGCTCTTTATATGAAATGTATATCCAAACTGCAAGGATCGGCTACATCGAAGCTTCACATAATATTTTCTATGGAGGAGATACTGACACAACAGTTTATAACCGTGGAGAAGTTGGTGATGAGAGTACGTTTGTAAGCTGGGGATGGACAGAGTGCAAGGTTTGTAATCCGGTGTTTGAAGGAAGCAGCTGTACACCTTTCAAACTGAGTCCCACTTCACCCTTCGTGGATAACGGCTTGAGCCACGAGGCAGATAGAGATATACCCACCTTCGATATCGAAGGGAACCCGCGCCCTCTGGGAGCTGGCTATTCCCTGGGATGCTATGAAGTAGCTGCTACCGGAATCGATGAAATGTTGCATAATTTACCAAACTCAGCTGTTCTTGCCTTAGACGTTTATCCAAATCCGTTCAACTCGGTTGTACATATTCAAATTACTGCAGTAGGGTCAAGTTACAAGCAGTCCTTTCAAAATAAACAAATTGAAATCCATGATATCAAAGGCAGATTAATCAAAGACTTTGACTCTCCCCGTTCCCTGTCGCCGGCTTCCAATCCCCTGCTTTTCTCCTGGGAACCATCACCCAACATTCCTTCAGGTATTTACCTGGTCAATGCTAAATGTGATAATTTCAGCACCTCCAGTAAAGTGTTGTACTTGAAGTAAAACTATAATCCCTTTCATATTGCACCATTAGTTGATTTTTATTGCGCATTTCCTATTTCCACATTATATAATTTCCCGTTAACGAACATTTAGAAAGAGAGGACAAATGTATTTGAGAACTGTTGTACTAATTCTTATGATGATTTGTCTGGTAGTGAATTGCGCACCTAAAAACCCACAAGATTTAGCTATTATGGCTGGGAAGCAAATACTGAACGATCGCTTCGTTGCTGACGAAGGACTGAAATTCAAAGAAATGACCGTGATAGCGGACACTACAGTGGATGGTTCGGAATGGTTTATGCTCTTCTGTAATTTCGAAGCAATAGTTGAAGAAAGTGAAATATCAAGTTTCCAGTATTATATAAGTCTTAAGTTCGATAATAGCGATTACCAGAATCCAATTTACGATAAAACTCGCTCTGTCAAAACCTGCGATATGAGCCGGGAGAAGTGCATCGATATGATGAAATCACTGAACCAGTGGCCGGGATTCGAGTGGGAATAGAAATAAAGGGAGTAGTAGGCAGTTATCAATTATCAGTTATCAAAGAAAAAAAATGAAAGGTCATGACTATGAAAATTCTTCGTCTCATGGGGGTAGGGGATTCATGAATGTTTCCCGCTTGGGTGGGGACAATAGCAAGTTATCAGTAGCCGCAGGTCTTCAGCCTGCGCTTGTGAATGATCAAGAGAATAGAAAATAGGAAAATACAAAATTAGGAAAATACGAAATTGGGAAATCTGGGAGAATTGTATGCTCGGTGCCGGCAACCTGCGACCTTTCAACATAGAAAACGGAGTAAATAAACAAACTCGGTATTGGATTTTATGAACTTTATAGGCGAAATAGCAGGGGTTGTTACCGCGTTCTGCTGGGCGGCTACGTCCACGTTCTTCACTATCGGTGGCAGGTACGTCGGATCGGTTGTGGTCAACAGGACCCGTCTTGTTGCCGCTGTGGTATTCCTCTCTACTGCACACCTTGTATTATACGGCAGCCTGGTACCTGTAAACGCTGCTCCTGAGCAATGGATGTGGCTGGGTTTGTCCGGGGTTATCGGTCTCGTTCTCGGGGATGCATGTCTCTTCCAGGCTTTCGTGCTCGTTGGCAACCACCTTGCTATGCTGCTGATGTCGCTTGTACCCATAATCAGCACCTTGATAGCGTGGATATTTCTTCATGAATCACCATCATTTGTCAAGATAATTGCAATACTGCTCACTGTCTTCGGCATCATCATGGTGGTACTCGGGAAAAATACTTCGAAGGATATAGAAAGCAGAAAGCGCTACATGCTGGGAATCCTTCTCGGTTTAGGCGGAGCTTTAGGGCAAGCTATCGGTCTCGTATTCGCGAAGAAGGGGTTGATCAACGATCTCCCGGGTCTTTCCGCTACACTGATACGGGTGCTGGTGGCAACTGTTCTATTGTGGATAATTACTTTTGCTTCAGGCAAAGCGCGAGAGACGATCAGGAAACTCAGCAACAAAAAGGCAACGCTGGCTATTATTGCAGGGGCTTTCATGGGACCATTCCTCGGAATTTGGATGTCGATGGTGGCTATTAAATATACGTACATAGGCGTAGCTTCCACCCTGATGGCGCTTACTCCAATAATGCTGATACCGGTCTCCCACTGGATATTCAAGGAGAAGATCACCGTTTTAACTATCGCCGGAACACTTATCGCGGTCGCCGGAACTGCCCTTATTTTCCTGACATAATAGACTTGAAAAAGGAAAGAAATAAGCAAAGATAAACTGGCAGTTTGATTAAAGGATTAGAAGGTAATCCATAAGAACTTCGTAGATGTTCGATTATTGTAGAAAATGTTTATAACCTGGTAAAAATGTGGTTGGCGGGATTTTTGATATGAGAGAATGGAATTCTCAAAAATCGTGCCAACCATGAATATGAAAATAAGCAGGAACAAAAGAATAGAACGAAACCGTTTTCATTTAAGTGATTGTATAATAGCAAAGGCATTAAATAATGAAAATTATGAAAGATATAAAACCCCGACCGATCACCCACGCAGCTCTATCCATAACCCACCGCTGCAACCTTCGCTGTAAATACTGCTACAGCGTCCCAAAGGCAGATAGAGATATGGATATTCCAACAGCTTACAAAACAATAGATTTTTTAAATGGGAGTGAAGGGGATCGGATCACAATAACATTCTTTGGGGGTGAACCCCTGCTCCTTATGGATTTGATGGAAAACATAATCGATTATGCTTGGTCAAAATATCCCTCTAAATTCGCGTTTCGAGCAAGCACCAACGGCGTATTGATAAACCAGTGCTTCCTTGAATTATGTCGTAAATACAACATGAGTTTTGTCCTTAGCCTGGACGGAAATAGTGAAATGCAGAATGCTAATCGTATTACCCCTACCGGTAAAGGCTCATTCGCGTTGGTTGAGAAGAATATAGACGCGATACTCGGTTTCAATCCCTATACTATTGTGGTGTCAGTCATCACTCCGGAGACCGCCACTCTGGTTTATGATAGCGTGACATGGCTATTCGACAGGGGTTTCAAGTACGTGGTACAGACCCTCGACCATAACGCAGATTGGAATAAAAACGACCTGGTAACACTTGCAAAACAATATAAACAGCTATCTCGATTCTATTTTAACGCGCTGGAAGAGGGTAAAAAGATATACTACAGCCCGTTCGATGAAAGGATCAAAACGAGGACCATAAAGCCTTTACAGTGCGGGGATCTCTGCGACCTTGCCAATACTCAGATAGCTGTCGCTCCATCCGGGAGGCTCTACCCATGCGTCCAGTTCATTGGGAATGACACTTCCGAACACCAAAAATTTTCGATAGGCGATGTTTTTACTGGATTTAATCAGGAAAAGCGATTAAATTATGTAAAAGAGAACTACGGTCCCAAGAAGCCCTGTGACGATTGCGAACTCAATGGTCGGTGTATGAACGGCTGCGGATGCGTGAACTGGCGAGCTACCGGCAAATTGAACCTGGTGCCGGTCGTTCTCTGTGAGCATGAAAGGATGCTGATGCCTATTGTGGATAAACTTGCAAACAAACTATGGAAAAAGAATAACGAGCTTTTTAAGCGCAAATTCTACAGCCCATTTTTCGCTCTCAGCTCTTACATCGAAGATTGCGCGATAAAGTCAAAAGGGAGATAATAATGCTTGAAAGGAAAAAAGTCACCGGATACAAAGTTCCAAAGTATCCCGCGAAGCATTTCAGCAGACACCAAAATATTGAATTTATAAAAAAGTACGGATTTTTAGGGGCTATCCTGATAGCGCTGGAATTGAGCTGCGAGAAGACCGGGACGGTCGGTCCGCCTCCATTTCCTCCAGAGTACATGACCGAGAATGAAGCCCGGCAAGCTATCGAAAAGGTATTCGCTGACAGCACAGGGATCGATTTCCAGAACGACTTCAGGCTGTATATTCCAGACCCAGTAAATGACACCATCCTGATAGACGGTTACAACGATTCCCTGAACATAGGTTACGAATACCCATCGGAGGACGACTCTCTTGACACCAATGTTCAGACAGTACTCGATTCAATGATGCAGGATGAAGGTCCTTACATTAAAAACTTCATCCAGATGGAGTCAAGCTGGTCGGAATACGAAACCATGCTTTTTATTGATTTCCTGAGAGGTATAGGAGCGATTTGATATTTTTTATTGATAACTGCTTTTTAATATGTAAGTTAAATGAACGAATATGAATAAGGAGGAAATTGTGTTTAAAAGCATATTTTTTGCAGTCCTGGTTATAACATACTCACTGGCATTTGCCCCTTCAATTTTTGGTTTTACTGTTTATAACGACATTTTCTATTACGATTTCGGCACGGGACCTGACCCGGAGCGCAACCAGCTTGATGTATATGTCCCGGATGGAGTTACATTTGGCACACCGGTAATGTTCTTTGTACATGGCGGCACCTGGATGTATAACGACAGATCGGACTTCGCCCCTGTTGGAGAGGAAATGGCGGACCAGGAGGGCTTCGTTACCGTCATTCCATCCTTTCGACTGAGTGACTCGCTTCATCCGGAAGTGCACCACCCTGACCATATTACAGACGTAGCCCAGGCGTTCAAATGGACTGTGGAGTATATCGCGGAATACGGCGGCTCCCCTGATAGGATTGTGCTGTGCGGTCACTCTTCCGGGGGACACCTTGCGGCGCTGCTGGCAACTAATTTAACATACCTGGAAGGAGCTGGAGCGAGTGTCTTCGACATCAAATGCGCGGTGGTATTCTCCATGGGAATATATGACATACCGGGTCTCTACCGCGACCTCGAACCATACTCATCCATGTTATGGCCATATACGCCATTCCCGCAGATCTTCACTGACGACACCCTGAACTGGTACGATGCCTCACCGAAGTATCACCTCCACGATTCTATGCCGCCCTCTATTTTCTTTGTCGCGCAGGAGGATATGGAGCATATTATTGGCGGTACTTATTATGGACTGGTAACCCTGGACGGCGAGATCGACGATGTTTATAATGATTTCAACGAATACCAGCCTACGGACACCTTCTGGATCCCTGGTGACCACGATTACAGTTTCAGTTACTTCGTGTTCGACCCGGAAAGCCGCGCGAGAACCCTTGCCATAGGTTTTATCAACAGGGTGTTTACGGGAATTGAAGAAAATACTCTGAAACCAGCAAGTTTTGAAATATCCTGCTACCCAAATCCGTTTAATAGTGCAATTACTATTGAAATTGCCCATGCAGAGGCGTTTCTTGAAACGCCCGTACAATTACAGATTTATAATATTAACGGAAAATTGGTTCACAGTGACAGGCAGGGATACCTGTCTTTACAGGGCACTGATGCCTGTATATACAAATGGCAGCCAGGACAATCTGTACCCTCGGGCATTTACCTGGTAAAAGTGACTACCTCAAATCGTTCAGTCTCCCGCAGGATACTCTACCTGAAATGATCTTCGCGGATGTGTATTTGCGATTAGAATATTGGGCTTGATTCATAACAATAATGTATTGACAAATATAAAAATTTATGATGTAATACTTTATAGTTTAATTCGTTTACAAATTACATAAACCATAAAAATGGAAATTCTGCGAGCATACTACTCCCCTATCCTTTTCGCTGTCGTTTTCCTTCTCCATATTCTTGCTATTGAGATAAAAAGCAAAGTCCTGCAGCCTGTCACGAAAATTTGTCTCATGCCTTTATTGATCCTTCTGTATTTCAATTTATCCTACTCCATAGACTTCAGGATAGTTACCGGATTGTTCTTCGCGTTCTGGGGAGACGCATTCCTGATATTCCAGAAAAGAAGGGCATTTTTCATTGGCGGGATACTTGCCTTCACCCTGACACATGTGTTTTATATTTTAGCTTTTACCGGAACTCCAAAATTCCTGACACAGGTACCTGTACATTATTGGCTGATCGCTATTCCTTATATTATATATGGCATAGTGGTTTTAAAACTCCTTTTGCCTCGCGCGGGGAAACTAAAGGTTCCGGTATTTATTTACACAGTCATAATCCTGGTCATGGATCTTTCGTCCTGGCTACGCGCGATAAATCATAGCGGTTATAGTTTCTGGTGCCCTGTTATCGGAGGGTTGCTTTTCGTCCTTTCCGACACCATTCTGGCTCTCAACAAGTTCAATAAGCAGGTAAAGAAGGCAACTTTATATATCGCGCTGACATACGTAACAGCCCAGTTCCTGATAGTATTGGGATTCACCTAAAATAAGATCCTATTAAGCTGACAGCAGCATTTTTTAATTGACAAATTTGAAATTTATGTTATAAATATTATGAAAAACAATAGCTTTTTTGGGTAAAACTAAAATCAGCGCTAAGGAGACATGATGAAAAAAGTATTAATACTTACAAGCGTCATTTTACTGCTAACTTGTACATTAGCATTCGCGGATGAAGACGACAAGGAATTCGGGCTGGATATCTCGGTTTCCGGAGGATACGACGCACCGCTCAACCTGAACAACAAACCCGTAGAATTTGACATCGATGAGCAGTACGACCCTGTAGCACCTTCTATTTTTATACGTATTGGATTGGGTGTCTATGGTCAAGGGTTGGATATGATGGACATAGGGAAAAAAGCCGAGAACAAGAGCAGATTCAAATTCATGGTGAATAGAACCTTCGCTTTCGAATATTCACGTCACTCTTTTGAGGGCAAACACGCCGATCTAACGCTCGATTGTTTCGGTTTGTCAGACAGGGTATCCGTTCATCCCTTTAAATATCTATCCATAATGTCAGGGGAGGGAAACGGGCTCTACGTGCTTTCATCCGATCCCGAACTCGATACCACGTTCACGTTCGCGGATTACACACAGGATATCGGCGCAAGAGTGGGCAAAGTCCATTTTACGGACAACATGTTCCTGGGGCTCGGAACATCCTTTGGCAAAACCCCCTTTCTCGAACTGTCATTGGATATAAGAATGGACACTTTTTACCCCCGCTACGTCTTCTGGAAAGAGGCTATCCGCGGCGGAACTTACAAGGCTATTATGACCATCTTCAACGTTACAGCGGAGCACACAGGCGTGTGGGCGCTTGAACCTGCAGGAAGGATGGTCGCAATGCTGCTCGAAACCTTCAACCTGAACTTCTACCCCGAATCAATAGGGGAAACCCACCAGCATTTCTTCACCCCATCTCTAACATTAACAGTGCATTTTTAATGAAATGGATGAATGGATCACTGGATGTTTGGATGAACGGGAAAAAAGCTAAACACAGAGACACCCCGATTAAATAGCTTCGCGTTTAACGGGGCAGCCAGAGACATAGAGAAAAAAGAAATCGATATTTAAATAAAAGAATTAGGAAAACTCTCCGTCACATGGTGGTAGGGAAAGCATTAATGCTATCTTAATTAGGGAAAGAAAAGGAAAAATAATGATTAGCTTATTGAACACGAAACTAACTTCTTAAAAATTCGTGCATTCGTGGCTGGTTTAATAGACAGAATCAACAGCATTTAGCGAAAATACAGCTGATCCAACCTAATGAAAATCAATTATCCTTGACATTTGCTACTATCTATAGTATTTTTATATTATCCGTCAGAAAATATAAAAATAATACCCAGGGTGGAAGATTTTTGCAAAAAGGGAGTAATGAGTATGGAAACTTGTAAAAAGCTTTTAGTCTATATTTCATTAGCAGTTTTTGTTTTAGTTTTAAGCTCCACTATAATCCATTCTTCAAGCGACTACACATACTTCGACAACTACTCAACCGATGCGGTGGAGTGGGACAGCTACCTTCATTCCAACATCGTGGATGAGCTCCCGATGACCTTCCTTTACGGTTTGCTGCTCTGGGAGTTCGCGGGATCCAACCGTATGCTGGGTTTCTATTCCGGCTGGGAACCCGATGCCGATGCTTACCTCTGCTACAGGTTCCCTATCACCGGTTCGATGGGCGAGATAACCGGCGGTAACGTCGAGTTCGATATAAGCTCGACAAGCAAGTTGGCGCATATCGGGCTGGAAGTGTCATATAATGGGACTACCTGGGATTACCTTGGAATGGCTACCAGCAACGGACACTACAATTACCCGCTCTCTCCGCCTGCAGGCTGCGAAAGGATCTGGTGGAAATTCGAAGGCACCGGCTCGGGATTGGATAATCTATCGGTCTCGCTCGATATGGGAGTTTCGATAGAAGAGGAGAGTGTAACTGCAAGTATTCCAGATGAAGCATCGCAATTGCTGAACCCCTATCCCAATCCATTCTATTATACAACCAGTTTCGTTATTGCGCATCCGAATGAGTCGGATGTTGAGTTATCGGTTTTTGATATATCCGGTCACAAAATTGAGACTATTCATGAGGGATATATGCCCGTTGGATATTTCGACCTAACATGGGCTCCACAAAGGGGATTACCCGCTGGAGTTTACTTCGTCAAGTTGAGATGTCGAGGGATAGAGAGAATACGAAAAATACTATATTTAAAGTAATATAAGTTCTGGCAGTAAAATTAATTTAAACAAGGGGAATTTAGATGAACGATTTGAATAAGGTTCAGCCGATGAACTCGGAAGGTACAAGGAAGAAAAATGGCATGGCGACAGCGAGTCTGGTATTGGGAATCATCGCCATCCCGACCGGGCTGTTCTTCATCGGGCAGGTACTCGGTATTCTTGCGATCATCTTCGGAATCGTGGCGATCATCAACTACAAGAAAGACCGGGCTATTGGCGGACAGGGGAAAGCAATCGCGGGGATAGCGACAGGTTCGATAGGTATCTGCATGATAATAGTAACATTATTAGCAGCGCTCGCCATTCCCCGTTTTGTCAGCGCATCCCGGAAGGCAAGAGTCACCCTGGCGAAGGAAACGCTTAAAGAAATCTATACCGCTCAGCAGGATTTCTACGAAATGCACGGTTATTACACTCCCCCAGCCGAGGATATCTTCGGTGAAGGTTCACCACCGGAAGGATTGATTTTAGAATATCCTCTGGGTAGCAAGCAGCGCTTCAAGTACGACATACTTGAAGGAGGAGTTGCACGCGCCCGGCCGGATCTGGAAGTCGACCCTAAGCTGAAGGATATCTCACCAATCATTATCGACGAGAGTGGGCGGATCCTGGGAGGCTTGGAAGACTAGAATCATAAACCAAAACCATCTGAATAATCAACACTGGTATTGATCCCCACAGCGCGAATTTCCTATTTTCCCGATTTCCGAATCTCTCAATTTCCATTTTCTCTTTATTACCATTGGTTTTAAATGCCGCATCGCCTGATTTACTTGTCTAATCGCCTGCTAAATTAAGTCGATGCACTCCGAAATTTATTATTTTCATAATTTCCAGTTGCTCGATGGGGAGGGCAATATACGCGGAAGGTTTTTCATGGAGGAGGGCAAATCCCGCCTGGACCTTCTTCATACTGACGGGGATCGCGCGCTAAGCTTGTCCGCTGTTCCAGGTGGAGGCATGATAAACATATTCGACAGCGAGAAAGTCAGCGCGGTCAATTTAGCCGCAGTCGGCACCTCGAAGCTGTTCAGTATCCTTAACTCTGACGGTTCCCCCGCTGTTATGTTGTCAGTGTCCTCCGACGGACACCCGGGTTTGATACTCTATGGAGAACGCGAGAGACCAAGTATAGTAATCTATGATGATCTCGGTTTTAAGGTCTGGGAAAAACCCGATTGAATTATAATTTTTTATTCTCGCCAGACACACGCAATAAGCCGCTTATCTTCCGTAACGTATAGAGAATAAAGGTCTTACAGGGTTAATGTTCCACATTTTTTCACTCCATTTTTTTTATTCGCTGCACTTGACAACCCTGAATTTTTATCCTATTATCTTATTAAGTAAGGAATGAGGATAGTGAGTGTTAGCTATGTATTTAACCGCATATTAGTAATTAAAGCTGGTTTTCGGCGTTAGTATTATTATCGCGGTCTATCCTTAATCAAAAGAAGAGTTAAGTTTAATAAAGAAAGGTGGTGCTTCAGAGAGTAACCCGAAGGATTTTGGAGAGGGAATTCGGGAGATGGAAACTATCAAAACGGATTTCCTAATTTCCATTTTCGTAATTTCTATTTTCTCAATTTCCTGATTTCTATTTTCCCAATTTCTACCTCTCTTCGGGAATAAACTTATCTTTATTCTTAATCCAGAGAAAGTTTTTAGGTGTTTTAAAAAGAGGTGTTAAGATGTTAGTTTTTGTCAATGACAGTAAGAGATATGTTATTGACTGCCCTAACTGCAAGGGGACTGGCGAGATTCACGACCCGTTCTACTCGAGCTTACTGACAGGATTACCACCGTGGAACAAGCAAAATCTGAAACCCTTTAAGTGCTCGCGGTGCAAGGGCACCGGCAAATTGTACGGTTTGATACTGTAGCGCTTAAGATTGTCCCAACTATGATTGGAAATGGGTGAAGTTTTAATTTTTGTTTTTCGAATGAAGGATCTGTTTTATGGAGACCAAGACGAAGTGGTTTATTTATAGAATTTTAGTTATAGTCTTCGGTTCCGCTATCGGGCTCACCGGGCTGATACTGGGCTATCACCTCGTGAAGAGCGGCGCGATGGGGGAATTCAACCTGACCTGGGACATCGAGGGCTGGAAAGGGTTCATTACTTCCGTGACGCCCGGGATCTTCTTCGCGTTCATGGGGTGCGTCGTGACGATAGTCGCGTTCCTGATCCAGACTAAGAAATGGGGCGGAGACTGAGATGAATGATTATTGATTAATGAATATTGCCCTGCCACACCGCACAGGGGGGAGGAAAATGACTAATGACAAATGACTAATGCCCTGCCCTATCCCCCACCATTTTTACGTTCTTCGCCATGCAAATATTCCGTACCGATGGCACTATAGGGTAGTTCGTTTATTTATTCTATAAATATCACATCACTACGTGACTCAGGATGCCAGCTTCAATTCCCGCGCGCATCACCCCTAGCGCAATCATGTTGAGTGTTATGATTTGATTGAAACAGCTGCCACGAATTACACGAATTTACACGAATAAGAAAACAACATAGTATTTATTCGTGCATTCGTGGCACCCTTAGTGTTTCCTCTTTCATCTATATTAATCGTTAGTAAGTAATCATTTATCCACTTGATTAAATAATGTTATTGACGGTGGCATATTTCATTATATTTTATTAATATAAGTTATATAATGGAGATCATGATGAGTACTAAGGTCGATGACAAGAAGCTGAATGATGTTTTAAAGAAAGCAATCAGTGAAGCGATACATTCCGAATTTGAAAAGGAGATCAAGCCAAGACTGCGTGAGTTGGATAAAGCGCTTGAAATCCTCGAAGATTATTTGCTTGCTAATATCGCCACAGAAAGATTACGGGAAATTAACGAGGGGAGTGCAACCCTGACCCTCAAAGATATCGAAAAGAAATATGACTTATGAACTAAGATTCCATTTGCCATTTCCTTTCTTAACCACTGATTACACAAGATTCTCACGAGATTGTTTTTATCCGTGTGCGGCCTCTTTTTAATATTACGTACCTACGGTACTGTTTTTGGATTGTTAGTTTCATTCTATAAATATTCCGCCACTACGTGGCTGTTGTTATTTTCCCCCCTTTTTCCGTCCCGGATTCCCGGGTCACCGGATACCCGGATCACCAGAAAGTCCCCCCATTCCACCATTCCAAATTCCTTTTCTCCCTTGCCAATTTCCCCAAAATCTACCGATCCATTACTTAAATATGTTATTTTTAACATAAATAAGGAATATAATTTGTCATTTTAAGATAAGTGGTTTCCCGGTTTTTGTTTTTCCTTAACCATCCTGCAAATCCAGTAAATCCTGTCTCAACTATTAAACAGCGCAGTTTTTCCTAAGACATCATCTTAAATTAACGTTTATCGGAGTATATCAGCGATTTCTAACATTCTTGACAAGTGATATTTTTCATGTTATAATAACTTAAACCAGTTTGTTAGAAAACGCACATATTTCCTTGCTTTACAATCTGTTCTAAAAAACATGCCAATTTTTTTTGCCTTTTAAACATTTTTTTTCGGGGGGTTTGCTTGACAAGTCAAATTCTATCTCCTACAATTTTATCAAGATAACATAAGGGTCCGCCTGAGGAGAGTAAGGGTTTTATATGCGGAATTCTCGACCGGGGTTGGTGTGAACTTTTTGACCTGTCTTCTAATTGAACCTAGTTTTCAACTTGCAATTCCCACCTGAAAGTGGTTCGCTAATCTTTTAGGTAGATGAAAAGGATGTGCAGATGAAAAAATTTGAGAATTTTATTATCCCTATCCTGGTTGCCCTTGTTCTGTTCAATTTGTTTTTC
>JAFGQG010000038.1 GCA_016935765.1 bacterium
AGTGAGAAGGGTTATTTATTTGTTTCTAATCCAGTTGTGTTTTGTGGTTTTTACTTTAAATTCAGCTCCATTAAATGAAGGCTTTGAGGGAGTTTTTCCTCCTGATGGCTGGCAAGTTATATCTAATAATGCTGCTAATAATGTAACTCAAAATAATGACCAGGCTCACTCAGGAACGTATTCTGCCAGGTTTTCCTCATATTATTCTGCTGCTGATTATACCCAATACATAATTTCACCAAAACTCTCGGTGACCAGCGGAGATGATACATTTGAGTTTTGGTATAGAAAATATACTTCTGGTACCGAGGTTTTTTCCGTAGGGGTTTCAACAACTGACAGTGATCCTGCTTCATTTGTTTTCGGGGGCGATATTTCGGATGCTTCAACAACATGGCAGCAGCATATTGAAGATTTGTCAGCCCATGATGGAAATAGTGTTTATGTTGCAATAAGATATACATCGAATTTTCAATATTACTTATATGTTGATGATGTAGTTGGTCCCGAAATTTATGTTGCTCCGTATGGAGTCGACCTCCAACCGGAAAAACAAATCAGCGTTGGTGAAGTTGAAGATAACGTGAAATCTGTGATTTGGACATTTAACACAGGTCCAAACAACGATAATTATACATTTTCCATTTTCGGTAACACCTGGGCAGTTGATTTGCCGGAATCAACAGGGACTTTAGCCCCTGGAGATAGTGTACTTGATACCGTATCGGTTACTATTCCTTCTTCATTCGCTGGATCTGCAGATACTGTTTATGTTATTGCTACATCGGTAAATGCCCCAACTGTTGTGGATACAGTGGAAATCATTACTTTGATCGCAACATTTTATACTCTTCCATTTGAGGAGAATTTCGATGCTCCAGGTTTTTCTACGTTTATAAATGCTGCAGGGAATGATGTTGATTGGGTTAAAAATGATTCTATTTTCCACTCTGCAGACTCTGCTGCTTATAATGACTATGGAGTATATAACGAAAATATCTTCGTAATAGATGGTTTTTTTGATTTTACTGCAGCTGTTTATCCAGTTCTTACATTCTGGCATATTGCTAAAACCGAAGGTGGTTTCGATGATTGTTATGTTGAGATAACCGAGGATGCTGGTGTTACATGGGCTGCGATTCCCGAAAACCAATATTATGGCAAAGGGGATTACGCGGGTGAACTTTTTGATGAAGATAGCTATACAGATTGGGGAACTACCGACATAGTCCCTGAACAAAGTTGGTATAAATTTGAACTGTTTGATTTAACCGCCTGCGCGGGTCAAAATGATATTGCAATTAGGTTCAGGCTGACTTCTGACAGTGGTATTCAGAGATACGGATGGCTTATCGATGATATACAACTCTACGAAGGAATCCCTTATGCATTGAATGTTGAAGAGGACCTGAGCGGTACAAGCGATTTCGGCTTGGATATTAGGTATCCAATTACCCTGTTTAATAATGGATTCAGGGAGGATGCTTATGATATCTCTGTTGAAGGAAATGCGTTCGCAACTTTTGTAACATACCCCGAAAGTACTTTCGCGCTGGATTCAACTGATTCAGTTGCCGGTGAAGACTCTATGGAGTTGGAGGTGGTAGTTGAACCCGGAGAGCCCGGTCTGGTAGATACTGCGCTAATCATTTTCACTTCAAAGAGTGACTTATCAATTAAGGATACAGTTACGATAATTACCCTTGCAAATGCTTACCTGGTTATCAATGAGATTATGTATAATCCCCAGGAATCCGGTTCCGACACTACTGAATTTATAGAAATATATAACATTTCCGGTGCAACCGCGCATCTAACCGGCTGGCAGGTTACAGATGGTGAAGGAACCTGTACTTTCCAGGCTGGAACTCAGATACCTAACGGATTCTTCGGTGTCCTGGCTACCGATACTACTGAACTCAAGAACCTAACTGAGAATGCAGATAACATCGGTGACGGTGACGATGTATTCCTGGATAATTTTGCCCCAAGCTTGATCCTCAGCAACACTAGCGACGAAGTTATACTGCTTAATCCGCTGGGCGAAGTAGTCGATACGGTTCACTATGACGATGACTGGGGCGCTGACGGCGACGGTAACTCATTAGAACTGATTTCAGCAGCCCTGGATAATAATAACCCAGCCAGTTGGATGGTCTCTTACGATACTTGTGGAACTCCTGGAGATAGTAATTCCGTCTCATCATTCATCGATATCGCGCTTATAGGTTTTTACATGACACATCCTGGTCCTGTTGTGCTGGTAGATTCAACGGTTAATTTTAATTTCATACTGGAAAATATGGGCTCGCTTCCAGCAGATACATTTACTGTAAAAGACACAATTTACGGAGAATTCACAGAAGCAATCGAATTTATTGAGACACTTGATCCGGGTGAAATAGATACGTTCCAGCTTTCCGGTTGGGTACCTGCTCATGCTTCAATGGAAACTCTCAATGCCTGGGTTAATAATGTCCATGATATTAACCCTGGCAATGATGCATTAGGTTTGTTTGACTTCGAGCTGTTTTATTCTTATGATATCGCTAATGTTGAATTGGGTGTGAGCCAGGCTTATGGCGGCATTGGAACTCAGTTTGAAATCTCAGCTAAATTTGTCAAAAACGGTTACTTCGATGGCGATTCCTTCAATGTAAAGTACATCGTCGGGATTGATACTGTAACTGAGCGCTTCGAATATGATACGACTGATGCTGAGGACACCATATTTATCGTGTTTGATTCAATGTGGGTCGCCTCCGCTATAGGATATTACCAGGTTTATGTCATTAACGAATGGCTCCTGGATGAAGTTGCTGAGAACGACACCGGATGGGTCGGTATCAATATCTATCCCTTGTATGAAAGTTTTGAGACTGCTGTTCCACCAGCGGATTGGATTGAATTTCACTTTGCGGGTAATGGGTGGACTCAAAGCAGCTGGGGTGGTCCCCATTGGGGTGACGAACACGCTTATGGCGATGGCGACGCAGAATCGTGGTTAGTAACTCCCGAACTGGGGATTTCCACGGGTGACTCATTCCGTTTCTGGTATGCGGTTGAAAGCGCTTCATACGATATGTCTTTTTACCTTCGAATAAATACCGGAAATAACCCAAATGATACTGCTGCGTACATCATTATTTGGGATTCCGGTATCTTCAATAATACCGATTATATCTACCAGGCGGTCGATCTGTCAGCTTATGACGGTCAGTCAGCTTACCTGGCGTTTAACCAATACTATGGTGAAGCTACATATTACGGAATGTTACTTGATGATGTTGCGGGACCGAACCTATACGTTGCGCCTTACGGAGTAGATTTGTATCCCGAAACAAATACCGAATACGGTAATTATGGTGACACTTTAATGCTGCTCTTCTTTGTGCAGAATACCGGTACTAATCCGGATTCATTCGATTTTTACCTGCTGGACGCGGATTGGGCTGCCTGGATACTGGACTCGCTAAGCCTTTTAACGACTGCCACGAACACTATGGCACCGGCAGCAGTCGGATCATTTTACTGCGCTGTCGAAGTCGATCCTGCAGCAACTACCGGCGAAGCTGAAACACTCTGGGTCCAGGCTGTTTCCAGTAATGACCCCTCAGTTGTCGATACTATCCGGATAGTTATTATTGTAGGTTGTTATGGCATTTACACTTTTGAGTATGGCTTTGGCGCTGACGTATCACATACCAATGGTGATGCGACATACCCATGGGTAAATTCAAATGGAACCGGTTCGGGAACTGATCCAGGCGCACCGCACAGTGGCGATTCTTGTGCTTACTTTAATTCATATACTAATTCACTTGGTGATTTGGATACTATGTTTCTCTGGTCGTGTGACCTCACGGACGCAATCAACCCGCAACTATCGTTCTGGTGGTGGTATGGAGGAGCTGGTGAATTGAATGTATTGATAGACAACGGTTTTGGTTTCGCATTACTTGGCGGACCATACAGCAGTTCCACTGTGTGGACAGAGGAAGTCATCGATCTTTCCACGTACATTGGCTTATCGGATGTAGTGATTGCTTTCGAAGGGATCAGCGATTGGGGATCCTACTCCATGTTCGTTGATGATGTTCGGATTTGTGAAGCGCCAGTCCATGATATCGGAGCTGAGATGGTCGATATCAACGATTCCCCGGATTCCTTCTTTATTATGGGTAATAGTTATTTCCCGCAAGTACAGGTAATAAACTTTGGTACTATTACGGAGGACAGTTTTGAAGTAACTTTGCAAAATACAGATGGTTCTTATTATACACTTGAAAGATTCGATTCCACAATTGCTCCAAAGGAAACCTTATTCGTTCAATACGCAACCCCGTGGGTTCCGGATACGATTGGTCAATTCTTATTTAACGGATGGACTTCGCTGTTCGGACTAGACAGCGACCACTCTAATGATACCGTTGATGGGTACTACTCCTTTTATTCATATCCCAGTGATGAATACATAGCCCAATCATTCGAAGATACCTCATTTGGCGATTGGTATGCTTCAGATAACTGGCATCTGGATATTCTCGGCTTATTTCACGGTGTAGTATCGGTTTATTGTGATTCTACTGCAGATGATGATTCGTTGATCTCCCCCAGGTTGGACCTGTCAAGGAGTGCGCTGAACTGTTTTTCATTCTGGTATTATGAGCTTGGCTTGGATAATGATGATACGACCTTTGTTATGATCTCTATCGATGGGGGAGTGACGTACACGCCTATTGATACACTATGTGGCACAGATGGTTCATGGGATTTTGTTTTTATAGACTTGAGTGCTTATTCTGGAAATGACAATGTTTATTTGATGTTCCATCGCCTGGATTCAGGAGCGAAGGCTGGAAGTCAGACTCCTCGATTCGACAATATTATCCATCCTTCGGTTTACCAGGCTGAAGACCTTGTTGCCAACGCGGTTTGGGTGACCGATTCCATCATTATAGTGGATTCCATTTACACTATCTGCTTAGAATTATACAATGACGGAGGTCTGGAAGTTGATACGTTTGCTGTATTATGGGAAGTGAATGATGGTTTCACGCAAACTGATACTTATTCGATTGCCCTTGCTTCAGGAGATACGGACACCGTCTGCGTAAGTGTTGATTGGATACCAATATCCGCTGGTAATCGGACTATCACTGCCACAATCCAATTCGATGGGGATGTTGATCTCAGAAATAATGAGGTGTTCACTGGTGTAAATGTCAAGGCTAACTACGATCTCGACCCTACGGATGTTCCGCTTCCTCCCATTGAGGTTGAGCTTTATAAATACCAGCAGGTCAGTGTTGAAGTTTGCAGTAAAGGGCTGTATTATCCTGATACCTCCATTTTTACTTATATGATTGGGGGAGTTACAGTTACTGAGACTCTTGAAGTTGATTTCAGCGGCGGAGATACCATTATCGTGAACTTCGTTCAGAGATGGCTGCCAACAGTAGTGGGCTGGGATACAATAACTGTTATTGCCCAACTGGTCTCGGATGATAACCGCGCAAATGATACTATTAATGCACCATTGAGGGTTTACGGGTTTATTGAGGATTTCGAATTAGGGGTTATGCCTCCGGATTGGACGGTAATTAATAATGATGGAGACGGCTACGAATGGATAGTATTTGATGATGTAACAATCGCCTATACTGACCAGTATTTCGCGCGAATCCACTGGAATGCCGCTGGAAATGATGACTGGCTAATAACCCCGAGTGTGGTAGTTGCCACGGGTGATTCCTTCATATTCTGGGCGAGACCTTTTGGAACATTTTTCCATGAGGATTTCAATGTTTTAGTTTCAACCACAGGGAATACTGTTCCTGACTTCACTGACGAGATAGGTTCAGAAGTCCAGATTCCCTTCGATTACCATAGATATGCCTACGATCTATCAACGTACATTGGAGATACAATCTATATTGCTATTCAGTGTGTCTCAGTGGATGAATTCTACCTGGTAGTTGATCATATTCTTGGACCCCGGATACTTAGAATCAACCATGATTACCAGGCGAACAGTTTTGTGAATTTCCCGCCGATTATGTATTTCGATTCCACTTATGGTATAGCTGCTGAAATCGAAAATGTTGGCGCGTATGCCGAAGTTGATGTTCCTGTCGAACTTACCTTGACCGGTACCCCGGTAGATTCGTTTTTCATGTCATTGGAAATAGCAGAAATTGATATCGGTGTTAATACAATTACAGCTCCTGGTGAATTAAGCTTTGATTTGTTCAGTGTACAAACTCTATTGGATACTGATGATGATAATTCCAATGATACAATTTTTACTTTCGCTGGTTATTATCCTGATTCCTATCTTCTCCAGAGTTTTGAAACCGGGGTTTTTCCTCCCGGCAATTGGACCGTTTTCAATCGTGGAGATGACAACCTCGGCGTTACTTGGGATGATATTAATCTGCCCGATATGGCTCATAGCGGGGATTTTGTTACATTCGTGGACGATGGCGCAATAGGTGAATACCAAAAGGAATGGTTGGTGACCCCTCAATTGGACCTTACTGCTACGCCTGATACGGATGTTGTATCATTCTGGCTTCAGACAGAACCAGCCTTTTCCGGTACACTATTTGTTTTACTCTCCACTACATCTAGGTCTGTCAGCTCGTTCACTGAAACACTGGCTGTGATCGGGGAATCTGCTGAACCTTCATTTTGGTGGCTGTCATTAGCTCCTTATAATGACGAATTAGTTTATATAGCTTTTGTATATGCAGGTACAAATGCTGGATATCTGGGAATTGATGACATTATTCATCCTCCTTTATTCAGGTTTGACTATATGGTGGATTTTATTCCCGCTTCCCAGGAAGGAAGAGGAATATGCGGAGATACAGTATGGTATAGCCTCGTGATCTCGAATGAAGGATTAAATGATGATAGCTACACCCTTTCGCTCACCGGGAATAGCTGGGAAAGCCATATTTATCTCGATGGTGTAGAGGTTACAAATACCGGAATTATTCTTTCGTGTTCGGACACCTTGCTGGACATCGCGGTTATTATACCTGGAGGCGAGTGCCAACCCGATTCTGATATGGTGACTATCATTGCTACATCCGATGGTTATCCCCGAACTGAAGCGAGAGCCTCCATTACCACTTATTCAGGTTGCTATTTTATAGAATCATTTGAATCGGAAACATTTCCTCCGACCGGTTGGATATGGCAAGAAGAATTCTATGATGGTACCGGCACCTCCCCGATTTGGTCACAGGAAACTTTCGGTGCTGGCGGCCCAACTTGCGACCCGTATCACGGCTCCTTCATGGCAAATTTCAATTCTTATTCCTGCAGCCGCCGGGATAAAGCCTCCCTGCAAACTCCAAGAGTTGATTTAAGCTCTGCCCCCTATTCACCTCAGCTAACCTTCTGGATGTACTATGCTTACTTAAGCGGATACGATGATACACTCAAGGTTATAGGATCAAAAAATGGAGGTACTACCTTCGACGATACACTCGGCAGTTATGTGGTTTCTGATAAAGGAACCGGAAATAATGGGTGGTATAAGAACCAAATTACTCTGAGCGAAGATTATGTTGGCGTAAGTAATGTTCGTTTTAAGTTTCTCGGGATTAGTGATTTTGGGTACGATATTAACATAGACCTGGTTAAACTATGTTTACCTCCTGAACACGATATAGCTGCTTTAGAACTTATGCCTGGTGCGGGTGGTTCAATCTGCATAGGGATCCCCGATTTCTTTATCGACATAGTTATCCAGAATTTTGGGGGTTTGTCTGAAACACTGTTTACCATTAACCTGGAAGTTTCAGATGGATTCACTGCAATGGATACAATTCGGGTAACCATCGAACCGGGTGAAATCGATACATTCACGTTCTCTGATCCCTGGATAATTGATTCATTAGGTACTATTAATTTCGTTGCCTGGACTGAACTTACAGGTGATGCTGAACCAGCAAACGACACCACTACTGATAGCATCTATGTTTTACCTGCTCCAACTCCTGTCTCATATTGTAACGATTTTGATGAAGCTGAATCTACATTTTATGAGAGTGGCGATGGCTGGGAAAGGGGAACTCCAACTTTGGTCGGTCCGGTTTCTGCACACACTCCTCCCAATTGCTGGGCTACTGTATTAGATGATTTATACCCCAATTATGCTGAATTCAGATTGTATTCTCCTGTTATAGACCTTCGAGGTTTTGTATCATCTAAATTAATGTTTTATCATTGGTACGAAACTGAAAGCTATTATGACGGGGGGAATGTTAAAGTTACCTCCGATTTTGGAGTTACATGGACTTTGATAGTACCCGAAGGCGGTTATCCCGATCCGGATGTATCTGCCCTGGATGATGTGAATCTAAACGAACCCGGGTATTCAGGCGCTTCCGCAGGCTGGGTCGAAGCTATATTTGATCTATCCGCCTTCAGTGATGAACTCATAATAATCGAATGGTTGTTTATGAGCGATATATCAAATGTTGATCCTGGTTGGTACATCGATGATGTTTGTATATTAGTCCCGGAACTCGTTATTAACGAAATAATGAAAAATCCCTCTGAGGTAATTGATGTTAATGGGGAATGGTTCGAGATTTATAACAACGGGCTTCTCCCTGTAGATATTAACGGCTGGGTGATACATGATCTCGATTTTGACCAGGATACTATTACCAGCGTTACACCGGTCATTATTCATCCTGATTCATACTTTATCCTGGGAGTCAATGGTGATCCGGGTACAAATGGTGGAGTTACAGTGGATTATGTATATGACGGCTCTGATTTCACTCTTGGAAACGCAGATGACGAGATTTATCTCGAGAATACACTGGGTACTGTGATCGATTTCGTAGAATATGATGACGGTATAACCTTTCCCGATCCAGAAGGAGCTTCGATGGAACTGATTCACCCTGACCTGGATAATAATATCGGATATAACTGGATAGCTGGAAGTGAAACTTACGGTGATGGTGATTTAGGCACGCCAGGTGAACCTAACTCAAGAAACCCGAGGATCGCGGTTTTTCCTGATTCTATTGACTTCGCTAATGTAGTGCTCGCTGATACATCAGATAGTTTTATTACAGTCTGCAACGTGGGTACTGACACTTTGATAATTCATTATTATACCCTGACAGATGATTCCAATTTTACGGTGGTCTGGACCCAGGAAACTGATACTTTATTGCCGGGAAAATGCGATACGGTCTGGATATTTTTCCATCCGGATACTACAGGCTTGATGACTTCGTTATTCCCTATTACAAGTAACGATCCTAACGATGAAGATGATAGTATCGGCGTGTTTCTACACGGTAATGGAATAATAGGGCACCCGGTCGATATCTATAAGGTGCCCCCGCATACGGTTGGAGCAATTATAGTTAACGGACATCACTACCTGGGAGTAAGTGAGTTGCATCTTCTCGTGGATGAAGGTGTCGTTTTGAATATAGGAGTAACATCACCCAATGGAACAGCAGAAGAAAGGTGGTATTTTACAGGATGGTCGGACGGTGGAGCTCAAAACCATGATATCGGACCAATAACTTCAGCTTATGCCTGCAGCAGCTTTTTCGACGTGAGGTATAGAACAACCATTATTAAGGACCCATATCAGGATTTCGGGTTTATTATGGTTGACTCGACCTGGTATAATAATACTGGTTTTCTGGAATTCTGGTGGCCTCCTCATACCGAACACTTCCTGGAAGTATCGGATCCCGATACAGGTGGCGGAATTAATCTGGACTTCATTAACTGGACAATTATTCCCGGCGATGATACACTCTCTGATTCAGTATGGGTGACTGTGAATAACCTTGACTCTGCTGCTACTATTACTGCCAACTATACATCCAGTGCAGAAGTATCCTGTTCCCTCGGCTTGAACACTGAGTGGGATATCGATTCTGTCAATCTATGCGAAACTATAACCATGCAGGATTTCGAACGTATCGAACTGAATAATAATGGAGATGTTACTATTGCTTTCGGTATATGCATATCCCGTTCAGATGATCTGCTTCCGGGTATCTATCCTGATTACAACAGGTTTAGTCTAAGAGCCCAGTTTACGGATTCAGCAGTTCCGCCTGTAGGATTTCTTCCATATAATGATCTCGTTAAGATAGAAACTGAATGGGCAACTGACATAATATTCGGACCTGGTGGGTACAGCGTTGACCCGGATACTCACGAGAACTTGTGGATGCAGTTTATAGCTCCGACTAATGGTAATATTTTCACCAGTCAAGAACTGGCTATTACCTTGTTTTACAAGATTGTATTGCCGTAGTATTCAATAGCTTTGTTAGATGATGAGAATGTTTTTGTATTTCTATTGTTTATTTACTATATGCTCGATCAATTTAAATAAATAATGGATATGCAGGTTTTACATTTATTCTTTCTTTTTTACTTATCTAATATTCAATTAGCTCCAATTAGTTCGATTGTGTTTGCTGGATGTGAGAAAAAAGTTGTTGCGATACGGATGGCTTAGTATAAATTTAGGAAAAACATATAAATCAGAATGGAGGAATGATAATGTTAAAGCATTCAATTTCAACCATATTCCTGTTAGTAATATTTTTAGTAAATTTATCATTTGCGAGTGACCAGGAGTTACCGGATTTAGACAAGCTCTGGGATTACAATGATCCTGCAGCTACAGAGTCTGTATTCAGGGAGTTGATCCCTAAGGCAAAGGAAGCGAATGACACATCCTATCATGCTATAATTCTGACCCAGGTAGCGCGCGCCCAGGGATTACAGGGCAAGTTCGAACAAGCGCACGCAACTTTGGATTCAGTCCTGGAGCTGCTGAAACGGGATTATAAAGTAGCAACGGTACGTTATATGCTTGAAAGGGGAAGGGTTTATAACTCATCTGGTGAGCGGAACAAAGCGAGGGAGTTTTTTCTAAACGCGTGGGACAACGCGACGAAATCCGGGGAGGATTATTATGCCCTCGATGCTGCGCACATGATGGGGATCGTGGAGAAGCCCGAGAAGCAGTTGGAGTGGAATTTACAAGCCATTAAGATAGCCGAATCGTCGGAAGACCAGAAGACGCAAGCATGGTTGGGCGCGCTGTATAATAACATAGGGTGGACATATCATAACCTCGGTGAATACGAAAAAGCTTTGGATGTTTTCCAGAAAGCGCTGGATTGGCGTATAAAAATGCAGAGTCTCCCTGAGATAAGGATAGCCAGGTGGTGTGTGGGCAGAACATTGCGATCGCTCAACAGGATCGATGAAGCGCTCCAGATACAGATAGGATTGTTGAAGGAAATCGAGGATAAAAAAGCTGAACCAGATGGCTATGTATATGAGGAGCTTGGTGAATTACTTCTTCTCCAGGATAAAGAAAAAAAGGCAAGAAAGTATTTCAAAACAGCGTACGAAATATTGTCCCAGGATGCCTGGCTTGTAGAGCATGAACAAGAACGACTCCAGAGAATAAAGGAACTTGGTGGATTAGAATAAGATGGAAACGATCAGGGATTTAGTTAATAATTTTAAGAGCTTCGGCGATTTCCCCGCGATCTCATGGAAAGAGGGTACTAAAACCCAGAAGCTTTCACACAGCCAATTATATGAACAGGTCCAGAAATACTCCAGAGGTTTATTGGAACTTGGATTAGAACCGGGAGACCGCGTTTCACTATTATCCAAAAATATTCCGCAGTGGTCGATCCTAAGCCTGGGCATCGACAATGCCGGTCTGATAGACGTGCCCCGCGGCTATTATTCACATCCTGAGGAATTGAGTTATATCCTTGAACACAGCGAAGCGAAGGTGGCTATAGTTGAAGACCAGGAGTTTCTGGATAGACTGAAGAAGCATAAACATAGGAAACTTCACCTGATCTACACAATCAACAAGATAAAGGGGGAGCACCATATTTCTGAATTGCTCGAGATGGGTAAAAGCTACAAGAAACCATTGCCGGAGATCAAGAAAGATACAACGGTTGCGATTATTTATACTTCGGGTACTACGGGCGCTCCGAAGGGAGTGGAACTGTCACACTGGAATTTTATGAGCAATGTGAATGTCCTGGCAGAGCGGGTAAAATTAACAACGGAGGATAAACTCCTTTCTATACTTCCAGCCTGGCACGTTTTCGAAAGGATCGTGAAATATACTTCATTAGCCTGCGGTTCTGAAACGTTTTATACGACAGCCCAGACTTTACTCAGCGATTTCGGCGAGCAAAAACCGACCTTTATGGCATCTGTACCGAGGATCTGGGAAATGATCTATGATAAGATCATGAAAAAAGTCAAGGAAAAGAGTAAGTTTGAGAGAAAAATTTTCGAAGTGAGTTTGAAAGCTGTCACAGGGACTTCAGAACGTAGTAAATTTAGTCCATTAAACCTTATTAGTCCAATTTGTACCAACCTGCTCGATAAAAAGGTTTTTTCTGAACTGAGAGAGAAACTTGGGGGAAGGTTTAAATACGCAATTTCCGGGGGGAGTTCTTTACAGCCGTATATCGACGATTTTTTTGATGCCGCGGGAATTGAGATTCTGGAAGGTTATGGCTTGACGGAAACGAGTCCTGTTATCTCGGTCAGGATACCGGGAATGAAAGCGCTGCATACCGTTGGACCTTTGCTTGAGAATATTGAAGGAAAGATCATCGATTATGAAACTGGCAAGGAATTAGGAGTAGGAGATAAAGGGGTTTTATACGTTAAAGGACCCAATGTGATGAAGGGGTATTACAGGAACTACGAAGAGACAAGGAAAGTACTGGATAGAGATGGCTGGTTCGATACGGGCGATTTAGCTTACTTTGATTCAAATAGTAATCTGGTAATATGCGGAAGGGAAAAGGATATAATTGTTCTCTCTAACGGCAAGAACGTTAATCCAATTCCGCTGGAAACTGAATTGTGCAATAGCGATTATATCTCTACTGCGGTAGTGACCGGTCAGGACTGGAAGAGGTTAGGGGTAATGATAGTGCCGGATTTCGAGGCATTGAAGAAGTATTGCCTTGTTAATAAGGTGTTGTTTTCAGAAGCGAATGTGGAGGAGTGCCTGGAGTATTCAGAGATAAGGGAACTTTACAGGGAAGAGATCAGAAAATTGGTTAATACGAACAAAAGTTTTCATACCTATGAACATATACATGAATTCATTTTATTGCCTCATGAATTCACCGTCGGGAAAGAGCTGACCGCCACTTTAAAGCCTAAGAGATCGAGAATCGAAGAGATCTACCGGGACAAGATAGGACGCCTGCAATCAGTTATAAATGGCAAACAAGACTAAAAAACCTGGTGGATATTTTTCTTAAAGATAAGTCAAATTTACATTGCGTTGACTATTATTTTATTTATGTTACACATTCATAATGATAAAGATTATTAAAAAACTATCATAAATGAAACGGAGGAAAGATGAAACGCTTGGTTTTACCATTATTGATAATAACACTTTTTGCAAATGTGGTGTTCGGAGTAGAAGACCTCCCGATATTTCACAAATGGATACCTGATTCCATAGTACCGCGTCCACCGGTCTATCACTGGACGCTCGATAATGGTTTGGATGTGCTTTTCTGGGAGAATCATACTGTTCCGGTCGTGAATGCGAGAATCCTTGTCAAAACCGGTTCAGCGTGGGAGGGTGATTTCCTGGGGGCTGGGATCTCCCATTACCTTGAACATATCGTTTCCGGGGGTACGACTTCCAGGCACACCGAGGATGAATATAAGGCTTTAATAAGGGAATACAGCCTGAGAACAAATGCTTTTACTACAAGTGACGTTACCTGTTATTACGGTACAGCTCCAGCCAAGAATTTCGATGTGCTTCTTGAGTATCTGGCTGATTGCGTTCAGATGTGCGCTTTCGATTCCTTTGAAATAGCCCGTGAGACCGGTGTTATCCTGCAGGAGATTGCAATGGGCAAGGAAGAGCCAAACAGAGAATTATGGAAGGTGTACAGTGACCTATTTTACAAAGTAAGCTCCTACTGTTATCCCACAATAGGTTACAGGGAGAATTTTGTGAAGATTACTCGCCAGAACCTTATGGATTATTATCATGTCAAGTACGCCCCGAACAACGCTATTCTATCTATAGCCGGCGATCTTGATATCGAAGATGTTAAAGCTCTTGTGGATTCGTTATGGCTACCTTGGGAGAGGCAGGTTATTGATAACGCGCATTCTCCTTTGGAACCTATGCCTTCCGTTGCGCGGGTAGCAGAGGTGGAGATGGATGTTGAGGTATCGACAATGCGAATCGGTTTCCCCACGGTATATTATGGCGACCCGGACCTGCCAGCGTTGAGAATCCTGGGCATGATTCTCTCCGGTGTGGCGACTTCCCGTCTCGACCTGCGCCTTGTCCAGAATGATAACCCCTTGATGCACTCTATAACCGCATACTCGAGAGAGATTTACCGGGAAAGGGGACAGTTTAGTATAGCCGGGGATTTTGACTATGAAATGAGGGACGAAATCCTGGAGGCAATATGGGATGAGATTGACAAGGTCAAAAACGAAGGGGTTCGTCCTGATGAAGTGGAATGGGCAAAGAGTTTTATTGCTAAGAGTGTACTGCGCGAAAACGAGACCGTCGAAGGGCAGACTTCAAGCATGATGTACACGTTTTTGCATACCGGGAAACCGTTCTCGACAGATTTTTATTTGGCAAAGATAAACCGTGTAACCCCTGAGGAAGTGCAGCAGGTCGCGCGAAAATATCTACTGCCTGAAAATATGATAGTGGCTATATTGAAACCAATCGGGGCGACATGCGCCAGCGATTCTCTTTTGGTTTCTAAAAAAGCATCCGGGCGCCCGGAATTTGAGGTCCGCACACTGGATAACGGTCTTAAGTTAGTACTCGCTGAAAATCCCGCCCTTCCTACCGTGGATTATTATATGTACATGATGGGCGGCGCAATATTCGAGCCTGCGGATAAACCCGGATTAGCTTATTTTACTTCGTCGTATCTAAAAGAAGGAACGAAGAAATACCCGTCGTTCGAAAAGCTGGTTAAGAAAATGGACGATCTCGGTATTCAGATCGATGGCAGCTGCGGAAATCATACAATGTACCTCTCAAGCAATTTTATAGCTACGGATTTTGATGAAGTCCTTGGATTGGTTGCTGAGATGGTTTTCAATCCGGTATTCCCCGAGAGAGCCCTGGATAAAGTCAGAAATCAGCAGATAGCATCGATTAAGGACCAATACAGCTCCTGGAGTTCGGAAGCATATAGGTTTTTTGATGAAAGTTTCTACGGGGAGCATCCGTACGCTAAATCGACCTATGGTGTCGAAGAATCAGTATTGAAACTCACGAATAAGGATGCTGAAAAGTATTGGGAATCGATGTTTGATCCGAAGAGAATGGTAATTGCTGCAGCAGGACCGATCTCCGTGGACGAAATGGAGAGTAAAATAGCGAAGTATTTTGAGAAGGTTAAATCACCCGGTGAAACCCTTGCCGAGATTCCCGCGCCCAAGAGGCATAACGCGCCTGAGCTGCACGAAAAGGAAGTGAGCAGAGCGCAGGTAACGTTGATAATAGGCTTTGACGGAGCTTTAAGCAGTAATGAGAAGGACAAGTGGGCGCTTCGCGCCGCTTCTGGGTTGCTTTCGGGAACCGGAGGCTTATCCGGTTGGCTGGCTGTTGAATTAAGAGGCAAAAGAGACCTGGTATATATCTCCTGGGCAAGTTCCATAAGCAATCTTTATGGCGGGAGATTCGCAATCACTGCTCAATGTGAGCCTGTTAACGCCGATTCAGTTAAAGCAGTGATGTTGCGCGTCGTTGACCAATTACGTACCGGTGATTTCACCGAGGAAGAACTGAAGGGTATTACGGATGCAATGGCTGAGCAGTTCGTCATGGCAAGACAGGCGCAATCCGGATTGGTCAGTTCCGCCGGACTCGATGAACTATATGGATTCGGTTACGATTATACCGATACATACCCCGATAGGATTAAAGCTGTAACGAAAGATGATGTTGTCAGGGTAGCGAATGAATACCTGACAAATCCGGTTATGATTATATTAAAACCTGCTGAAAGCGCTGAGAAATAAGAATAGGGGAAAGAAAAATAGGAAATTTCAAAAACAATGTAGCCGCATGTCTTTAGACTGCGCTTGTGAATGTTCAAGAAAATACAATGTAGCCGCATGTCTTTAGACTGCGCTTGTGAATGTTCAAGAAAATACAATGTAGCCGCATGTCTTCAGACTGCGCTTGTAAATGTTCAAGAAATTTGAAAATATGAAAAGGTCTGTTTAAATCATTATTTGAATCCGCAACAATAATCCGTTGATGGATTCGCTTTCCCCAACGGTTCAACTTATACCGTGTCAAAATAGGGAGGTTATTGTGGTTCGTGAGAAGATATTTTTATTAACAATACTTATCATGTGTTGGGCAACTGTGGCATTTGCACAATACGAACCAATTCATTCAGCGGTCATAGGAAGCTCTTATGTAGAGTATGCTACCGCCTACAGTAACGGTTTTAAAATCGTATCTTCGGGGGAAATTCCCGAGGATTTCCTGTGGGCTGTGTACTGCTATGATGATACCACGGTGAATTGGGCTAGTACTACTGACAGGGGTTTGTCGTGGAGCGTGCAGAGACTAACGATTCCTTATGAGGCATGGGGACACGCTTCCCAGCCTTCGATCGATGTAAAGGATGTTATTCCGGTGATAGTGTATCGAGCGGATTCTGCGGGAAAAGGCGACATTTTCGTTGACAGTCCGATGGATTTTTGCCTTCCAACGAGGGTCAGTTATACCCCTGACAATTCAACGCTGCCTGCGGTGGTTCTCGATAGCAGCTTCGGAGTGCATATAGTATGGCAGGAAGATATGCCGGGCAATTCTGACATATTCTACTACTATAGCGATAATTACTGTAATCCGGGAGTATCGATAAACCTGACCCACAGCGACGGCGTTTTTGACAGCTACCCCTCAATAAGCATTTTTAACGGCAACGAGGTCCACGTCATCTGGAGGCGGGACGACCCACCGTGCGAGACGCAATATTCAATTTGCCACTGTTATTTAAAGGACGGTGTCTGGTCAAGTGTCGATGCGATTGCTTATGATTGGCGGCATTTGGACCATCCTTCCCTGGACTATTGCCACGGTGAGGACAGCCTTTCAGCAGCGTGGGAATCCCTCGAGGAAGCCTATTTCTACCAGGGTAATGAAGGAGGCGGGTATTCAACCCCGGGTCAATCACTTTATCCCGTAGTGTCAACCGTTGGTAGAGTATGGAGTTACCTTTACTGGGAGGATAGTACACCCGGACACGAGGATATATATGCTCACCTATTTTATTTTTTTTGGCGATGGGATTATAATTTCAGGGATTTCTGGGATGTAAAAGTGCGCTATCCGAGCACTTCAGGGTGCTATGTCATCTGGACTCAGGGTGACTCTGCGCCTTATGATGTAATGTTTGGTTGTGAAGGATACCCCACTGATATCCGCGAAAATCCTGTAATGCCTGAGAAAATTGAATTGAGATGCTATCCCAACCCTTTTAATTCAACATTGCTTATTGAAGCGCCGCGTAAATCAACTGTACGAATAACTGACCTGGCAGGGAGAGTGGTTTTTACAGGTAGTATTATAGATGATACTACTATCAAGTGGATACCGACAGAGAGTCAATCGGGTGGTGTTTATATAGTAAGAACGCATAACGATGAAATTTCGCAGTCGTCTAAGGTTGTATATTTGAAGTGATTTCAATATTGACTATAGTTTGTTTAAAGCAAATGGGTCATAACTATTGAATTACTGAGTGTGAATTGCCACGGCTTTCAAGTTGTGGAGTCCAATTACGCAATATGTACTATGGGTTTAAACCCCCCGTTTAAAACAGCGCTAAAGATTCCCCGAGTTAATCCTATGCGAAGGCTTTGGATCACAGGTAAAGCATGTGGCAATTCAACCTGGTCCTTATTTGAATGCTCCTTAATTCATTCTCCCATCCAATCATCCATTTGTGCTCTTAAACTTTATTCCATAAACGTTGTTTCAACTAATTGACACATTAACCTTAATCAAAAATAATTATGAGAAAAACGAGTTAATTTTATCCTGGTATGATGATATGACTTGCAGAATGCTGCTTTTTCTCCTATACTATTCTCAGGAGGCGATTTGTATTAATGAAAAAGATTATATATGTTTTATCTATCATTATATTTCTAATCGCGTGCAGTTCAGATAAGAAGAAATTGAACGATGATGATCTTAATTCCAGCATTTTTAATAAGTATAAGGATGTGATTGCGGAATCTGAGATCAAGGATATTCTTGATTACGATGGCTTATTTGTTAAGGAAATAGTGAATACTGATAAATGCGAAGGTATAACAATTGAGTATCAAACAAAAGAGAGTAGCAAATTCGTTATGCATTTGTCCATTAAGAAGTGTATAAACGATTATACCACCTGGAATAAGTATATTAATTCGCTGAAGGATAGAGTTCTTGGTCCGGATGAGCGAAAGATAGGCGGTTTAGGAGATTATGCCTGTTATTTAAAGCAAGGCAATGGATTTAATTCTGTGAAATTCCTTGTATCTGTGCACATGTTAGAGGTAGTTATTTCAGGGGCTTATGGAGGGGATTTCAAACCTGCTGTTCCGGTTGGGAAGATAGAGATGCTTAAAGTGGCAAGACTAATTGAGAGAAGGTTATAAGATTCCTCAATTAATGAGGAGGTATTCTGGAAAATGAGGAGGCTGGAAAATGAGGAGGATAATTTGATGAGGAGGTTGTTTTAAAATGATGCTGTGTTTTTGATTCTGACTGTAAATCTGGCAAATTATACCAATGTTTTAATATATAATTATCTTAAATCTTAAATATGTCAAATTTATTTTACTTGACTTTAAGTTAAATTTAATTAAAGTTAAAAATAAAACAAAACTGTTGCACAATATCAAAAAGGAGTTGATGATGAAAAAGTTTGTCATTGCTGGTTTGTTTATGTTGTTTGCGTTTAGTGTCGCGTTTGCTGAGGGTGGCGGCGCAGTAACCTTCGGTACTCAGTTTGCAGATCCACAAGCGACCAAAACTGTAGCAGAAGATATGGGTATAGACGTTTCAAGCGATTTAGAGATGATACTTGACATTCGGGGCTGGGCTGTAATGAACCACTTTGTTCGATTAGGCGCTATAGTAGGTGGCGGCTTTTTTGACGCAAAGGGTAAACCGGCAGACGCTTCCCCGGATGCAGACGAATCAGGAGTAGGATTCGGTGATGCAAGATTCGCAATAATGCCGGAGATATACGGGGATTTCGGGAAGGTGGATGCCGCATTCGGTTTGGCTACAGGCGTTGGAGCAATTATTACTTTCGTGAATGACGATCATGACGGTACCGGCGGGGATATTTTTTGGTACGGGTTTGTAAGACCACAAGCTACCGTAACATATTCCTTCGGATTTATTGGTGTTACTGCTGGAATGGGATACCATATACCATTCGGTGGTGATGGTGAGATCTGGTTTATTGATGAGGATAACGTTGAACATGATCATGAGACATTCGATGGCTCAGAAGTGGGCGGTTTCTTTGTAAAAGCCGGAATAGTATTTGGAGATTTACACCCCAAAAAGACAGAATAAACCGGAGAACCAGTCTGAATATATCAAGCTGTTTTTATTAAAAATTCTCGCGGGGTAGAGGTATGAATGGGAAAGTTGTGCAGGTGTTATTATTTCTAAGTTTTTTTTCTTACAAACATATATGGACTGAAGCATTATTATCGCCCTGATTATCATTAAAGCTTTCTTTTTATCATTCATCCACCTATCCAGTTTTTCTTTTTTCTTGGACTATTTCTCTTAATACTCGTACCCGATACTCAACCCGAAGTATTCGTTCTCGGTTGAGTTTTTACCCCACCAGAGTTTAATTGGTCCTGCGGGAGTTTCCATACCTAATCCCGCGCCCCAACCGGTTTCAAGCTCCTCACGCTTGAGTTTCGGAAGTTTGCCCATGCAGTTTCCTATCGCGCTACCTGCATATATTTTCAGATTATAGGGTAAGTTCAGCCTCAGGTCTATGCCTGCGGACGCGGTATTTTTACCCCGGACCTCATCCTCCCTGAAGCCCCAGAAGCCGATGCCATCAGCTAATTTGAACTCCTCGAAATAGGGGAGTGTGCCAGTCGAAAAGCCGTACTGGACAAAAGGATGAAAAGTAAAAATTGAAGCAGTGAGGAAATATTCGAATGAACCCAATACCTTCAAATAAGATAAATGACCCCCGAAAATATCCTGGGAATATGCAACATAAGTAAGATTATACCTGCCGGAAGTGGGAAATTGGACTTTGTTCAGGTCATCCACTATAGACCTGAACGTGATGATGTGGCTGGTAACCCAATCCTCGAAATCGTCGTTATAAAGATTGATTCTCTCGGTTCTTAACTCGGCGAACACGGTACCTAGTCTGAATATCTGGTGACCGATAACGAATTCGCCGCCTAAGCGCCTATCATAGTAAGAGTTCAATATCTCTCCGTCTTTGAAGATGTCTGATTTTTCCTGTGTAAAGAATACTCCCGCTTTGTTCATAAGATAAGTCCGCCATATCCTGTCGGAAGTATACCCTAAATGAGTGTTAATCTCGCGATGACCGTAACTGCAGTATAGCTTCAATCTTGTGGCGATACCCAGGAAGTTGTCATCTCCGATCTCGACAGCGCTTTCTGTTTGCGATACCAGGTCAAACCTCACACCCCACCGGATCAGCCAATAGAGATTTTCAACCACTCGTATGATCAGGATTACGCCGTCGTCACTTCCTTTAATATCCTGCAGAACCGTTGAAAATAGACCGGTTGAATATAGATTCTGAATCCCGTTCCTGACTTTATTCAGGTTATAGATATCGCCAACTTTGAAGGGCAGATAACTTTTAATCAGCCAATTCCTCGTGTGCTTGTTTCCTTCTATCCAGATATTGGCTATTTTCCCTTCCTTGATACGGAAGGAGACCCTGCCTTCCTCTATCCTTAAGGAATCGACCTGGGCAAGAATATGACCGGTTTTATTGTACTTATCAATAATTTTGTCTATGCCGTTCTCCACTTCAACCAGCGAAATCGGAGTGTTGCGCTCTAAGTGAAAGCATTTTTCTAAAGTGTCCAAATCGAATAGGGTATTGCCAGTTATTGTGAGTGAGTCAAAATCATGGTTGAACCGAAGGTTATATTGAAGGTTTAGTGTATCATTATTTTGGAAAATTGTCAACTTTAATTGGGAATAGAACCCTGTTTCGTAAAGGTTTTGTAGATCGTCAATGATGTCCTCCCGCATGCAGTAGTTTTGTTTCCTGCATTTTAACTCGCACATTGGACCGCCGGCAGCGAATATAATTGAATCGATGACGAACCGCCTGTGTTTTTTTATGCTACTTTCATTTTCGATATCATGTTTTATTCTATCGATTACCTGATCACAGGCGTTTTTCCCTTTTTCGATGAGTGAAGGTATATCATCAAAATGATTTGATTTATGTCCTTCTAATTCAGGTGCAATGATGATATTTGCGCTTGCGAGTTCATCTTTGGTCTCCTCCCTCATCATAATAGTGGTGGTTTGGTCGGCTATCTCGAGGGGAGAGTTGAGTTCTTCGGGCAGGATCAAGTCCGCGGATGTGTTTACAGCAATAATATAGTCGCAGCCTTCGTCTTTAATTACATTCACCGGGATTGGCGAGGTCAAGCCTCCATCCACCAGGTACAGGCTGTCGACTTTGAGCGGGGGGAATAGAAGGGGTACCCCGATAGATGCTCGAATAGCGTTTCCCAAATCACCCTCTTTCAAGACTATTTCCTTGCCCGAATAAAGGTCTGTGGTCACTATTCTCAGGGGTATTTTTAGGTTGTCGAAATCAGAGTTTGCTTTCAGGTTAGCGGGGGAGAGGTAGTTCGATATCAGGTTCGATATCTTTTGTCCTGAAGTCAAGCCAGTAGGCAAGTGAGGTTTCAATCCCTGTAGCCGCAGATTTAGTATGAACTTTTCTTGTTCCTGTCTTTGTGTAACGAACAGGTTTGTTCTTTGCGGTTCATCCTGAAAGATCGTTTCCCAGTCCTGTGAAAGTACGAAATTTTCGATTTCTGAAGCGCTGTATCCTGCGGCGTAGAATCCTGCTATCACGCTTCCCATGCTTACTCCGGCAATCATATCAACCGGGATGTTGTTTTCCTCCAGGCATGACAGGACTCCGATTTGAGCTATTCCTCTCGCTCCGCCTCCACTGAGAGCAAGTCCGATTTTCATTGCGCTGAGGTGCTCGAGTTCTGATTCGGATAATTCCCCTTTGCTGGAAAGACTGCAGCTTAAATTGAATTCCTCCAACACCTGGTAATTTTGGGCTGTAGATGAAGAAACAGCAACTAATAAGCACAGGAACAGGGTTTTAAATGATTTTACGGGCATATAGCTTCAAGGGAAAAATGTGATCAACCTCTAAGTTTTTCCAGCGAATTTCTGGCTTTCATTTTAACAAATTCGCTTTCGTCATGGAGCGCGCGCTTTAGCGCGTTGGCAACTTTATAATCACCGCGGAAGTTGCCCAGGGCTTCGCAGGCATATCCTCTTATCTCGTATGATGGATTTTCCAGGAGTTCATAAAATATCGGCTTGGTATCCCGATGGTTCATTGAGCCCAGGGTCTCGATGATATGGTATTTGAATATTCCCTCGGTTTCGTTCAACTTCTCGACCAGTTTGTCCTTCAGATCGTTTCCGCCAATCCGCGCGAGTGCATACGACGCCGCATACCGGACGCTGAAGTTCGAGTCACTCATAGCCATGATCAATTCATCCACGGCTTTTTTATCCCTGAGTTTTCCAAGGGAGACCGCTGAATATCTTCGAACCCGTGGATCCGGGTCCGAAAGCTTCTCGATGAGAGGATCCACTGAGATTGAATCCTGTATCCCTCCAAGCCCTCTTGCCGCGGCTGCCCGGATATCGGGGTCGGAATCTCTCAACATCATAAGCAAAGGTACGAGCGCTTTTGAACTTTTTATCCGCCCTAAAATATACGCTCCGAGCACAGCGTTGTCTTCGTCAACTGCCATTTTTCTAAGTATAGGCTCTACCGCCTCCTCGCCTATTCTTGAAAATACAGTAATGAGAGTGTTTTGCTTTCGAATGTTCTTGGCATCCATCTCTGAAAGCAGCAGTTTAACCGATTCGTCGCCATATTTAACCAACTGCTTGATGGCTTTTGGTCTTTTGGGATAGTATTTGATATTACCGGTAGAGGCAACTAAAAAAGCCTCCTTTACCTTATCCTCCGTCGTTTTGGAAAAGGATGTTGAATTCAGCGACAGAAATAGTATTACGGTAAAGAGGATTCCAGCCTGTTTAATATATTTACCCTTCATCTTATCACTCCTGGTATTTCAATTAAAAAAACAACACAGATCTTCTTTATTAATTTTTCGAAAACATCGAGCGTTATTTTATCGAATTATTATTTTCATCAGTTTTTACTTCGGTTGGGAAATCTACTCCGATTCCGTATTTTCCAAGGGACCACCATGATTTATCTTTACCAGGTCCCGCAAAATCATCCTCGCCTTTAAGGTCCAGAAAAACGCCAATGCTGCCGAATTCATGGCGGTAGTTGCCGTATCCCTGCGTGTTATATGTTTTCTTTGCGATATAACTGTCATCTCCTTCTTCATCCACGAATATACCGATTCCGTTTGAGTTGCCGGCTCCCTGGGAGAGGTCCCAGATAATATAGTTATCATTGCCTTTTTTATCGAGAAGGTATCCGAGAGCGGCATCGTGACCGCATCCCTGTGAAACGCCATGTGAAATGTAACTGTCATTGCCGTTTTCTTCGATCAGGAAGCCGACTGTGTTATGCGTGCCGTTACCCTGGGCGTACTGGTATGAGGTATAATTATCGTTGCCGTCCCTGTCGATGAGCGCTCCGAGGCTGTACCAATAACTGGAACCCTGACCGTATATATCCGAAACATAAGAATCATTGCCTTTCTCATCGATGATGAAACCGATACCTCCTGACCAATCAGGCCGGGAACCATAACCAAATCCCTGGGAGAGGGAGAGGAAATGATCAGCATATCGTATATCATCCAGGTACCTTCCCTGGGCGATGTAGATATCGTTGCCCATTTTATCGTTGACCGCTCCGAAGCCGGCTACATACCCGAAACCCTGACAGAACAAGTTCCCAACGTATTTATCGTGCCCTTTTAATTCGGATAGAATTCCCCATCCTGCGAATCCAGCCCCGATAGTTGCAGTGTTTCCCGCATAATTATCGTTGCCCTCGTAATCGATTAGTATGCCTGTTCCAATTACACCTGCGGCGATTCCGAAATTGTTTGAACTATAGAAATCATCGCCGTCAAGGTCTAATAGTATGCCGACTCCGAAATTCCCTGACCCGAACGCAAAATCCTTATCCGATTTATACAGGTCATCCCCGCTCAAATCCAATGACACGGAGAAGCGCGTTTTCTCGACCGTGCCGCCAGCATTACAATAGTATTCATCATCTCCACCCAGATCGATTATTAACGCAGTTGGTACCTTGTAGATGGTTTTTTCAGGCCCACCCACAACTACCAGCCCATAGGGAGTCTCGCCAATGTAGAGTATGTCCCCTTCAACTCCTTCGAAGCTAATCGAATCATTGTTTGTGAAAGATTCCGAAATATTCAGGTCTTCAATTAATGATTTTGCCTCAAGTACCGAATAGAACAGGTCGATCGATATTTCAGCCATTTTTTTCCGGTCCACCTCTGACAATATGGAGAAGAATCGCTCTTCTAATTTTTCAAGCATAGCAATCTCATCATCAGTCCTGATGAGTTCTTCATAGTTTATTTCCTTTTGTTCGGTTTCGAGGTCAAGGTCTTCTATGTCAGTTTCGCTTTGTATCAGGAATAACGTTGCGCGGGTTTCCAAGGTATCCAATTGAAAAGAATCAATCTCGGCAAATACATCTTCAATGTTCTTTGTGCCTCTTTCATAAGAATCGTATATGAGGTTCATAGCGGACAGGATCTTCTTTGATAGTTTGACTACCCCTTCCCATGGATAAGCCCTTGATTCGGTAGCTATTACAGGGTTTTTTGTATCGAGGTTCATGAGCCTGGTCGCTTCGAGTAATATATTCAATTCATTTTCACCTGTATTGGATAGCCTGGCAGATATCTGGTTCACGGAATCGACTGCCTGAAGCGGATTTTGCATGCAGAAATCCACAATACTAAGCCTGTAAGGATCTGGCTCCGTATCCTTTACGATAGTCACGTCGTTTATCGTCATTTTTATACCGGATAACGCTTTAATAAAAGCTTCACGTCGGGTGAGAGTAGGAATTTCTTTCTCTTTAGCGTATAGGTAGTTTAACCCGATTAGCAAAATAATTAAAATCGACAAGTATGATAATAACCGGTAAAGTTTTTTCATTAAACCTCCAAAATGTTTTTATAAATATGAGGTAATATTTTTAGGATTTTTCCAAGTTTATATTTCATTTTGTTCTGATAGATAGCTGGATATGAATGGATTCAAGTTTCCGTCAAGAACACCCTGCGCGTCTCCTACCTGTTTTTCTGTACGGTGGTCCTTGACCATGTTATAAGGATGTATCACGTATGACCTTATTTGACTTCCCCATTCGATTTTACGTTTCGATTTATGTATCTGTTCTTTGGTTCTTTCCGCTTTTTCCTTTTCCTGCTGATACAGTCTTGACCGCAAAATCTTCATTGCAGTTTGTTTGTTCTGGTGCTGAGAGCGTTCTGACTGACACTGGACTACGATTTTCGAGGGGATGTGCGTAATTCGAACGGCGGAGTCAGTAACATTAATGTGTTGTCCGCCATGTCCACTGGCTCTATAAGTATCGATTCTCAGATCGCCCGGGTCGATCTCGATCTCGAAGTCATCTTCGAGTCTAAAAGGATAAACAAAGACCGACGCAAATGATGTATGGCGTCTCTTATTGGTATCGAATGGGGATATCCTTACGAGCCTATGAACCCCAATTTCGCTTTTGAGGTATCCGAAGGCGTAATTACCCGTGATCTCGACGACCGCGCTTTTAATTCCAGCTTCATCGCCGGGCTGAATATCCACGATTTTCGAAACGAAATCGTTCTGTTCAGCCCACCTGATGTACATTCTTAGTAGCATTTCCGCCCAATCGCAGGCATCCGTTCCACCAGCTCCCGAATGTATCTCAAGGATGGCGTCCCTGGGATCATCTTCGCCTGAAAGGTAAAAATTCAATTCAGCTTTATCAAGCTTCTCCTCGAAAACCTGCACTTCAGCAATAAATTGATTGTATTCATCATCATCTGAAGAGATGATTGAGAAGAGTTCCTTGATGTCAAGCCAAAGTTTGTTGAGCTCCTGCCAGTTTTCAAGGCTATCAAGCATGTTCTTCCTTTTTCTGGTGATCTGCTGGCTCTTTTCAGTGTCGTTCCAGAAATCGGGGTCTAGCATTTCCTGGTCGAGATTTGCGATTTCCTCTTTCAGTTTCTCTACGTCAAAGATAGCCCCTTAGTTTAAGCAGCCTCTTTTCAAATTCTTCTATGTCAAAGTCATAATCCATGTTCCTGCTCCCGAATGATCCTGAATTAACAGTCTTTAATCTGTTGAGGGTACAACCGTTAAGAACCTTCTTTTACCTACTTTTATCATGGTCTTTTCGTTAATAGGGATTTCAGCGTTTTCATCCAATATCTTTTCGTTCTCTATTTTAACTGCCCCGGATTTTATTAGCTGCCGGGCTTCTGAATTTGATGACACCAGATCCCCGTCGCTAAGAATTTTGATTATCCAGACCTTTTCGCCCTTCGGATAGGATATCTCCTTCATATTTTCCGGCATTTCCCCCTTCTGGAAAACCTCTTTAAAGTATGCCTGAGCTTTATCAGCCTCTTCCTGCGAATGATAAGTCCTGACCAATAACCATGCTAATTCCTTTTTCAGCTCCATCGGGTTGGTATCATCAGATGCAAGTATTTTTTTTATTTCCTTCAGTCTTGCCTCAGGTGCTTCAGTGGCTAGTTCAAAATATTTGTATATCATTTCATCGCTGATTGACATGGTTTTGCCGTAAATTTCGTTCGGTGGTTCAGTTATACCAATGTAGTTGTCCAGCGATTTTGACATTTTTTGTACACCATCAGTACCTTCGAGAAGGGGCATCAGCATCAGCACTTCGGGTTCCTGGGAGTACTCCTTCTGAATGGTGCGGGAAACTATCAGATTGAATTTCTGGTCTGTTCCTCCTAATTCGACATCCGCTTTCAATGCCACGGAATCATAACCTTGAAAAAGAGGATATAAAAATTCCAGTATCGAGATCGGTTTCCCATCCTTGAATCTATTTGAGAAATCGTCTCTTTCGATCATGCGCGCTACGGTGTAATGGGAAGTAAGGTTCAGTATCTCTTCCGGGGTAAGTTTTGAACTCCATCTGCTGTTGAAGTCTATGACAGTTTTTTGGGGATCCAGGACCTTGAATATCTGCTTCTTATATGTTTCGGCATTTTTTTGGACTTCTTCACGGGTCAGGCGTTTGCGCATGCTATCCCGGTCGGTGGGATCGCCGATCATGCCTGTAAAATCTCCTATCAGGAATATCACCTGATGCCCAAGTTCCTGGAACTGCTTCAGCTTCCGTAAAGAAACACAATGCCCAATATGAAGGTCTGGCGCTGTGGGATCAAAACCCTGCTTTATCTTCAGAGGAACCTGATTTTGATACGATTTCTCAAGCTTCGCAAGCAGCTCCTCTTCAGAGATTATCTCAACTGTGCCTCTTTTTAATATCTCTAATTGCTTTTTGGGTTTTATCTCGATCATAAACTATTGAACCTTAATCCTTTCGACTTAGATTTTTATGCAAACTTTAAATATAAAAAAAAATGCAAAATAGGCAATAGAAAAAATTAAGATTCATGTACAAATTAATTGTAAATCCTAATGTTGGATAATGTTATATTTAAAAAATGAATGTTTGGATGAATGGCTGGGTGGGGGTAGAATAAAAATATGCTTACCGATTATATTTCTGAAAAAAACGTAAAAGAAATAAGTAAAAACGCGAAGGATGCCGTGAAATGAAATCACGATATTAGAATTAATGAAACGAATTAAATCCATAGTGGATAATAGATTATGATGTTATAAAGATTGACAAAAGATAGAAATAATGATTAAAACATTAACACTTATCCGTTCATTCATTCATCCGGAAAGGACAAAAATAGATTTTAGGCTTATCATATGATTAAACCATATTTGAACCCAAATTAATAATTTAATGCTTGTATATAATTTCATTTTATCTATCATTTATAATCGTTAATAATTATACCCGAAAGGAATGAATATGAAAAAATATCGGTTTTTATACGTTTGTTTGGTAATTTCAGTTCTTGCACCCTTAACTCTGGAAGCGTTTCATCAGGACGAAATCAGCCAGCAGAATTTCTATTCTTCATCCAGTATAGAAGAATATGAAATCCTTGATTATCTGGATTCGAAAGAGCTGGCAGGCAGGGATCAGCTCTGGGAAAGCTTTTTAAAAAGATACCCCGGCAATTGGAAAGTAAGAATAAACGGGATAAACGGTTTACCGCACAGGGTTTGGGGAGGCAGGATAGAATATTCTGATATGAAAGTAGGAGGACGCGAATCCATTATTGCGATCGCGGAGCGGTTTCTGAACGATAACTCGGCTTTGCTCAAATTAAACCGGAACGAGCTACGTTTATTCAACTGTGAGAAGCACGGTAAACTTTGGTATTTGCATTATGAGCAGGTTATTGAAGGCGTCCGGGTTTATCGATCGAGAGTGGATCTGCGTATTTTTGAAGATGGCGCGATAGTCTTGTTCGGAGCGAATCACAGACCGGGACTCGAGCTGGATTTAGAGCCTGCGATAAGCGAGCCAGAAGCAGTTAATCTCGCAATTGGGGACGTTGGTTTTCAGGTTGTCCAGCGTGATGAAAACACCGCTGAAAAAATGATCTATTCCCTGGTAGCCGAGGATATGTCATACGAAGACCACCTTGTCTGGAAGTTGAGTGTGAACACGGAATCTCCGCCCGGAAGCTGGTTGTACATAATAGACGCGCATACGGGGGAAGTGCTTTTGAAGTACAATCAATATAGATTTTACGACCTTGAGGGCGATGTTACCGGGTGGGTAAAGCCTCACTATTACGACGATGCTTCGGTCGAGGAGGAAATGAGTTATATTCGGTTGAATTACAATTCAGATGTAGCTTATGCCAACGTGAGAGGTTACTACTTTTTTGATGATATCGACAACAATCCCCACACGCTTTCCTCGACTTTGGTAAGCCCTTATGTGGATGTGGATTATGAAGATGGCTCGGACGGATCCTTTTCAGCTTCAGTTTCAACCTCCGATTCTCCCTATGAAATCACCTGGAGCACAACTTATGCATTGGTTGACGAGATAAACGTGTTTTATCATACTAACTTTGTTCACGATTTTGTTAAACATACGTTGCATTATAATGGTATGGATTACCAGATGCCTGCGACCGTTCGGGTGGGGGATTCCTATGATAATGCTTACTGGGACGGTTATGGCATCAATTTTGGTGAAGGGGGTTCATACTTCTGGAACCTGGCTCTATTCTGCGAGATCATATATCATGAATATACCCATGGGGTTACTCACTATATCTATCCCGAGGATGGTCTTCCCTATACCGGGCAATCCGGAGCGATGGACGAAGGATTTTCGGATTATTTCGCGTGTTCCATGACCGGAGACCCCCAGGTGGGGGAGCGGTGTTACCGTTCCAGCTCTTCGGAAATCATGCGTACTCTCGATAACATTCACAGTTATCCCTACAATTTTATCGGCGAGGTCCATCACGACGGCACTATTTTCGGGGGAGCCCTCTGGGACCTGAGAGACGAGATCGGTCTGGAGATAACGGACAGCATTACCCACCAGGCTAGGTTCGGTTTTCCTGATAATTTTGAGGATTATATACCTGAGATACTCCTCGCGGATGACGATGATGGCGATGTCGATAACGGTACCCCGCATATCAGACCAATCCTGGAGCATTTTGATTTCCATGGAATAGGACCCGGATACACTTTTGAATTTGACCATGACCCGCTTCCCGACACCGAAGATTCAGTTCATGATTATCATTTCACCGCAACTTTGCTGCATGTGATAGGTATGCTGCCCGAATCAACATTCGTTTATTATTCGGTGGACGATGGCAGCACCTGGGAACATCAGATATTGACATACCATGGCTCAGATGAGTTCGAGGGCTATATCCCTGCTCAACCATACGGCACTACTGTGAAGTACTTCCTGAAGAGCCAGGATGTGAGTTATGAGATAGCATATTCACCTACTTCAGGTTCGGTATCACCACATATTTTTAACGTGGGTCTTGACACTGAAAACCCGACGATAGTGCATTCTCCGTTACCCGATCAATCGTTGATAAGCTGGCCGGCAATGGTACGGTGCGAAGTCAGAGACAATCTGGGGATTGCTGAAGTGAACTGCGGGATACTTATCAACTCTGTCAGTTATCCGGACATCGAAATGACCAGGGTCGAGGGCACGGATGAGTATAGAGGGAGTATTAATTACGCGGTGGAGGTCGGTGATATTGTCGAGTACCAGATCGAGGCTATCGATGCTTCGGCAGCCGGGAATACCACTTATTTTCACCCCGTTCTCTATTTCAGCTTTGAAATATTATCGTATTATTTAGAGCCTATGGAGTATATCTGGCTGCCTTATTTCAGCTATAACCATACCGAGGGACACCCTGATACGATGCAGACTTACGGGAATCAATGGCATTTAAGCGGTGTAAGGAACCATACTGCCGGTGGCTCCCGCTGCTGGAAATGCGGCGCTTATGACCTATCGGAGTATGAGAACCTTCTCGATGCCGCCTTAGTTTCCCCCTACCTTCGACTCGGATCAAATTCCAGGCTCTTCTTCTGGCAATATATCGAAGCCGAAACAAGCAGAGCCCATTCCGGTCGCTGCTACGATGGCGGAATCGTCGAGATCACTACTGACGCAGGAGACAGTTGGGAACAGATCACCCCTGAAGAGGGATACCCATTTACTATAAGAGACGGCTCTATTAACGGTCCTTTTTATGAAATGACACCGTGTTTTTCAGGACTCAGGTACTGGGAGCAGCAGGAGTTCAATCTTTCCGAGTATACTGGTATCGTCCAGATCCGCTGGCGGTTTGGAACCGATGGAGCAGTGAGCAGGGAGGGCTGGTACATCGATGATGTTAAGGTCGAATCGGAATCAGTGTTTGTGATGGACCATGAAGGTGTCTGGAAACCCGCAAAGGTGGAACTTCGCCAGAATTTCCCAAACCCTTTTAACTCAATGACTTCCATAACTGCCCATTATGAACTGCAAGAGGAAATTAAACTCCGGATATTTGATATCTTAGGGAATATGGTGAGGGAATTTAAGATAACCCCTGAAGCGAATAAGAATAATTACGAAGTTCTCTGGAATGGTGAGAATGATAACGGCGTGGAAGTCCCATCTGGGGTCTATTTCTATAGACTGGACTCGCAAAAACACTCTGAAAGCAGAAAATGCTTATTGATCAGGTAAGAAATAAGCATGGGTTAGTGACGGACTTTTTATATTATTTAACTTGCTATATTTAGCAGATTGGTTTTAATTGTAGATTGTTTTAATTATTTGGATGTAATGACTATGTTATCTTATTTATATTAAAGCAGTTATCCATATCATATTATACTAATTATTAAGTGATAATAGCAATTAATTGATAATCAATTAAATAAGACAAAATAGAAATTTTATCAGATGTTGAAAATATCAGCTATAATTCTTGTAATTTTAACTTTAAGTTACCCCATTATCTGTTTTGCAGACAATGGAATAGAGAAATTTGATTCTACTGGTAGCATAAGTAAATCAAGTGGTTTATTAAATGTAAAATTACCTTCGTTTCTTCAAACACCCGAAAAGATAGAAGCCTGGAGATGCGGAGTTTATGGAGCTTTACTTGTTAGTGCGACATACTACGCATTCACTAATATGGATGAAGTATGGGGACAATCATCCGGTGATTTCCATTACAAGAACCACGATTGGAATGATGACAGGCTGGCTTTTACCGACGAAGTGAGTCACATGCTGGTAAGTTATAAGCTGACCCAGGCTTGTAAAGGTTTATTTTCATGGTGCGGTTTTTCTCCCAGGATATCCCGAATATGCGGCGCGAGCGGGGCTGCAATCTGGATGACAGCAGTTGAATACCCCATCGACGCTTATAATCCCAAGCAGGGATTTGGCTGGTCTGACATGGTATTCAATTTTATGGGAATAAGCTTTGCTACACTTCGAGACCGGTATCCCTGGGCTTACAGATTCGACCTCAAGCTGTCTTTAGAGAGTCTGGATTACTTTGCGAATACCATAGTCGCAATGACCCTGGAGGAAAACAATAATTATATATATTGGCTAACATACCAGCCATACAGGGAGAAACTTCCCTTCCACGTCGGTTTTGGTTACTCTGGTAAAATGGCGGATACAGGTAAAAGGGAGGCTGCACCCCAGGGCTTCATTGGTGTGGGAATCTCGTTGTCCGATCTGACGCCGATCCTGGGTAAAGATTGGGGCAAATTCCTCGGGAATTTTGGGTTTTATTCTTTTTCTCTATATGTCGAGATATTTTGATAGTGTGGTTTTTGAAAAAACAGGAAGAGAAGAAGAGCTGCGATTGCCAGAACTCCAGCGAAAGCAAAACTGACTGGCGCTCCAAACCGTGTTTCCCAGATAATTCCCGCAATGGGGCTGGCAAGAAAGTTACCTAAACCTTCTGCAGTGTTATAAACTCCCATAGCAGTACCTTTCAATTCAGGCGGAGTCAGCAGCGCGGTGTGAGTTTTTGTCTGAACTGTTATTATACTTTGCGTAAAACCGTAGAGCATGATCAGGATCCAGGGAAGGATCATTCCTCTTCCCAGGGTGAATCCCAGGTTCATCAGGATAAAAACTGCAAGACCCAATGGAATGATAGTGTATGTAGAAAATTTATCAACCAATTTTCCGGCTATTTGAGAGGAAGCCATGTAAGTTAAGTTATAGACCAGATAGAGTATTATGGTTGAAATCACGGCATTCCTGGAAAGCAGCTCGCCGGTTCCCCAGCCAAGCATATCCTTAGCCCTTAGTAGAAAGAACATGTAACTGAAATTAGCAAGAGCGATAAGAAATGAGATAGCGATAAAGATTTTGAACTGAGGGGGAAATTGTTTAAAGTTAAAAGAAATCTTCCTTTTTTTGGTTTGTACGCATTTTCTTTCACGAAGCATTAAAGCGACGAAGCTGCCTAAAATTCCGGGTATTCCTGCCAGGAGAAAAATCACCTTGAAATTCGGCTGTTTATAAAGCAGGATTACTATCAGGACCAGCAGTGTGCCTATCGTCGCTCCCAGTTTGTCCATCGCTTTCACAAAGCCAAACGCGGACCCGCTTTTCCCTTCCCTGCAGCTTTCCGCAATGAAGGCGTCCCTGGCTGCTTTCCTGATTCCGTTACCGATCCTATCGCTCAATCTGACCGTAAATGCCCCGAACCATGAATGAGCGAACGCGTATAAAGGCTTGACCATATTAGAGAACAGGTACCCTATGAATATAAAAGGTTTTCTCTTACCAGCTTTATCCGATATCCAACCGAATAATGTTTTGAGTAGAGCTGCCGATACATCGCTGATACCTTCTATAATCCCAATGGCGTATCCAGTAGCGCCGATGCTTACCAGAAAGAGTGGAAGGATAGGCAATATCATGCGGCTCGAAACATCTGTAAACATACTGATGATGCCAAGTAACTTGATATTTCGGGCTCGTTTTTTCATAAATAATTCCAATTTACTAAAAAAAATATTGTATTTTGTGAATGTGTCAATATATTGATATTAAATTTTTTGATTGACCTTTTTATAAAGTAATGTTTATTCAAATATAGAGGTTAATTTGAAAGAGAGTAATCGCAGAGGTTATCAGTTTTATGTATAATGATGGATTTCATATAGTTAGTAACCGATGCGAGACCGGTAATTTAACACCGGAAGGGATTTATAATAAAGCATTTTCTATAATTTCCCGGTTTGGAGAAAAAAGCAACCCCAGAAGAGAGGTATGATCATGAATATTAACAACAAGTTTCTCATTTTAGCATTAACCGCACTAGTGTTCGGTTCGGTCAGTTTGTGTCTCGCTGGTGGTGGTCCCGATGAATATGGATATGTGTGGGAGGATGACTCCAGCGCGAGCGTAGATTACGAGTGGGTCGATACTATCGGAGCCACAAAAACTTTATTGACAGGCGATGATGAAGATATCTTTATCAGTATTCCGTTCGTGTTTAGTTTCTACGGGGAAGAATGCAGTACCGCGTACGCGAGTTCAAATGGTATTTTAGCCTTCGCTGATACTATTTCCACGGAGTTCCGAAACGATCCAATACCAAACGCTGACCAGCCCAATAACGCCATTTATGTCTATTGGGATGATGGTAATGTCAGGGGAGAATCCTACAATTCCTTTGTTTTTACCAAGCTGGAAGGGGTAGCTCCAAACAGGAGATTTACCGTCATCTGGAGCAACATTTTCTTTCCCTACAGCGCTACTACAAATCCCGCCACTTTCGAAGTTACTCTCTTCGAAAATGATACGACAGATGGCGATATTCTGCTGCAATACAAGGATGTTGAAGTGGAAGATGATTGGTATTCCTACGGGAATTCAGCTTCAATCGGTATCGAAAACATCGGTGGGACTATCGGTCTGGGCATATCATACAACCATTCATCGCTGAGAAACGAAATGGCGATTAAAATTACCAAGATGCCATTGGATTATGATCTTACAGTAACAAAGGTACTCGTTCCTTATGATATGGGATTGGTTGGATTCGAGACTGCGCCTTCTGTAGTAATAAGGAACAATGGTATGTACCACATGTCCGACGCCGTTGCGACTTTGATCCTTGAAGGCGATCTTGGAGGCGTAGTATATGATGAAGAGATGTTCATTACGGTCCTTAGCGGGGAGACTGATACGATTATTTTCCCGGATTGGACACCTTCGATGATAGATTCAGTAAAGATAACTGCTGATGTAAACCACGTTAGGGATAGATATCCAACGAACGATACCTTGGAAGGGCATATTAACGTATATGAGCATATTTCTGAAGGGGGTCCTGATTCTTATGGTTACATGTGGAGGGATTCATATCACCCCGAGGGACCAGAATATACACCGATAGATATAACGGGTGCGGTATTATTCGGTTTTTCCGGGGATGATGCCCGGGACACCCTGCCTTTGCCGTTTTCATTCAATTTCTATGGCGAAGATTATGATACCTTATATATCTCGTCAAATGGATTCCTTTCCGTTTTTCCGCTTACATCATCATCTTATATCAATTATTGTCTGCCGGACCTTTCTGAGCCAAATGGTCTGATCTGCCCTTACTGGGATGATCTGAACATTAATGATACTCTACCGGAACCTTCAGGGATATACTTAAAATCGGAAGGGACCACTCCTGAAAGAAAATTTCATATCATTTTTTGGAACATATATGCGCCTTACTTTTCTGAGAGCGACAAGGTTACTTTCGAAGTTATTATTTGTGAGGATAATTCAATGATATTCAACTACAAGAATGCCGAAACTCCTTCCTATATCGATTACTCCTGGGGAAGGTCAGCGAGTATTGGAATTGAAAACCAGGATGCTACAGCGGGTTTGAGTTACGAATGCGATGGTTCGCCTGAGGGAAATATTGTGTTCTCGGAATTCTCGATTATGTTTTTTCCTGGTCTTGAAGACCTGACTGCCCCCACAATTTCTCATACGCCGGTTGAAGTTTATTATGAGGGTGCGGAACCTTTCGTGTTCACTACGAACATTACCGATGTTTCAGGTGTTTCTCAGGATTCCATGTATTGGCGCGTTGGCGGAGCCTTCTCTGCAGTAGCTCCTGATTCGGTAGTAGGCGCAGCGCATTATTATTCCATCTCTCCCGCAATTGACGGTCGGCTGATCGAGTATTATTTCGCAGCAGTGGATGCTTCCTCATACTCCAACCGGGGCACTTTGCCAGCCACCGCTCCGGCTGCTCTCTTCTCAGCAGTGATCAAGGATCCTCACTTCTTCGGACCAGGCTCAGGCGGCTACTATTACGTGGATTCTTACTCTGATAGCGCCAGAGCCCCCGAATACAATTGGATAGAGATCGACCCCGACGAAGGCGGTTTCGGAACCAACCTGGCGATCGACGATGACGATGTTTCGGAAACAATTGCCTTACATTCTGAATTCAACTTCTACGGCACCTTCTATTCAAATTTGAAAATCGGTGTGAATGGCTGGATATCGTTCGATACGACTATAACCGAAGACCCATTCGTCTTCTCGGCTATACCGAATTCCGAAGCGCCCAATACTATCCTGTGCCCTTGGTGGTCTGATCTTGCCCGTGGAACCGGAGCGCTAATGGGTGAAATACTCTACTACGACGATGCAGTGAATAATCTGTTCATTGTTGAGTGGAAAAGAGTTATTAGCGTCGAAGCTATTATTCACACCATAACGTTCGAGGCTATTTTAAACCTTGACCCGGACGCCCCCGATCCTGAGATAAAATACCAGTATAAAACCATCAACGGTGTTTTTGAAGGCGCTACGGTAGGTATTGAGAACGAGTCGGGAGAGAACGGACTGCAGTATTTTCACGACGGTGTTCCAGCAAACGTCGGAATACCATCAGACTCACTCGCGGTTCTATTTTATAACCCCTTGCTTTACGTGGACGACAAATTATCGAGTATTCCGGATAAATTCAGCATATTCCAGAACTATCCTAATCCTTTCAACGCGGCAACCAGCTTTAAATATGCCATCCCTGAACAGGGTAGAGTATTCCTGAGAATCTTCGATATTACAGGAAGAGAGGTATGCTCGCATGATCTCGGGTACAGGAAACCAGGCGTACATGAATTTGTATGGCGCGGAAACGATGATAGGGGCAGAAACCTTAATTCCGGAATATATTTTGCTACGGTGCAATACAATGATTTCAGTTTATCACAGAAGATTTTGCTGATAAAATAGGTTTTATCTGATGAGATGTATTAAGTTTTTGTTGGTGCTATTTATCCTTGTTATTGGAGGAAAAGGGTATTGCGCGCATCGAATAGTACTTTTTGAGGACTTCAACAATACCGATTGTCCGGTTTGCGCGACTGCAGACCCTACTCTTAACACGATGCGGGATACATATACCCCGATGGACATTACACCTATCGAATACCATACCTGGTGGCCCGATCCGGCAGACCCGTTCTACTCGACCAATACCACCGAAAACACAGCCAGGGTCAACTACTACAGCGTTACCGGGGTTCCGAGAGTTATAGAAGATGGTTACTATGTTCCCAGCGCCACAAGCTTATCCCAAATGGTCATGGGCATGTATTTGAGATGGCTGGAGGATTCCCCGCTGAGGATTGAAGCTCACAAAACGATTGTGGGTTCTATCTGCTCGATATTCGTTACGATAAATGTTGGAAGACCTGTCAGCAGTACCCCGATGCTGCGTATCGCCATCCTTGAGAGCGATCTGTATTACTCCGCTCCTAATGGGGTAACTCATTTCAATTATGTCTTGAGGGATATGGTACCGAATGCTACGGGAATATCACTGACGCTGAATACGGCTCCGGATGTCCAGGAATTCGTGAGAGTAGCCACTCTCAATGCCGGGTGGGCGGTCGGCAATATTAATGTAATTGCGTTCGTGCAGGATGACGATACGAAGGAAGTTGTGCAGAGCGCTTCGGATTTTCCGGCTCCTGCTACTCATTTCAGGTATTTTACGTTAAAAAGCGCGGCTGTGAGTTCAGCATCGAGCACTGACTTTTTTGCTTACATACAGAACACAGGAGCAGCAGATGATGACTACCAGGTTGCTGTAACCGGTTCCTATCTGCCGGCTGGCTGGAGCATGTCCTACCGGACATCTGCGGGGACTTATAGCGGCTCTTCAACGTTGCCCCTGGACTCAGGGGAAAGCGATTCGATGATCGTTACTTTTAATACGGGTTTAGCGCCTGGTTCGGGTTGGGTGACTATCAGGTTTACTTCTACTTCAGACCACAGCCAATACAGGGAAATAACGTTCGAACTCTTCGGAAACCTCGATGTACTGGTCGTTTCTGATGATGGCGATGACAGCTATGACCATTACTTCACCGATGCCCTGGACGCGCTGGATGTTGCCCATAATGTGTGGGATATCGATGTCATGGGCTCCCCAACTGCTGATGACATGGGGGGTGTCGATGCCGTCGTGTGGTTCACCGGTTTCGAATTTCCCACTCTAAGTTCATACAATAGAAGCCAAATATCCTTGTACCTGGACAGCGGCGGTAAGTTGTTCATGACAGGTCAGGATATCGGCTGGGACCTTTGCGATACAGATGGATCTGCATACGGTACAGGGTCTGTGGATTTTTACCATAACTACCTCTGCGCTAACTACTTAGCAGACGATACTGATGATCACACACTCGACGGGGTAGCCGGAGACCCGGTTTCCAATGGGATCAGTCTTGCTATTTCCGGAGGGGATGGAGCCAATAACCAGGGGTTTCCAAGCGAGATAGAACAGAGAGGAAGCGCGTCTGAAATATTCTACTATTCCGCAGGAGTATGCGGTGGAATAAAGTGCGATACCGGAACTTTCAAAGTGGTTTACCTGTCCTTCGGGTATGAAGCCATAAATAATAGCGCGGATAGGCTGCTTCTGATGGATAGGATACTAACCTGGTTTGGTCTTACTCTAGAGGTTGAAGAGAACGATGCGCTTAAACCGGACGATACAATCGGCATGTCCCTGTATCCAAACCCCTTTAACGAGAACCTGAAGATCGAGGTCGACGCGCCTGGAAGCTCTTTTTCGCTGGAGATCTATGATATTCTCGGCAAAAATATCAGAACACTCATACATGAAGAACAGGGACGCAATAGTCCTTTGAAGTGTTACTGGAACGGATTGGATAATAAGGGTTCCGCCGTTTCATCCGGCATATATTACATTATCATGAAAAGTGGGAATTGTCAAGATATTAAGAGGGTTATTCTTTTAAAATAGGGGATTCGTCTTTTTTTAGATTACCGGCATTGAATTGCATTTATTGTTGAGTAAGAAAACTTCTAAAATATCAAATCCAAATATTTGATCTGATTTGATATTAGGGAGCCGTTCGAGTTGTTTTTTACCGGTTTTGGTATGGATATTTTCGTTTGCGGGGATTGCCGGGGAGCGGTCAAGGCGCGCCATGACCCTACGGGATGTGACGGTAGATTTGATTTCATTCTCGGTATTTACATAATTCTCCGTTTCACGGGTAGGGAACTGACGTGTCTGTTCCGCTTGGGGCGAGGAGGGGGTTTTTATAAATTGCCCATGGTTTTCAATATTTTGAATTTTAGATTGCATTTTCTGGGATTATTTCCATGGGGTAAAAAAAAATAGAGACAGGAGGCTGGGAGATTCATGAAGAACCTCTCCTCATAACACAATTAAAGGTTTTTAAAATCGCTCGAGGTGTCTTGAATACGCTCGCTCCGGAAGAGGTCATGGCTGAATTCGCAACCCCAAGGGATAACCTTCATTTGATCTGTGTTAGAGGTTCTTTATTTACTCCCTCCTGTCTCTATATTTATAACACAATTTAAAACATTTCTGAAGAAATGCAAGTGTTTTCTCATAAAATAAAATTTTTTTTTGCAAAAACGCTTGTCAAAATATTCAGGATAAATAATATGATTGATAACTGGATTATGATAACCAGGAAAAACTATAATTTTATTTGGAATATTCTGGAGGAAAAATGTTTAAAGGTTCAATAGTTGCGCTGGTAACGCCATTCGATAAGGATTGCGATATTGATGAGTCATCGATAAGGAAGTTAATTAAATTTCACAAAGAGAACGGGACGAACGGTATCCTTGTTATCGGATGCACGGGCGAGTCATTCACGATCGAAGATGATGAGAGAGAAAGGATAATTCAAATAGCGAGGGAAGAGGTTGAAGATGGTATGTATCTTATCGCGGGAACTGGAGCTTCGAGTACCAAGTTGACTGTAGAGCGAACACGGAGAGCATGGGAATTAGGAGTTGACGGTGTGCTTGTTATCACCCCTTTTGGCAATAAGCCTTCGCAGGAAGCTCATTATGAACATTACAAGGCTGTGAGTGAGGTTGGAGTTCCGATTATATTGTACAATGTTCCTTCGAGGACTGGTACGAACCTTGTACCTGAAACGGTCGCCAGGTTATCGGAAATCCAGAATATCGTGGCTATCAAGGAAGCAAGCGGAAATCTTGACCAGGTAACGAAGATAAAAAGTATATGCGGTATTACGGTTCTTTCGGGTGATGATGCGCTAACCCTGCCAATGCTTTCGATAGGGGGCATGGGTGTGATATCAACCTGCGCGAACATAGTGCCACGTGATATGAGCGATATGGTTAAATCATTTTCCGCTGGTGATTTTAAGAAGGCGCGTGAATTGCATCTCAAGATGTTTCCCCTTATTAAGGCTCTCTTTTTGGAAGGGAATCCGGTACCTCTGAAGGCGGCAATGGAAATGATGGGTCTTATCGAAGGTAATTTACGCCCCCCATTAAGAAAGATCGGAGAAAGGAACCTTGAGATACTTAAAAATGAAATAAAAGAATACGGGTTGGTTTAAATATGAAAGAGAAAACAAAGATAGTCGTTTATGGCGCCGCGGGAAGAATGGGCGGCAACGTTGTCAGGGAGGTAATTAAGGGTGGCAAGTTTGAACTCTCAGGGGCGGTCGAAGCTTCTGACCACTCGAAGATAGGTGAGGATATGGGTTCATTATTGGGGATTGGTGAGGCTGGTTTAATGCTGGCGGGATCCCTCAGCGAGGTAAAAACGCATCCTGACGTACTCGTTGATTTTACGAATCCGAAGGCAGCGATTCGTGCTCTCGATTGGTGCGTGGAAAATAAAACCAGGTTCATAACCGGTACTACAGGCTTCGATGAAGAAGAATTGACAGGAATAGAGGATGCTGGTAACAAAATTGCGGTACTTCGATCATCGAACATGAGTATCGGGGTAAATGTGCTTTTCGAACTATCGGGAAAGCTGGCTAAAATGCTGCCTGAAGCGGACATTGAGATCCTAGAAAAGCACCACAGGAACAAGGTGGATTCTCCGTCCGGTACAGCGCTTCAGTTAGGAAAAATTATCGCTGAATCCCGAGGAGATGAATTCCAAAAAGTAGCTGTATTCGGAAGACATGGAAAAGCTGAGAAGCGCGATAGTAAAGAGATCGGGATACATTCGATTAGAGCTGGTGAAATTATTGGAGACCATTCGATAATGTTTTCGCTGCCCTATGAGAACCTGGTTGTTTCACATCAAGCGCTATCGAGGAATGCATTCACTTATGGTGTGATGAAAGCGATCGAATTTATAATGTCAAGGACTGTGGGGTATTACACGATGTCTAATATCTTTGATGATTAAACATTTTTCTTGACAAAATTAAATAAAATTAATATATTGTTTAAAAAACTTCTAAAAAAATTAAACGGAGGTTTAAAAATGAGAAGATTTTCATTAGGTTTTTTCTTATTAATTCTTGTATTTAGTTTTATTAACGCCCAGGATTATTATCCGCCGGAGGATCTCGAAGCTATAAGCAACCTTGATAGTCATATTCCGCTTTCATGGAGTGTGCCAGTCATTCCCAGGGAGCTTGTTGAGTTGTTTTATGATGATGGTTTCGCGAGAAGCACCGATTCAGCGGAAGCCTATGATATTATGAGTGTTAGATTTACTGCGGTTGAGCCCTGCACCTTGAAGACCGCGAAGTTTTTCTTGTATTGTACTGCTGGAGCGCACCCGGTCAGGATCAGGGTTTGGGGAGACGATGGCGCGGGACGTCCGCAATTCAGCGCGCCCCTCTGCCCGGCTATTGACATGGATGTCGACATCGCATCGGATTGGCTCGAAGTTGATGTGACTCCTTACGACCTCATCTTTTATCCCGGAGAAGAATTCCATATTAGTATTGAGAAAAGAGACACATTCTATTTCCCGTTTTATTTCCTTCTTGCAGACGAATCGCCAGTCACTCCGCAGAGGAGTTTTATTTACGATTTCACATATTTTGCCTCTCTTGCCGTAGATGGAGATTGGATGATAAGAGCCCTTGTTGCTCCATTTGAGGATAGGAGGGTGTTCAGAAGTACAACAGGTAGAAGGATTCATCACTTTGATGAACAGGTTCGGGAGTATTATGAGCTACAGCCGGTGCCCGAAGAATTTGGTGATATTCCAAGGCAATATGCTGTCCAGGATGTTAGATGGTATAATATTTACAGGTCGGAAGTTCCCGGAGATCCGGAAGACTTCGATTACATTGCTTTTACCGAGGAACTTACGTACGATGACTGGGATGTTACTAACGATATGACTTATTACTATTACGTAACAGCGGTTTATCTGGGTGGTGAGAGTGAACCAACAGAGATCGTGTCCGCAACACCTCGTTCCGGCGCTGCTTCGCTTTATGTGGATACTCTCAGGTACATTAGCTGTGATTCTGCGATAGCCGCGGTATCCTGGAGACCTGGAGCTAAAGTAGGTAATGTATTCTCAGTTGAAGGTCCATGTAAATTGAGTGAACTGCATTACCGCTTTTATCATACCGGCAGGTTTTATCCGGAAGTATATGAGTGGGATGGCGATGGTGTGGGAGATCCTATTTTCGTTTACCCGTTTGCGAGAGATGTTCTTGCTGCCGGATGGATTGTCGAGAATGTACGTCCATTGCGCATTATTCTCAATGATGATTTCTTCGTTTCGTGCAGGTACGCTGATGGTTCGCTGTCTTTATCCCTTATGGATATGGTGGGAGCTGATTGGTCATGGGATTTCGATCCCACAGAAGGTTGGAGAAACGTAACGGATACATCCTATTGCATCAGGGCGGTTGTTGAATACAATGACGCTGAGCAATATCTTGTTTTAAATGAGGGTTGGAATATGTTGTCATTTACAGTTATCCCGGAAACCGATGATATGGAAGAGCTGTTTCCTTTCCTTTTAGTCCCGTCAGTATATTACTGGGATCCTTACCTGAGGTCGTATGTGTATGATCCCACTGTGGTACCGGGAAGAGGTTATTTTGTATTTTCGCTTGTCGATACGACTGTATTAATAACTGGTACTCCTATAACGAGTTTTGATTATGAATGCTGGGAAGGCTGGGATCTGATCGGTTCTCTATCAAGCTATTTACCAGTGCCCCTTTCTGCTGCTGTAACTTATCCTGCAGACGCTATTGAAATACCCAATACTTTTTACTGGGATCCTAATACTCGAAGCTACGTTATGGATACGTTTTTCTATCCCGGTTTAGCGCACTGGGTGCTTTTTGTTCCGGATTGCGTTTTCAGATTGAGCATCGAATAGCATAAAAAAAACAAAAAAAATAAAATTTATACTTGATATTCTCGAGTATTCTATATAAAATATCTTTCTTGTAATAAATAATCATTTATTTACGCGGTTTTACAGTTTTATTTACGAGTTTTTTTCTAAAATAATTATAAACAAGGATATAAAATATAATTCTGAAAGGAGGATTTTGGATGTTTAAAAAGTTTTTATTTGCAGCTTTTGCTCTTCTGATCTGCGCGGGTTATTCTTTCGGTGGTACTGTATCAGGCAATATTATATTCGATGGCGGTGATGGCGCTGGTTTCGTTCTGCTGCTTGATAGTTCTCTCCTGGAAGCGGATTCTATTAACCCGGAGGATATTCCATTTGCAGCTTTCTTCTCCGTCGGACCGTGGTCGGTCGAGCATACTTTTTCCGATTTCCTGGAATATTACGCTGTTGCCGGTATGCCTGCCAGTGGATTAGTTCCTCTTCCAGGTGAACCATGCGGACAGTATCCCGGAAACCCATTTACCACGACTGGTGGAGATGCAACCGGTATTGATGTAGTCCTGGATACTATCGGCGGAATAGTAGGAGAGATCACGTACAGTGGTAGTTTTGATAATGTTAAATTGAACGTTTATGATGCCTACCCGTGGATCATATCCCTGGTAGGAGTAGGTGAGGACGACCTGGTGCTGGAAGATGTCCATGCAATAAGCGGCAATTCCTTCTCTTTCGATGATCTCACCTCCGGCGCAAAGAAATTCGTTCTTTTTGTAGATGAGAACATGAACGAAACTCTTGACCTTTCAGAGGTCAGAGATACTGCTGATTCGGAACTCAGGGGCGTTTTCTTCATCGGTGGTGGAATGGGTACCGATACGGTAACGTTCGACCTGGATGCGCCGGGTATCGATGAAAAACAGACTATTCCTGAATTCGGTATCATGAAAAATTTCCCCAATCCTTTTAATGCCGCCACAAGGATAGTTTACTATGTTGGAGAACCTTGCGATGTGGACATTACGGTTTACGATATTACCGGGAACAAGGTATGCAATCTATATGAGGGCAAAAAAGCCGCCGGGAATCATATAAATACGTGGAACGGTCGAAATTCCCAGGGTGTGGATGTTGCCCCCGGCTTGTACTTATGCAAGTTGACTGTTGGTGGAAGTTCACAGGTTGGGAAAATGCTATATTTAAAATAACTTAATTATTGAGAGATACTAATGTTCGATTATATTCTTTATCCCACAGATTTTTCCAAACCTTCTCTGAAAGCCTTTGAGTATGTAAAAAGGCTGAAGAATGCAGGCATGCAGAAGGTACTGCTGCTTCACGTAGTCGATAAGAGGGAAGTTAGTACTATGGCTACCATGGAAGGGTTTTCTTCTACGCATTACCCCGATATCATTGAAGATGTAAGAAAGGAAATGACTCAGAAAGCCGAAAAGGAAATTGAAAAGTTAACTTCAGAATTAAAGGCTATGGATGTCAAAGTTGTGCAAAGAATAGTGTACGGCATACCTTTTGAAGTGATAATTAATGAGGCTGAAAGCGAGAAAGTATCATGCATAGTAATAGGCTCGCATGGAAAGAGCCTGGTAACTGAAATGTTGCTGGGAAGCACTTCGGAGAAGGTTGTGAGAAAGGCTAAATGCCCGGTTTTTGTGGTTAAATAGAATTGGAGGGTCTGACCATCATTTGGATCAGACCCTCCCGTTCCTATCCCAACGGGTAGGTCAGGGTTTCTGCTCTGAACCCTACTAATTTAAAAATTACATGAAAATTTTTAAAATATCCAGGGTAAGCTTTATTTTTAGGGTTTATTTATTGACATTATTATTGTTTTTTGTAAATTATATTTAAATAATTCATTGTTGCATTTAGGAGTTCAAAGATGAATGCTGTCGATTCAATTAAAATGGATAGGACGAAATTGACTATATCTCCAATAAACGATATCTTTTTTGATAAATACTATTGGTTGTCCAAAACACCACAGGAAAGATTAGAAGCCCTCGAAATAAACAGGCAGATTGCTTATGGGTATGATCCAGATTCCACCAGACTTCAAAGAGTTCTTGAAGTTGCTGAACGAACATAAAATTAAGTATTTGATCATTGGCGGGTTTGCTGTTGCATTTCATGGTTATCCGAGAACCACCGGTGATCTTGATATCTGGATTGAGATTAATCCTGATAACGCTGAAGAATTGGTTCATGTACTAAATGAGTTCGGATTTGATATGCCTGATGTTAAAAAGGATATTTTTTTGGAAGAAGATAAGATTGTTAGAATGGGTTTTCCTCCTATGAGAATAGAGATCTTTACCTCTGCTACAGGGGTGGATTTTAAAAAATGTTATAAGGATCGTGTGATTGAGGAGGTAGAGGGTGTCAAATTGAGTTTTATCAGCCTTGAGTGTTTGCGAAAGAACAAAAGGGCTTGTTCGAGATACAGGGACCTCGATGACCTGGAACATCTTCAGGATTAGGGTTATTAGAAAATCCAAAATAAAAATGTAATATTTCATACAAAATATAGTCAGAGGCAATTGAATACTTTACAAGTAAAATATAATAGTTGTGCCCTGGTTTTATTGTTTCTACTTTTGTGGAAATTTACATATTCTCAAACCTGGTCTGAGCCTGTCAGAATTGATGGTGGTGAATTGGTCGATTATAGAGATTGTGTTTGTCTGTTCTGTGATAATCAGGAAAGGATTTGGGCTGGTTGGACCGAAAAAATAGGCGACTACTGGTCAACAAAAATTAAGTGTTTTAATGGCGAGATGTGGAGACCAATTACTACAATATGGGATGGACTTGGTTGGGTTCCTTATGATTGGTTCCAGACTAGTGATAGTACTATTTGGATTTTCGGTACGAATGGAAGAGCTGCTGATGACCACATATATATTGCTCATTTCGACAGGATCACCTGGTATGATACGACTACCGTATTAATACCAGGAACTTCAACAAATTCTTTCCATCAGCCAGTGGAAGATACAATGGGCATATTGTGGTTATTCTTTCATAATAATGATTATAATAAAATCCTTTACACAAAATGGAATGGAGAAATCTGGAGTACACCCGTTTTTATATACGATGCCTACACTCCAGAGGGTTTATTAATGGAAGCAGTGGTTGATGAACGAAATCCTATACAAGTGTATTGGGTAAGGTATGAAAGTGATTATCATGTAACCTTGTTTTATGCATGGATGGTTGATGATACTTTCAGTACACCGGAATCTTTACTTACACTACCATGGACAGCTTATATTATGCCGATTTCCTACATTTACCCTGATGGAGAAATGTGGTTAGCAGGTGGTTTTTGGTATGAGGGCGCACATAGTAATGATAGAGTGACCGTTTTTCATTATTACGAAGAAATCCTGGATAGTTTTGTACTTGATAGTAATCACACTGATTATGAAATAATGAATTGTGTCGAGATACTTGAGGATAAAAATAATTACATCTGGGTTTTCTGGATGCGGGATTATGAAATAGAAGATGACGAAATTAGGTTGATTTACTATAGTCATTATGATGGTATTGATTGGACTTTACCTAGTATTGTCCCCGGGACTGTTGAATATGAGGTAACATGGGGGTGTTTTGATGCAGCATTGAATAGTACCGGAAGACTTTGGGTTGTATGGAATCATGAAATAGATGATTCTATAAGCGCTAAATTTGGATCATATCTTATAGATACAACTTTTATGGTCGAGGATACGAGTATTTACTTACAGCAAAGTCCAAATGATTTTTCATTAGAAATTTTCCCGAATCCTTTCAATGACCTAGTTAATATTAAAATCAACCTAGATTTAAGTTGTGGATTACAAGTAGATATATATAATATATACGGTGAGAAAGTGTACGGTTTTATGGAACAAAAAATACAGCCTGGCATTTATAATTTCACATGGAACGCAGTGGGGAATCCTTCGGGATTGTATTTTTGTAGATCGCGGAACGGGGATTATGAACAAGTACATAAAATTTTACTTATACGTTGATACTGGAGGCAAAAAATGTGCAAAAAAAGTGCTGTGTTTTTTATAATATTATTACTGCTATTTTCTTCTCTCTCCGCTGGAATCCCCAAATATATCAGGGGGAAGATGATAATTTCTATCGATCTCGCTTATAATTTGAACCTTGAAATAAATGAAGAGGGTTTCGTTTCGACCGGGCTGGCAGATATAGATGAATTGAACAGGGAATACAAAGTTACAGAGTATAGGACGCTTCTGCGTAATTATAGACCTGCCAATGCATTATGGGATGCTTTCCACAATACTTACGTGTTCATCTTCGAGGACAAGGATCTTGACATGGAGGAAATCACTCAAATTTACCGACAGCTACCATGTGTGGATTATGCAAAACCCGATATGCTCAGACCTTACCTCGGTACACCGAATGATCCGCTTTATCCGGACCAGTGGCATCTCAGGAGGATCAAGGCGGATTCCGCGTGGAATCTTTGCAAAGGTTCTGAGGAAGTTATAATGGGTGCTCTCGATTCCGGTGTGGATTGGAAGCACGAGGACCTTGGTCCCATACTCTGGCAGAATACTTACGGCGGCTTCGGAGCCTGGAACCACGGTGAAGACCTCGACGGTGATGGGCATACTCTCGAATACACCGGTGGTGAATGGGTGTTCGACCCGGATGATGTGGACGGCATCGATACAGATTTCAATGGCTGGGTCGATGACTTCATCGGTTACGATTTCATTCGCGACGCGGAAATGGCATACGATGTCGGCGGATTTACGGAAGATGGAACGGTGCCGGATAATGACCCCGCGGATTTCGTTCTCAACGGTCACGGAACACATGTGTCAGGGACTATGATCGCGGCGACCAATAATGAATATGGAATAGCGGGGCTGAACTGGAAAGGCAAGTTGATGTGTCTGAGAACGGGATATTATTTTCGCGACCCGGATTCGGGTGAAGAGAGAGGCTTGAATAATGATGAAGCTTCATACAGCGCTATGGAATATGCTATTGAAAAAGAATGCGATGTTTTGAATTTCAGTTGGGGTAATGCCGTGATAGACACGATAATGCGCGGTTTGGTTAGAAGAGCATGGGATTACCACGAGATTATCATGATGGGTGGCGCTGGTAATGATAATGTGGACGATATTTTTTATCCGGCGAACTACCCGCACGTAATTTCCGTGGCAGGTACGAACAGGTACGACCAGAAAGCGATGTTCTCTAACTACGGTACCTGGATAGAGATCTCCGCTCCGGGTAGAAATATAACCAGTACGATCCCATTCAATACCTTTGTGAATTGGGATGGCACCTCGATGGCAAGCCCGGTTGCAGCCGGCGCAGCTGGTCTCATCATCGCAGCCTTTCCCGATTCGTCATCGGAGTGGATCATCAACAGGCTCATAGAAACCGCGGATTCGATAGACCACATAAATCCCGGTTACGAGGGCTTGCTCGGGTCAGGTAGAATAAACCTGGTGCAGGCTATCGGACCGATCAAATATCCCTGGCTTGAATTCGAAAGCTACTCTGTATCCGATTTGACCTATGGCGACGGGAACGGCCGCGTGGATCCGGGCGAGGAAGGAGATATCGTATTTACCCTTTCAAATCAACCTGGTTGGCAGCCAGCAACCGGCGTGACCCTCACCATTACCAGTTCGGATATCTTCATTGAAATCACACAACCGACTGCTACGGTACCTAATATATCACCGGGCAGCTCGGGCTCAAATGCTTCGAACCCGCTTAGGTTTCTGATGGAAGCTGAAGCGCCGGCGCATCTGACTAAAATGTCCGTTACTGTTACTACTGAAGCAGGTTCAGAATTGACAGGCGATATCGAATTCATGATAGGAAGACCGGGAATTTTGCTGTATGACGCGGACGAAGGCGACCTGTTCGAGGAGTATTACTTCCCGCCACTCCAGGAAGGAAAGTTGGTTTATGACTGGTGGGACAGGAACAGCAGGGGTGTGATCGAATCCTGGGAACTCGATCTATATGAAACTATCATCTATTTTACTGGCAATTGCTCGACGGGAACGGTAACCCCGGGTGAGCAAAGCTTGCTGATGGATTTCCTGGAGCTGGGTGAAAAGAGTCTGTTGATAACAGGACAGTACATTGGCGATGAAATAGGGGAAAGTGAGTTTTTTACTGACTATTTACGCGGAGTCCATACGGATGATGCTTTGGCTTTAGGTTTTGGTTTCAATATAAGTGGAATAGAAGGTGAACCTCTTTCTGAAGGGCTGACAATATCGACTTTAGGTGGAAGCAGCGCTGGAAATCAAAGGTCTCTATCGGGAGTAGCGCCGGGACCTGGCGCTAGCGGGATCTATCGCTACGGCGTTGATACGGATACAACCCGTTACGCAGCGATAAAACACCATAATACTGACTTTGATTACAAAGCTGTGTATTTCGGGTTCGGTCTTGAGGGTATTGGGACTTATATGGATTCCGTGAAAACCGTTATATTCAGGGTATTGGAGTGGTTTGGGCATACTCCGGGGATTGACGAACCCGGGAGTTCGATGCCGGTAAGTTTTAACCTGTCCAGCTACCCGAATCCTTTTAACGCAAGCGTGACGATTGCTTTTAACCTGACTGAAAATTGCGGTCTCGAACTGGATGTGTACAACCTTATTGGTGAGAAAGTATGTGGATTAGCGAACGGGAGAATGGCAG
>JAFGQG010000039.1 GCA_016935765.1 bacterium
ACGTAGATGTATGAATCCCAGGTTGGGATTGATGAGCAGAGTGATACCGTCCAGGTTCCATCATCGGGAATCGTAACTTCGTAGATATGGTCTTCAGAGGACCTTAAATCGCAATCATCAGTTGCGCCGCATGTCGTTCCAGTCCAGGTACCTGGCGCGGTAATTACGAAATCAGGAGTGCATAGAGGGCACTCAGTGATCTGTATGTTGTAATCACCACAGGAACTATAACCGTCCACGACTATATAGTAATCGTGCCCGGCAGTAAGATATAAATCATACAAAGCAGATTGTAAACCACAGTCATCGTCGTTGCATGCAAAGAGGTTGTTGCAGGAATCCTCATAAACATACAGCTTTGTATCGAAATCGGTATAATCATCGCAGAGGGAAATATCTACACAAATATTTGTTGCAGGAGAGTATAGGTAAACAACATCTGGTGGTTCACCAACGCTAGCATAGGGACAGGTTTCATCGTAATCATCACCATAACAGCATGTATTTCCGGAATCGCTGAATGGGATAGCATCTACGGAGAGAGGATTATCACAGTTTTCACCATCCATGAAGATACTCAAGATATAGTTACCACAGTTTGTGCTAAATCCATCAACCAGAACATAATAAGTACCAGCGGTGATTGTGACTGTGAGCTCGGATTGCAAACCGCAAAAATCGTCATTATAACCTATATCAATAAAACAGCAGATAGTGCCTATACCGAGTTTGGTGTCGTATTCGGAGCCGCAGAGGGAAAAGGTCCATTGCCCATCGCAGGGGACCTCTACTTCGTAGATGTGATCTTCTGCAAGCATAGTCTGGCCTTCGGGATCGCAGTCATTAATAGCGCCGCAGGTGGAGTTTCCCCAAACTCCCGGTGCAGTTACGACAAAGTCTGTGATACAAGGTGCAGCTGTATCACAGTTCATACTGAACCAGTAATAATTTGAACAAGGCTGTGCAAGCGTTCCGTGTTGGGAAGCTATCTTGAACCAGTATAATCCGGAATCCAGGGCAGCCAAGTAAGTGTAGGAAGAACATGCCAGTTCAAAGGTTTCTTTCAAAGTGTCTATCGGTGGACAACCGCCATCGCCATTATATACGCCATAAAAAGCATCAAAACCGGAGATGATTTCCCAGGTCACTATTAATAAAGTATCGGTATAGAACTGATACCAATCGACGTCGAGGCTGCCATTAGAAGCATCTTCCCAGATGGTTCCACAGATGGTATCGCCACAGAAGACATCGAAGAATGATTCAGCGGGGAAGTCACAGCCATCATTGAGGCGTGTATAACAAGCTTCGCCTTCCGGTATTGAGAATGGGGGACATACTGCACAACCAGAACATTCATAGACCTCGAGAAAGTAATCACCACAAGTGCTGTAACCGTCAACTACGATGTAATAATCGTGTCCAGCATGCAGCATAAGACAGGAAATCGTAGAGTATGAAAAAGAAATGTCACAACTATCATCATTACAAGCAAGCAGGTTATTACATGAGTCTTCATAAACATAGAGTTTCGTATCAAAACCAGTATAATCATTGCATGTTGTTATTTCGACATAAATATCTTCTGTAGGAGAGTACAGATACACTACATCTTCAACACCACCATCGAATGTATAAGGACAAGTTTCGAAATAATCATCGCCATAACAGCATGTGTTTCCGGAATCGCTGAATGGTATTCCAGTTATTGGGATGGGATTATCGCAGTCTTCTCCTTGAAGTTTGATGGTTAGTACGTAATCTCCACAGGTTCCACTAAAACCATCGACTATTACGAAGTAAATCCCCGCGTTGATATCGAGAGTAACTTGTGATTGTAAACCACAGAAATCATCATTATAACCCAGTTCTGCTCTGCAGCATACCGAGTCCACACCAATTTTAGTATCATACCCTGAACCACATAAGGAGAAGGTCCATTCACCATCGCAGGGAATCGTGACTTCATAGATGTGGTCTTCACTTTCAAAAAAAGGAGAATCTACTAGCTCACAATCATTACCCGCTCCACAGGTATTCCCAGTCCATTCTCCAGGTGCTGTAACAACAGAATCTGGAGTACAGATTTTTTCATATATATCAAGTATATATTCTCCACATGCTTCTAAGTATCCTTCGATAGTTACATAATATGTTCCCGCTACAATATCAGCATTTATTTGCGATTGTACATCCAACAAACCATCATCACCGCAGTCATAATCGTCATTATAACCGATATCCTCGCTGCAGCAAGTTGTTCCGACATGCAATTTTGTATCATAAGAAGAGCCGCAGAGGGAAAAAATCCAGAGACCATCATTGGGAATAGTCACCTCGTATATATGGTCTTCTGATGTTTGAAGTTCGCAATCGTTGCTCTCTCCACATGTTGTTCTCATCGGTGAATCCGGGGAAGTGTACGGCGCGGTAACTACGAAATCAGGTGTACAAGCGGGTTCGCAGTATAGCATAGCTACGTAAGCGTATGGGCATACGAGATCATAGGAAGGTAATGGTCCCACCCAGAACCAGTACAAGCCCGAGTCTAATATTGTACTTATCATTGCTGTATCACAAGGCAAACCACTCGTATCTGATACGGTAATATATGAATCACAAGCGCGGATACTTTCCATGAGAATAGTAGCCAGAGGAAATTCTGCTACCACTTTCCAGGTAATAACCATCGGGTCCGTCAACTCTAACTGGTACCAGTCGGTATCGCGCAGCGTATCATTAGACCATACCGTTCCGCAGAAAGTATCGCCACAGGCAATATTAGTAAATGCTGGTACAGCCATGTTGCAGCCGCCATTTGAGTCATCTCCGCAGGGTTCTGGTTCGGGAATGCCGTGAGGTGGACATAGAGTTAAGCAAGGTTCACTGCATTCGAGTGTTGCGACATAATTACTGTTGCATGGGACTCCCCTGAAGACGGACGGAGCGATGAAAAACCAGTAAGTACCCGCTACCAGGAATTCGGTTAAGGATACTGTATCGCATTGGTCAACAGATAACATAGAGACTATCTCGAAAGAATCACAGTCGGTTATCGGTTCGATAATTGCAATTAAAACCGGGAATTCTGCCACAGCGGTCCAGGTTACAACACGGTCTTCAGCTAATGTAATACCATACCAATCGGTATCCCGGCGGTTAATGGTATCATCGATGGTGTATGTTCCTGCTTTCCCGCAAATAGTATCACCGCAGCTGATAGTTTGAAATATTGGTGGGGAGCTGTTACACCCTCCATTATAGTTATCAACGTAATCATCTCCGCAAACTGGCTCATCCTCTGGTACACTGCCTGTGGGGCATTCGACCAAACAAGGATCCTCACAGTCCAGGATAGCGACGTATTCTAATGTACACGGAAGCGTATAAAAATCTGCAGGTAATACCAAAAGCCAATAAATGCCTGGCACAAGGGAATACTTGATTTCGAGCGTGTCGCAAGTAGGGGCTATTGCATCAGCATAAATGAAGTAATCATCACAACCTGCGTTACCATCAACAATAATAGCCCTAACTGGGAATTCCGCTATTACTTTCCAGATAACACTTTTTGGTTCTGTTAAAACCAGTTGGTACCAGTCGGAATCCCGGGTGGAATCGGTGGACCATGCAGTGCCGCAGATTGTATCCCCGCAGCTAATAGCAGTATATGCCGGGATTGCCATATTGCACCCTCCGTTCACATCCTCACCACATAATTCCGGCTCTGGGGTTCCGCCCGGACATGTTACAGAGCACTCGTAAATGTCTAAGGTAAAATCACCGCAAGCTTCATAACCCTCAATAGTAACATAATAGATACCCGCTGTTAAATATACTGTAACCAGAGATTGAACACCGCAGAGATCGTCATTTGTACCAATTTCGTCGCCGCAGCAAGTCGTACCGACAGCTAACCATGTATCGAACGATGAATTGCATAGTGAGAAGGTCCAGTACCCATCAGTTCGTATCACGACTTCAAATATATAATCTTCGGTTGCTATTAAAGCGCAGTCGTCTCCCATTCCACATGTAGTGTTGCTCCATGAACCTGGAGCATATATTAAGGAATCAGCTACACAATCTGTTAGGTAATAAACGTAAATATCATCAAGTGCAAGCTGCGCGCCATCAGTGCCTGTATATTGGAAACCAATCAGAACAGCAGGTTCACCAGCATAAGCAGAGAGGTCAACATGTGTTCCAAAAGAAACATCATACCACTCCCATGATGTAAACACTCCTATACCATCTTCGTTCCAGATGGGGATCCATGTATCCCCGCTGTCGGTAGAAACAAATACGGTCAAATCATAATAATCGTAAGGATCGACAGCCCAATAATAGCTCATCATCCACCAGAATGAGAGGTATATATCGGTTGTTATTCCGCTGAAATCAAGGTATGGCGTAATTAGCCATTCGTCCTGAGGTGCCAATGCAGGATCATACAAACAGGATGTATAAAAAATTCCGGTATGCGGGTTATAGTCGTCGATTTCCCAGGTATATGTCGGATTAGTCTGAATATGTTGCCAGCCGGGTGGAGGTATTATGTTGTCTTCAAAACCTTCAAAAAAAGGCAGCGGTTCTGCAAGGGTTCGATATAAAGGTGTACGAGTTTCCTCTAAATCAGCAAATCCAGGTCTTGTTTCGTGAATAGAAGCGCTTCTATAAATCTCTGTTTCTTCACGGGGTTTTGCTTTGTTATCATTCAGCACTTGAAAAGAATTAGAAAATTCACATTTTTTTGAATCGTTTGGTATTACCAGTGCTGTGGTGACAAAGGATGTGTTTGTTTTTTCCGGGTTCAATGTAATGGACTCCATGTGGATTTGTGATTTCTGTATCTCCTGAACACCCAAATCACTCAATACAAATTCAATATCATTCGCATGTAACTCAGACAATGCAACACCCGTAACCAAAACACATGTAATTAAAACAGAATAGACAAACTTTGAACACAGGTACATAATCCCTCCTTTTTTGAAAAAAAACTCTCCCTTAAAACCATCCTTATTTTAATGATGAATAATATACACGATACATATAAACAAGACAATAAAAAAATTATTTAATATTTGTATAGTAGTCAATATATCAAACAAAAAAACATCAATTACGAGGGAAAGATGTTAATAAGTTTTGAATATTATGCTTGTATGTTAAAAACAGGGTTCCCAGTTGGTAATCTTTTAAAGTACTGATGATTTTACCCTTCAAACTTGACAGTATTCAAGTGACCATTATATTGTTTTTATTATTAGTAAAGCATTATTTTCAAAAGAAATCACAATAAAACAGAAAATAGAAAGGCAAAAAATGATGAAAAATCGAGTATTTGTTTTATTATTTATTTTAACTACTTTTTCATTATTAACAGCCCAATCAGCGAATATTTACCAATTCGAACGCGTACTTACGAACCAGGGAATGACTATCACCAATCCTATGCTATTGACTATGAGAAATCCAGCCGGGCTTGCGCACATGCTTTCCTATGGCGGCGCATATTACCGAACACTCGATCCCGCCCCTGGCATGAACTTTCTATGTGGTCGATGGAAGTTCTTTGGCGCTGGTTATATATTCTCTGAAGATACATCGAAAACATATCTGGGTCTTGGATTCGGTCCACCGGAATTTTCGCTTGGTTTATCATATTCAAGGGGTTTCCAGGATATTGAGGGTTTCGAAAAATTTAATGCAGGATTTGAATCGAAGATCTCTATCGTAACATTAGCGATGAATTTCATCGACATAAACACAGATCATTATAAGGCGGGATTTTCATATATTGATGCGGGATTTTCAACCGAATTGCCGTGGTACAAAACGTCTGTTGGTATGGATGTAGCTTTCTCAGGTGGAGATGAGCATATTGGAAGGCGAACTAACCTTTCGTATTTCGTTAAGGTTCACGTATTGGAATATTTAGCGCTTACAGCTAAGTATAATTATACTGAAGAGAGCTTCACGTTCGGAACAGATGTTGGATACTTCGTGGGGAATCTTATTTTTAACGGCACGATGGGTGATAGTCTGAAAACCACCAGGGGGTACGCGCTCGGATTCGAAGTTTCAAACAGATGGAGAGAAAGGCAGTACAAGCCAGGTTTTCCGTACAGCACATACGCAAAAAACTGGAGCTGGTTCCATTTAAAGCATAAACCTGAGACCCTTACACAAAAACTGATAAAAACCTGTCCGTCAGCATTCGGAGTACTGGAAAACAGAGAGTGCTCGAGTATCGATTGTATTAGAAATGTGCTCAGGGAGGAATATTATACGAGTAAGTTAAAAACGGACGAATTTTCTCAGGAAACGGCAGCGCTTTCAGCAGGTCCAAGGGGCTCGGTTTTCATTCATAATGTAAATGCGGAGAACCATCCTGAAATATCGCTGGCTTTGAGTGTTGAGGATACAGCAGGCGGGTTCGTCTCTGGCTTAAATAAGGATGCATTTTCTTTCCCGGGGGATACTATAGAGATAATAAGCGTTGAAGAAATCAGCAAGAAAAATGATGTTCCAGTCGATATTCTCTTCGTTATAGATGAATCGGGAAGTATGTTCAATGACATCAATGATCTTAGAAGGGAAATATACAGTTTTGTCAACAATCTTCGGGAAGGCGGAATAGATTTCAGATTGGGATTGGTGGTTTTTGGTGACGAAGTAACCCGGTTCCATGAGCCTGTAAATGATCCTGATGCTTTTAACTTCTGGTTGTCTCATGAGTTGAAAGGGGGCTTCCGAGAGGTTACTGAGGACGGCATAGCAAAAGCGACGGAGTTAGACTTCAGGAAAAATTCGCAGAAGATAATCATCCTGGCGACTGACGAAGAAGTCCTACAGGGACACTCAGAAAACAACGCTTGCACTCTTCTGGATAAACTTTTTAATGATGGAATTTCACTTTATCAAGTTGTGAAGAAGCACGATAACAACGCGGATTTCATTTCATGGTTTACTTTCGGAAGGGTTTATAACCTGGATGATAACTTCAGCTCCATACTCGGCGATTTTCAGAAGGAGTTAACCCAGAAATATATCCTTAAGTACGTTACAAGTGTAAAAGAGGAGGAGTTTGTAGAACCGGAACCGGAACCTGAGCCTGAGGAAATCAAAGTAATAGTTGCAGGCAAGGTTAAGGATCCTGATGGCAATCCTGTCCCCGCTACCATTGTTTGGGAGAATTTAGCCACCGCAGAGAAGATATCCGAGATTCAGAATGCGCCCGATTTTGGAACTTATGAGATTGAGTTCAAAGAAATGTTGAATTATGGCTTCTACGCAAAAAGCGAAGGTTATTATTCATCATCAGGAAATGTGGATCTTACTGGTATCACCGAAAGTAAAAGGATACACCAGGATATAATAATGATACCCATACAAAAGTTAATAAAAGAGAAGGTTGGTATTATACTTAATAATATATTCTTTGATTTCGATTCCTCGGTGCTGAAGCAGGAATCTTATCCGGAACTGAACCGGCTCGCTGATATCCTTAAAGAAAATCCCCTGCGGAAAGTAGAAATTTCCGGACATACTGATAATTATGGCTCTGATGAATATAACCTCGATCTGTCGGATAGGAGAGCAGCTTCTGTCGTTGCTTATCTGGTCTCTGTAGGGATCGAACCTAATAGGCTGATCTCTAAGGGTTATGGTGAAGCAGTGCCCATTGACACGAATGAGACTGATGAAGGCAGGGCAAACAATAGGAGAGTTGAGTTTAAGTTTATTGAATAGTGCAATCCTGTGGTTACTTTTTTTGCAAACCACAGATTTCACGGATTACCACAAGATTATTAGTGGGTTACGAGAGTATTTTTTTTGTTTTTTCTGTTTTTATTTCAGTGCGAATCTTGTGTAATACTGTGGTTACTTCAAGTTCCCATTTCCCATGAGGCAAGATAATTGATCTGCTCAGCAGTAAGGGTATCGATAGTAATCCCCATAGTCTCAAGTTTCAATTTTGCAACTTGCATATCGATGTTTTCAGGGATATCATGGACTTTATTTTCGAATCTGCCCTGGTTAATAACCACATACTCAGCTGTAAGAGCTTGAATTGCAAAGCTCATATCCATTACACATGCTGGATGTCCTTCAGCAACGGCGAGGTTTACAAGTCTTCCATCCGCCAGAAGGTATATACTTCTCCCGTCGGGCATAATGTATTCATCGATGAACGGTTTAACCTGTTTATTAACCGTTTTAGCCATTTCGGTCAGACCTGGAATATCTATCTCAACATTAAAATGCCCTGCATTTGCAACGATAGCTCCGTTTTTCATCGCGTCAAAATGTTCGGTGCGCAGAACATTAAGATTCCCGGTAAGTGTACAGAACACATCACCGATTTTCGCGGCTTCGTGCATGGGGAGTACCTGTAAGCCATCCATAGTCGCTTCCAACGCTTTTACATTATTTACTTCAGTTATTATGACTCTTCCTCCATGCCCCCTCGCTCGCATTGCAAAGCCTCTACCGCACCATCCGTACCCGGCAATGACGACGGTTTTTCCGGCAACCAGCATATTGGTCGCTCGAATTATACCATCGAGAGTTGATTGCCCGGTTCCGTACCTATTATCGAAGAGATGCTTTGTATCAGCGTCATTGACAGCGAATACCGGGAATAGCAATTTGCCCTGGTTTGCAAGCGCTTTCAGGCGTATAACCCCGGTAGTAGTTTCCTCCATACTTCCCCAGATTTCGTCGGCGCGGTCTGCATACTCAGCATGCAGGGTTGATACGAGGTCTGCTCCATCATCATGTGTTATGGAGGGTTTGTGCGCCAGGGTAGCATGAATATGATCATAATAGGTTTGCGTATCTTCACCTTTGATGGCATAAACCGCGATATCGTTATTCTTCACCAGGCTAGACGCGACATCGTCCTGGGTTGATAGCGGATTTGAAGCGCACACTCTCAAATTTGCTCCACCCGCTTTAAGTGTAATTGCAAGATTCGCTGTTTCCGTTGTCACATGTAAACAAGCGCCTATGTTTATTCCTTTCAATGGTTGTTCCTTCTCAAACCTCTCACGGATAAGCCGAAGTACCGGCATATTCCTCTCTGCCCAGGTTATTCTTTTCTTACCGTGCTCAGCTAATTCAATGTCTTTAACATCATATTCCATAATTCACCTTCCTATGTTTTGTCTATCTTTTGTCTTAATTATTAATAAATTGAGTTCCTGGTTTTACCAAAAGGCAAAATATCTTACGAACGTAAAACCCAACACAATTGGAGTATTTTTGATACTTCAGGAATCTATTTTGTTTTACTCCTTAAGATATTTTTTTAATTCCTCCACTTTATCCAGTTTTTCCCACGTGAAATCAGGATCATTTCGCCCAAAGTGTCCATAACTTGCTGTTTTTTGATAAATAGGTCGCCTGAGATCAAGGTGCTTTATAATCTGTAATGGTTTTAATGGGAAATGCTTCCTGATGATGTTTGAAATTTCTTCTTCGAGAATCTTTGCCGAACCATAACAATTGACAAGGATCGACACCGGTTCAGCTACACCGATAGAATATGCAATTTGGATTTCGCACTGGTCGCATAAACCTGCTGCCACCACATTCTTTGCGATATACCTCGCCATATAAGCTCCACTTCTATCCACTTTGCTGGGGTCTTTGCCGGAAAAGCAACCGCCACCATGACTGCCATGTCCTCCGTACGTATCGACGATTATCTTTCTACCGGTTACACCCGCGTCAGCAACAGGTCCTCCAGTTACGAATTTACCTGTTGCGTTAATATGAAACTTCGTATTCTCGTCTATGTATTTTTCACAAATAGGCATGATAACATGTTCAATAATATCTTTGTGAACTTGTTCTTCGCTTACCCCGGGATCATGCTGGGCGGCTACCACGATTGCTTCCACCCTGAGCGCTGACCCGTTTTCATATTCAACAGTTACCTGGCTCTTACCATCCGGTCTCAGATAGGATAAAGTTCTGTTCTTTCGAACCTCAGCGAGTCTTTTAGTTAATTTGTGAGCTAATATGATCGGAAGCGGCATGTATTCCTCCGTCTCGTTCGTTGCATAACCGAACATTAAACCCTGGTCTCCAGCACCTTGTTCATGGTCAGATGTGGCATTCACTCCCTGCGCGATCTCGGGGCACTGCTCGGAAATGGATGCCAAAACCCCACATCCATCAGCGTCGAAACCATATTCAGGATCATCATAGCCTATTCCCCTGATCGTGTCGCGTACAACCTTCTGGATATCTACATAAGTGTTGGTAGTAAGTTCGCCTGCAACAACAACGAAGCCGGTTTTGGTCAAGCATTCTATGGCAACCCTACCCTCAGGGTCTTCAGCGAGAACAGCATCAAGGATGGCATCCGCTATTTGATCACACATCTTATCGGGATGCCCCTCAGTTACGCTTTCGCTAGTGTAAAAATGATGTTTAAGCATAGTAACATCTCCCTCGTATTTTAATTAGGTTTTCTATTTTCTTTTTATTATATCTTGAAAACTCTTATTCCCTCTTGAGTTCAGATAGGTCTCCCAAAATAAAGGACGGAAGTTCCCTGTCTATCTTTACGTTATTCCCAATGATCGATTTTTCTAACGTACTTTTTTTAACAAAACACCCTTCGCAGATTATTGAATCCCTTATCAGGGAATCTTGAATAACGCTTTTTGCCCCTATCGAAACGTGAGGCCCTATAACTGAATGATTGATCCTCGAACCTTCAGCAATGAAAACTGGCGGTACAATTACGGATCCTTCCAATTCGGATACGTTCTGTTCGACTTCCAGAAGCATTTGATTTGAGAGGAGAAGTGTTTCAGGTTTCCCACAGTCATACCAATATTTGAGAGGATATGTTGAAATTTTTTCCCCTTTATCGAGCATTATCTTTAACGCGTCAGTTAATTGGAATTCCCCACGTGTTTTTGACTCGCTATTTATCAATTCATCGAGCGCTTCCTTTAAAACTGCCGGTTTGGTTATGTAGTAAACACCTGCAATTATTTTATTAGATTTCGGCTCGTCAGGCTTTTCCTGGAGGTCTATTACCCATTCTCCCTGAAACTCCACAACGCCAAATCTCCTTGGATCTTCAACCTCCACCGTGCATATCAGGCTATTATCCTTTGATGCGATTATCTCCCAGTCAGTATCGACGATCGTGTCACCGAGTATGATCAACGCTGGCTCGTCAAGTGATGTATTACTCAATGCCATCCATAGAGCGTACCCGAGACCAAGTAAGTTCTCCTGCTGAATATATTTAGCTTTAAAATTATAACGAGTTTCGATGTATTCCTTTATTTTTTCACCCATATACCCAATAACGAAAGTATATTCATTAACATCTAAAAGCTTAGTTTTGTCCAGAATATGAGCAATAATTGGTTTACCCGCTACAGGTATTAATACTTTTGGAAGTGTGTACGTTAAAGGCCTAAGCCTTTTCCCGATACCCGCTACTGGTATAATGATGTTCATGTTTTCCTATCCTCCTGGAACTTTGATAATGCTTTTTTTAGCCTTTTGATAACTCCGATTGGAGTGGGATCCTCTTGATTCAATATAGCAAGGTAATAACTTGTGAAATCAGCAATTTGAATGATCGAAAATATACGAGTCAGAAGAGAGTCCCCCTTTGTATTTATAATAATAGATTCTACTCCCATCTCCTTCATTATTTCAGCTGTCAATTCCATACGGTAATTAATTCTGGGATCTGTGCTCGAATCCATTATGAATACGGGCAGCAGTGAATTCTTATAAGCTTCGAAATGATTCCATCCAACAAGTTCATTATGGTTCATTTCCGGAAATACAGCTGAATAAGCAAGCATTTTGGCATTCTCTTCGACCTGTCCTCGAAACCTGACACCCAATACGTCAAAATGATCAGGGGGCGTATAAAAAATGGGAAGTTTGTTTTTCATTCGGAAAGCGAGTTGTTTGGCTTCATTACGTTCAAAAGGGATGTCATTTGATAGATTAGAAGCTTGATTCCTGATGTAATCAATAGTCTCGTCTAATTCGCTTTTTTTGTCTGTGATCAACCCAAGTCTCCAAAGCATAACTAGAAGCGGTGTAAATGAATAACCCAATGCAGCACGTGGCGGAAGACCAGCAGGTAGAGCAACCATAGGGTTATTATTTGTAACGGCTAATTCAGATAATTTGCCATTTGTGGATATACATATAATTTGAGCTCCTGTTTTTAATCCGTACGAATAACTTGTTAAAGTTTCTTCCGTATTTCCTGAATAACTTGAAGCGATCATTAGGGTATTTGAGGATACAAAACCAGGAATTGAATAATTCCTGTTTATTATAAAGGGACATTCCAACTCATCTGCGGTGTAGGACCGGAGTAAGTCGCCACCAATTGCTGAACCACCCATTCCACAAAGGATAATGTTGCTAATTGCTCGATTTTTTATTGAAGAAAGGTCTACCTCGGACCCTAAACGGAACCCCTCAGCAATTTGCTCGTGCAATCTGACCAGAATAGCATGCATGCCAAAAGTATCATATTTTGAATAGTCTTTTTCATAAAATTGCATATTTACTCCTTAAAAAACGTAAAACAATATATTTTTAAGAAAACAGTTGTCAAACGAAAATGATAATATCTTTAATTACTATCGAAATTTATCTGGTATATATGTTTCTTTAACTAAAAAAATGAAAAAATACTTGTATAATAAAATTATGATATTAAATTTAATACTGGAAAAAATATAGGACCAGTGAATATTACCGTAAAATTGAAGTTTACTGCGGTATTTGTCAATGATAAGGCAGGTTTATTATGGATGAAAATAAAGATAAGGAACCATTAAGGGGTGCGGAAGATGAAGGTAGAATTAGAGATTTGTCTTCTTTGTTGCAAACCAAGAATTTTTTCAACTCGGTTTTAAAGAGTGCTACGGAATATGCTATAACGGTGTGTGATTTTGATGGAGTAGTCCAGTTTTGGAATAGCGGCGCTGAGAAGCTTACGGGATATTCCAGCTGGGATGTGATCGGGGTAAAGAACATTAAGGAATTTTATCCGGATGAATTCACGAAGGGGAGCAAAATAGAAGCAGCGTGGCAGAAAACTCTGCAAAAAGGTAAATTTACTCTGGAGACGAACATAATCAAGAAGACTGGTAAAACGGTTCCAATTTCACTGACTATCACGCCATTATACGACCGTTATAATAATTTGATAGGTACTGTCGGCATTTCCAGGGATATTACAGAGCAATACAAATTGAAAAGGAAACTTGAAGGTTATACTAAGCGACTTGAAACTATGGTTGAAAATAGAACTAAAGAGCTTAAAGAGACAACAAAATCACTGGTGAGTATAATAGAAAAAGCGACTGATGGGATCATAGTGCATACGAACGGGATTATTGATTCCATTAATCCTGCCACTGCAAAAATCTCGGGATATTCCTCCAAAGAATTAGTACAAAAAAACGTTCTGGATTATTTACCTTATGAAGAGGATAGAAAATTGGTTTTATCCAAGATGCAGGAGAGAATTGAAGGAAAGGATGTCAAAGAGCCTTATTATGTGAGAATAAAGCGGAAAGACGGATCTTTGATGGAAGCGCAAATTACAGCGGGTATGATCTCCCAAAAACCTCCTAAGTTCGTAACTATCATCAGGGATATCACGGAGGAGTCGAGGTTAAAAAGGGAGAAGGAAGAAATTAAGCAGCAACTCTGGCAAACCGGAAAACTTGCTGCCCTGGGCGAATTGGCAGCAGGTGTTGCGCACGAAATAAACAACCCTCTCATGGGAATCCTGGGTTATGCTCAAGTTACTATGGATAAACTGGGTAAGAAATCAACTGAATATAAGAATATGCAGGCTATCATGGAAGAAACGGATAGGATCAGCCAGATTTTGAAAAACCTTTTTGTATTCGCCAGCCAGCAGAAGCAGGAATACTCGAAAACTGATATCGCTGACGTTCTCAATACATCACTCTCACTAATGAAATTTCAATTAGAGAAAGACAAAATTGATGTTTCAATTGATATTAAACCAGGTCTTCCCCCTATTATAGCAAGAAAATCGCAACTGCAGGAAGTTTTTATTAATATGCTAACTAATGCTCAATATTCACTTAATAAGAAATTTAAAGGTCGTAGTAAAAATAAGATGGTAAAAATCTCAGCGGATAAAATCGAGGATAAATCCGGTAAGTGGATCAAAATTGAATTTTACGATTACGGCACGGGAATATCCGAAAGCTGTATTGAGAAGATTTACGCGCCTTTTTTCAGTACCAAGAAAGAGGGGGAGGGGATAGGCTTGGGTTTATCCATAAGCAAAGGTATTGTTGATAATCATAAGGGTTTAATAGAAGTTGAAAGTAAAGAGGGAAAATACACTAAATTCATTATTAAACTGCCAATTACAGAATAAGAAAGAGAGTTAAACAGTTAGATTAATATTGTGTTTTCAATTAGGTTTCTTTCTAACTTAATAGATTTTTCTAACGGAGAAAATATGAAAAGTAGATATTTGATTTTAGTCTTGGTTATTTTATTTATTTCACTCGTTTCACCACACTTAAAAGCTTACGAAAACGTACCAACAGACGTAGCAGAATATGCGGAATGGAAAAGGAGTTTGGCTGAAGAAAGATCCAGATCTCATATGGTTTCTCCTCTTGATATTGATAGTGATAACGGATATGTGATTGCAAGGTTAGATGAAAATTCAGGAAGTTATGATGAAGCTGCTGATGCTTCAGGTGGTTCTTCATGGCAGTCTCTAACATACGGATGGCCATCCCCTCCCTGGGATTGGCAGATTTACAAGATCGATGGGCATACTCCTCAACAGACTGACGGCGCTGGTCCCCCCGGTCCTGATTGTACATTGATTGGCACTCCCGATGCATGTTATACCGAGTGGGATGCTGCCGAAGGAACAAACATAATCTGGACTGTTTGGAACAATGAACATGGTGTGAAGATCATGCAGAAAGTGCAGGCGGTCAGCCTGGGGACCTCCCCTGGCGATGTCGAACAGATAGAGTTTACAGTCCTGTTCATCCCAGTAGATGGAGCATGTCATTCATGTGGAGCTGTTAAATATTACGATACAATGCTGGCATTAAACGATGGAGCCCCGATATCTACGGCATTTGGCTATACAGCTATGGCTGAAATCTTTTATGCACCCTCCATACCAAGTATATGGAGAGCTTATGAATCAGGGTATCCACCATCACCGGGCGACCTGCAGGCTTTAGGAGTCCTGATAGGTTATGATGCCGTGATGCCTGACGTGTTCTGGTGTGGTCAATGGCCTGCGTCTAATGACAATGGTTGGGCAGATTCATACTGGGAAGCGGATGCTACAGGCGGTTTCGGTGGTGATACAGCTACCATGGTGAAATGGTACCAGCAAAGCGTTTGCCCTGGTGATACTCTAAGGTTTACAACCTATTACGGTATCGGAGATTTCGGGAATTTCCCAATAATCCAGATAGTGCATAACCCGCCTACAATCCTCCCTACATGTGACGATGTGCTACCCAATCCATTTACAGTGGAAGCGAGAATTTCGAATATCGGAAACGCTAACGCGACTAACGTCACTGCAACACTAAGTCTGGGCAGCGCGGGATTGAGTATCGAAACAGGAGCAAACCCGCAAAATATCGGAACTATAACCGCTTACACCGGCGCTACGAATGCGTTGTGGACCGTCAATATAGACCCGAGTATCTTCGGTTCAACAGTATGCTATGATATTACCGTTCATTATACAAACCCTGACGATTCAGACTCAACGATTGCGGGACATTACTGCATAGACATACCGGATATATATGTCATGAGTGTTACGGCAACTGTCGATGATCCGGAACTTTGTGGTGGTGAATGTACTGACCTTCACGCTTCCTATAGCGGTGGCATCCCCGGAGGAGGAAATTTCTTCACTAACTTCGATAGCGATAACGGCGGTTTCATCGGCGATGGAGAATGGGAATGGGGTAACCCCGACCCATACTTCGACTGGCTGGAATTTCGTAACGAAGGTCCGGATGATGCATACAGTAATCCCAATTGCTGGTGCACAGATAGAAACGGAGCATATACCGGTACAAATATCAACTGGAGTCTTATATCACCTACGTTTTATCAACCAATGGGAGCTCTTGGAGTCTTATCCTTCTATCATTATATGGATTGCGCTCCAAGCACTGATGGTGGAAATGTGAAAATATCTACAAACTCTGGAACCACATGGGAATTACTTACGCCAACCGGTGGATATCCTGCTACTGCATCCTTTCTCAATGCCGCTATCTCGGGTGAAGGGTGCTATTCAGGAACCACTGGAGGTTGGGTGTACGCTGAATTTGATATATCTGCTTATGCAGGTAATATTTTCCAGATAAAATTCCACTTCGGAACTAGTTTTTCATCATTGATCTTAAGTTACCCAGGGTGGTTTATCGATAACTTTGAACTCACCGGATTCTCATCGGGAGAAGTTTACCAGTGGTGGCCCTCGGATGGATTGTCCGGAACCAACATACCGGATCCGACAGCCTGCCCCGAAACAACAACCACTTATAACGTGGAGATCGATATCGGTTACGGCTGCATCGATACCGCAACCGTTACGGTGAACGTCAATCCTTCACCATCGGTCATCGTTAATGATGACAGCATTTGCGCTGGGGAATCAGCCATTCTATTTGCCGAAGTTGATCCACCTAGCGCAGGTTATACCTACTATTGGACACCCGGGGGATATAGAACCCAGGAGATCACCGTAACTCCAACAACCACAACTAATTATATAGTCACAGTTACAAGCGGAAGTTGCGGCTCAGCGCCAGATACCGCAACCGTGTACGTAAGCCCCGACATCATTGTAGATCCCGGAAGGGAGACCACGATAATGTACGAGGATTGTGTGATTTTAGGGGGCAGCCCCACCGGGCAGGGTGGGACACCTGGTCTGTCATACGAATGGTACCCCATCGACGGTATAAGAGACCCTTACAGCCCGAATCCCGAGGCATGCCCGTCAGATACTACTGACTATTGCGTAATTGTGACTGATGCAATCGGCTGCGCCGAAACATCATGCGTTACGATAAACGTCCTGTTCGATACCCTCGGTCCCGAAGCTGTGATCATAGAGCCCCTTCCCAATACGTACTCAGCATGCGAAGACCAAAGAATTATCATTGTAATTACCGACAGCTCGGGAGTGGACCACTCAACACTCGAACTCCAGGTAAACCGCGAATACTATTACGATGATTCACCTGAAATAAGCTGGTCTGGAGACACACTTATCTTTACACCGCCTCCCGGCTACTGGACGGATGCCGAGGTCGTGGAAGTCCGCTTGAACAGGGCGGATGATATCTTCGGCAACCCGCTGCAAGGAGCGCCGATCGTATGGACCTTCATTATCGATTACTCGCCGCCGGTTGCATGGGGAGAATTTCCACCACCAGATACTATTATAACTATCCCATCACCGATGATAAATGTTTATGTCGCTGATTCAGGAAGCGGTCTGGACTACACCGGTATGGGCTTGATCATTAACGGTGATTTTTATCCCTACGATACAACCGGTATGAGATTCGATCCCGTTAATGGACTGCTGCGGTTCGATCCGTCTGCCCTCGGCATTCGCTTCGAAGATGGCGATACAGTGGAAGTCTGCCTGACCGGAGCTCAGGATATGCCCGATTACTGTGATCCGAATGTTATGATCGATCACTGCTGGGAATCCTACGTCGTAATCTCCGAGCTGTACGCCGAAATAGTTGAACCATTTAATGGGGCATATTCAGCTTGCGATGATCAGAGAATAATTATCCGCATAGTTAGCCCTTACCCAATTGATACCACTACCATCGAACTTAACGTCGAAGGCGTTCTTTATACGATAAGCCATGACTGGCTATCCTATGATGGTGACAGCTTGCTGGTATTTCAGCCGGATCCAGGGTTCTGGAGCAACGGACAGGTAGTACATGTAGAACTGACCCGCGCTGATGATATATACGGTTTTCCCCTTGCAGATATCCTCACATGGAGTTTTGTTATCGACCTTGCGCCCCCTGTGATTTACAACATGATCCCAGCGCCGGAAGCTGCGGTACCCGATTCATCGCCGTTGATTTCATTTGACCTGGCAGATTCGTTAAGCGGTCTGGATGAAACAACCATCGTCCTAACAGTCAATGGAACGGTTTTCAACACCGATAGCGCCGGTATAACCTGGGATGGTGAGCACCTGGAACTCGACTGTGATCTCGCGGAACTCGGTTTCTCGGATGGCGATACGGTGGAAGTTTGCGTGCACGCCGAAGATTCGCCCGATTACTGCGATCCGAACGCGCTCGATACTTGCTGGCATTTCTATATCGTCCTCGCAGGTCCTATCGCTACTATAATTGAACCCCTCGACTCAACAATAACCGCGTGCGATGACCAATGTATCTACATTCTCATCGAAGACCCGGACGGAGTCGATGAATCAACGATCGAATTGATAGTGAATGGAGAATCTTATAACATATTATCACCTGAATTGTCAATGATTTCTGACACTTTGATCTTCTGCTTATCAACTCCCTGGAGTGATAATGAAATTGTTACAGTAGAACTGGTTAGCGCGGATGACGTCTATGGAAACGATCTTCAGAATCCACTTACTTGGTTATTTATGGTGGACCTATCACCGCCGGTGTACTTCGATTGGAATCCGCTGGATGGTGAGATAATCACCGATCCATACCAGGAAATAATCGTTTCCATCACGGATAGTCTTAGCGGTGTCGATGACACATCAATCATCCTGACCGTAGATGGCATACCATACGGATTGACAGACCCGGGGATCACTTATACGGTTGATTCATCGGGAGCATATCCGGTTTACAATATAGTTTTTAGCCCGTTAGATGCGGGGATAGAGTTCGAGCATAATGATACTATCCAAGTTTGCATTTACTCATACGATTCACCTGATTATTGCGCGGCGAACGAATCAGAATATTGCTGGATTTTTATTGTGGATATACTTGGTCCAGTCGCGGACCTTTTGCATCCGTTCAATGGAGCGGTGAGTTCATGTGATGATCAGGGTGCAATTATCCTTATTTATGACAGGGAAGTCTCGCATGGCGTGGATCCTTCGAGTATTGTGTTCGAGGTTGAAGTTGGTGGGACTACTCTGACAGATCCACCGACCCGCTGGGTATTTCCCGAAACCCTGTATTTCGAGCCAGCACCGGGTACATGGTCGAACAATGATTCCGTGGTCATCAGGTTGCTCGAAGCCAGCGACTCTGTGGGTAACGGATTGGATGCGTTCTACACGTGGTTCTATTTGATAGACCTCGAATCCCCAACATTGATGCATCCGTATCCGCCTATCTGGGGAGAGGTCGGTGATTTATCACCTGTAATAACATTCGAATTGATAGACAATCTCGCGGGAGTAGAGCTCGATTCAACACGGATTTGCATTAATGGTTTCTGCTTCGGGCTTGCCAATCCATCGTTCAACAGGACCGATTCAGCTTATTCTTTTAACTGTGACTTAGCAGGCATTAGCTTCGAGGGTGGGGACACGGTGGAGATTTGCGTGCGTGGCATCGATATGCCAGATCTCTGCGCTCCCAACAGACTGGATACATGCTGGTATTTCACGATTCCGGTTGGGGGTCCCGTGGGCACAATTATTGAACCCGATTCGAATACCTACTCAGCTTGCGACGACCAGAGAATAATCATGCTTGTCCAGGACCCGGATGGTGTGGTCGATTCCACTATTGAGTTAGAGGTGAACGGCAGGATTTATACCACTTCGGATGGCGAGCTTACTTACGATGGCGACAGCCTTATCTTTACGCCTTCCACACTTTGGTCGGACGGCGATGTCGTAAATGTATGTCTTCTCGCTGCTGAAGATATTTTCACTAATCCACTTGAAGACGCGCCTATATGCTGGGAGTTTATTATCGATTTGACACCCCCTGAAGTTACGAGTGTCGATCCGGTCCCGGGAAGTGAAGTGATGACCACCTGCCCAGTAATAACGTTCAGTTTGAGTGATAGGCTGAGTGGCTTGAACGAAACATCTGTAGAACTTACGGTGAATTCAGTTACATTTACAATATTTGATCCTTCTGTAGATTGGGATGGGATGAATTTTACCATTGACCTCTGCGCTGCCGGGTTCGACATCAGCGGGGGGGATGTTATAACTGTCTGCCTCTATGCTGAGGATAACCCGGATTATTGCGGTCCGAACGTTCTCGATACATGCTGGAATTTTATCGTCGCGGGGGGCGGACCTATCGCCGAGATAATCAGCCCTCTCGATTCTACATACTCGGCATGCGAACCGGAAACGATATTCATATCGCTGTACGACTCCAACGGCGTGGATGACACTACTATCGTACTGGTGGTGAACGGTGTGGAATACCGCATCGGTGCCCCTGAATTAGACTATGCTGGCGACATTTTAAGTTTTACTGGAGGTCCTGGCTTCTGGACTGACGGTGAGGTTGTTTCTGTGGAACTTATTCGTGCTGATGACGTTCTTGGCAACCCGCTCGAAACTCCACTCTCATGGATATTTACACTCGACTACAGTCCACCGGTGCATTCGGGTGAGAGTCCTTTCATCGGCGGATATGTCGAGGATTTTTCGCCTTTGATCTACTTCCTGCTGTACGATGAACTGTCAGGTCTGGATGTTGCTTCCATCGAGGTCTGGATAGAAGGCATTCCGTACAGTTTCCTGGATAGCCCATTATGGTGGGCAGCGGGAACGGTGTTCTTCGACCCGGACAGTATCCCGCTCGAGTTCGAGCCCGGGGATACGATAGAAGTTTGTGTTGCCGCGGACGATATGCCGGATTATTGCGATCCCAACCATCTCCACGATTGCTGGGAGTTCAATATCGCGCACGGCGGTCCGATCGCCACTATCATCAAGCCACTCCCCAATACATATTCCGCATGTGAAGACCAGGGCATAATCATTACGCTGATAGATTCGAACGGCGTAAACGAAGCAACCATTGAATTGGAAGTAGAGGGTACCCTTTATCATACTTCCGACATGGAATTAACTTTCAGCGCAGGAACACTGCTGACCTTCATCCCTTCACCCTGGTTCGACGACGCGGAGACTGTCCAGGTGCATCTGCTTGCTGCTGAGGATTCCATCGGGAACGAACTTGAAGGTGAATTAGAGTGGACTTTCGTCATGGACCTCTCCCCGCCTGTTGCCTGGGGTTTTACTCCGGCGAGTGGAAGCGTTGTAAGCAACCCGTCGCCCACGGTTAGCGTCAGTATAGATGATATACTGAGTGGTCTGGATGAGAGTTCGATCATACTGGATATCGATGGCACAACATTTGACATAAGCTCTCCTTGCGTGACCTGGACAGGTGAGATATTCGAAGTGAGTACAGAGTGCGCCGGATTATCCTGGTCCGGAGGAACAACAGTGGAAGTTTGCCTTACTGCTTATGACACCCCTGATTACTGCGCGCCGAATACGCTCGAAGTTTGCTGGGATTTTCATATAGCTACGGGTGGACCGATCGCTGAGATAGTTATCCCAGCCGACAGTTCGGTCTCCGCTTGTGAAGACCAGGGGATAGTGATATACTTGACTGACCCGGATGGGGTGGTACCCGAATCCATTGAGCTCCAGGTACGGGATGTGGTCTATACCGTAGATGACACTTATTTAACCTATATACCTGATACTCTTTATTTTACGCCGGGCGCTGGCTACTGGGTGGATGGCGAAACGGTTTACGTGGCTGTCCTTGCAGCTGATGACGCTCTCGGTAATCCTCTCTCCGGAGCCCCTGTGGAAGGGATTTTCTTCATGGACCTTTCCGGTCCGGTCGCGTCGAATTTCGTGCCGGTTGACGCTGCTGATGTCTATAATTGGCAGCAGTCAATCCAGGTTGACCTTACCGATAACCTTCTCGGTGTCGATTCCAATAGTATAGAGCTGGAGATAACGGGCATTTACCGCGCGCCCGGTCCATTGACATTCGACATGGCTTCCGGGCTCATTTCATGGGATGGATTAACTGTAACCTTCGACCCTTCCGCGGTCGATGAGGGCGATTTCGGTATAACTTACGCCCCCGAAGAGGACAGCATGAACGGCACCGGGCTTTATTTCCCGGAATTCACAACGATAGAAATTGCTGTATATGCCACCGATAACGAACCGGACTACTGCGCCCCGAATCCCATACAGGAGCCGAACACATGGAGCTTCTATGTGCCAGATGATGACACGATCCCACCACGGTTTGCGGATTTCCAGCCACCTTATCGACCTACGAGACTGCCTTTCGATATCTTTTGTGATTTTGTCGATTCTTCGGGACTCTATCGAAATAACGCCCAGACAATTTATGGCAGCAACCTGGATGCCACATTGGATACCATACCAATGGAACCGACTTCTGGCAGTGATACTACTGTGGTGAATGGTGAAACTATAATAAATTTTACGACTGTAGGCGAAGTGCCCAGCTACCAGGATACATGTACACTTACATTCAGGATTTTCGGATATGATAACGATTTTGATTTCATGAACCCCTTCGATAGGGCATTGGGCATGGATACTTTCTTTGTGAGTATTCTCGAAGGTCCGACTGCGACACCGGTCGAACCGCTCCCCAATACAATCAGTTCCTGCGATGACCAGGGAATTTTTATACAACTTTACGATAACGACGGCATCGACACACTCACAATTATTCTTGAGGTGGAGCAGGTGGCATATACCATCGATCATCAGTGGCTGACCTATTCAGCGGAGGAAAACCTCCTTGTTCTCCAGCCCGATATCCCGGTATTCTCAAACGAGCAGGCAGTGGAAGTTGCGCTGGTTAATGTTCACGATAATCTTGGTAATCCGATGTGGGATACGCTCTCGTGGACGTTTTTTATCGATCTCGAAGCGCCTGTTTGCTCCTTGAGCAGTCCAATGAACCACTCGATGATAGGAGATCCTACTCCGAGCATTGAGATCCGCATAGATGATAACCTTGCGGGAGTACGCCCGGAAACCATAGAGATCACTGTAAACAGCGTTCCCTACGAGGTTGCAGATAACGGGCTTTACTGGTACTTCGATGATAATGATCGGGATGGGTCCTTAATAATCGACTGCGACCAGGCGAACATCAGTTTTGTGCCTGGAGACACAGTTTCCCTGAGCTTGGAGATGGGTGATGATCCGGATTACTGCGCGCCGAACATGGGTTCCTGTGACTGGTGGTTCACCATCGAACCGAAGGTATGGTGTTATGCAGGTCCGAATCCGTTCACTCCCAATGGCGATGCCGTGAACGAAAACGTGTTCTTCAAGTACCCCAACATGCACAGTAAGAATGCGGAGATTATAATTCTGAATTTGAGAAATGTAGAAGTTTGGAGAAAAACCGTGAAGTCCGCGAGTTCGATCTCTGACTATCTTGAGAGAAGCTGGAACGGTCAGGATTCAAAGGGGAAACCGCTTCCGGAAGGGATATATATCTACGTGATACAAGTGGATGGAAAAGTGGAATGCAACGGAACGATAATCCTGGCAAGATAATTTTTTTCAGTAGAAAGGAAGAATATGGATGACGAGACAACAAAAATAAAAGCAATTGGCAGCGAAGTAAAAGTCAATTCCTGGATAAACCTGGAAGTCAAAATTGTGGAGTTATGGAACGCCAAATCGGACAAAATTGCCCAAACTGGCTTATTTGGAGATGATACCGGTACTGTAAGGTTCACTTCCTGGAAGGTATCGAACCTCCCCGAATTCGAAAAAGATAAGTGCTATATAGTTAAAAACGCTGTGGTGAACTCATGGAACGGAAAATTGCAACTGAACCTGAATAGAAAAACTGAGATCCAGGAAACAGATGCTGACATCGAAGTTAGTGTTAAGGAACCTGAAGTGTTTAAGGGTGAGATTATTGGGTTGACGAATAGAACAGCAGCGATTCTGAAGTGCCCTAAATGCAGCAGACCGGTGACAAAAAACTTCTGCAACGTCCATAAGGACATAACGCCTAAAAAGGACCTGAGATTGGGTTTGAGGATAAAGGTGGACGAGGATGTAAAAGTGGTCGAATTCAGGGGCAGAGAAGCTCAGAGAATTTCCGGTTTTACAGCAGAAGCTGCTCATTCCTATGAACCCGACGATTTTCTTCCGGATCTCGAACGGAAACTTGTCGGGAAAACCCTCGAATTTACCTGTACCGAATCGAAAGGCTATTTTTATGGGAAGAACGCGAGAGTACTACTTTAAAAAGAAAAGAAGTATAATTAGAGTGAAGGTATTGAAAATATTTAATTTGAGGAAACATTAGTAGTATGCAAAGAGCAACCATAATACCATACGAAAAGTATCTGCACTTAAAAGAGCTGAAAGAAACGGAAAAAGCAGACGACATTGCTGAAACGTCTGAGCAGAAAACGAGACCGACATGGATATTTTGGAAAAGAGATACTTGATCTTCTGATAAATATGGTGATGTTAGTTCAGTAAGTCGGAATATTTAAGAGAGTGAGGGGGCAGCATGTATCGAAGAATTCTATTTTTAACGATTTTATTGATACTTATAAATATAAGTGGTGTAATGAGTTACACTTACTGGGTTCCTTACGTGGATACCTTGCACATTTCAAGCGAGATGTACTGGCGTTCCAATCTCGTGTTCCACGCGCTCTTTGATAGTACTGCTATTACTTCAAGCGTTCTTGATACTGTGTTGAACGCGGGAGAAGGTTACAATATCGCGGATTACACTTCCTGCGGAGTCAGTATCGAAACCAACAAACTGACCAGGATTATGTATAACGCGAAGATAGTTACGCCATCGGAGTATGAACCGACAGAATTTTACTATACCTTGCAGCCGGAATTTCTGCTGGGAACCGAGTATTTGGTGGGCAGCCTCTACGAACCGCCTGCCGCCTGGGAATTTGTCGCGGTCACTGGAACGCGTGATAGAACTAACCTTATTGTCAATGAAACCGAGACCTATATCCTGGATGCCGGTGAGTGTATTACCCTTACTTTTCGTTCGGATCATAACGTGATGAGCCTCATCGCTGACCAGAAGATAGCAGTAGCGCATATTTCACACAGGGGTTCAGGGCATGACGATTTCACAGCATATACTCCTCTTCCGCTGGAGTTATGGGGTACAGAATTTTTTTCCCCGTTAGCTCATGCGCTATGGGCTGCAGGATATGAAGATGGTGTGGATTCAACCGGCTTGATAATTGTAGCGCTGGAGAATATGACAACCGTGCAGGTGAGTGGAACCCCGTATTCCCTCGATGAAGGTGAAAGAATGAGAGTGTTTATCGGAACAGATAGCGCTTCCATAGTATCTGATCGACCCATACAGGTGGTTAAGAATTTCATGATGTACGCGAATGACCGCTGGCGCGATGTTATACGCATTTACAGTAACACAGTGTGCCTGCATCCTTCAGACCTTCAGATGAGGTACGCCTTTATGGATCGCCTAAGTCCGTCAGATATGGAGGAGCACGGCGGACCGCGCAACTGGTGGACGATAACGTCATTCGATAATGGCAACAGGGTAACGGCAGACGTGAACTTCGATGGGTCGCTGGACCTCGACGTCACTCTAGACCGCTTTGAAACGCTATACCTGACTGATACAAGCACCATAATCGGCGGATGGGACACAGCCTCCGCTATATTGGAATCTGAAAATCCTGTACAGGTCATCAATTCAGTCAGGGGCTGGTGGTGGGATTACATTGAAGCCCATTACGAGTATTCAAACTGGGACGTGGAATCCCTCTGCGATTTGGATGTGTCGATAATGGTGTCGGATGACATGGTTTGTTCAGATGATACTATCGCGCTGATACCGATAGTTACCGGTGGGACACCGCCTTATACGTACTTCTGGGGACCGCACGAATACCTTGGAGATGAACATGCAGAGAACCCGGTCGGCTACAATCATAGTCTGTACGTGTGGATTTGGTACTTTGTAAGAGTGACGGATTCACTTGGGTGCATAGCTGAGGATTCGATACTTGTGGGCTATTCGCATCTCAGCGCGGACGCGGGTCCAAACTTTGAGATTTGCCCTCATCACGAGATTGCCCTCGGGGGATATTATGGTTCAGCACTAAATGGTATTCCACCTCATCGATATACCTGGACAAATGACGTAGATCCCGGCTGGGTTTCACATGAAGGGCATCCTATCGTATCTCCTGATGTAACAACAGTTTACTATCTTGAAGTAAAGGATAGCGCCGGTTGCTATGCTTATGATACTGTCGAAATAATCAATGATTTTGTGGCAGTTGGAGATTTCGGGCCGATATCTCCGGACAGCGGCGCGGTCCTGCCTCCCGGGGATATTACTATCGAGTGGGAAGAAGCGCCCGGCACTGCCCCGATCTACTATACACTTTATATCGATGGGCTGATTGTAGCTGCCCTCATTGAATCAACACATTTTACCATGAATTATCCCTGCGGCGAAACCCATTACTGGTACGTGGAAGCTTTGAATTTCTGCGGGGATTATTCAATATGGTCAGATAGATTTTGCTGCGGAGAATATGATACTTGCTGGACTAGCATGGAATATTGCGTGGGGGAATGGATTATAGGCAGCCCTGGTTCAATCTGGGGAGCTATAGATGAATGCTGTCCTGAACACCCGCCACTTTATCCGGGTACGTTGAGTATCGGATGGGATCCTCCATTCTCGACCTTCCCATGCGAAGTCAGAGCATGGTTCGGAGATACTATCGCGTACCCCGGGGATACAATATTGCTCCCGGTATATGTCGAAGATCCAAGCCACCTGGGCGCTACATCGTTTAACCTTCACTTCGCATTCTTCCCCGATGTTTTCGAAGTAATAGGAACAGAATCCATGGGGACTGCAAGCGAGGATTGGGGAAGTTTATCTTTTTCAGTTTCGTCTCCCGGAAATGCAGAAATAAGCGGTTCGGGAATAACTACACTTGACAGAGATACAATTCTATGTTATATAATTATCCATGTATTCCCATCAGCTGCACAGGGTGGTTATACTCCAATGAAACTTATCGAACTGACCTTCAATGATGGATCCATCCATAGTATCACCGAGAATGGTATTTTCCTGGTGAATTGGCTCCCCATTAGCTGGATGTCTGAAATAACCGTGAAAGGGAATAATTCTAATACCGAACTGGTTTTATCGTTTGGGGCTTCTCCTTTCGCTTCGGAGAATTACGATCCCGGATTGGACATAATCGCTCTTCCTCCCGTTGGAACAATACATGCTTATTTCCCATTGGGTGACACACTTAATCCCCATATCGCGGAATTGTCCAGGGACATTCGCGGCAACCTCGATTTCCCAACCTGTTGGCTTATTCATACTGAGGGAGAAGCCGGTACGCTTTTTTGGAATCCCGAGTATTTGCCTTCGGGAACCTTCCTGCTGAGCGGCGTTCTCGACATGCATAATATTGATCTCTACGCTTTTGAAGAGAATGAAGATGTTGAAATATGCTTCGAAAGGATGACACCCGGGATAGGGGAAGTAAACTTGATAAGCGGTTGGAACCTAATATCTTTCTCTATGGTACCCACATTCGCAAATATTGAAAGGGTTCTTCCTACTGTTGTTTCAGCGCCATATTGGTATCACCCTCTCGAAAGAACTTATGTATTTGTAGACGGTTTCCAGGCAGGAAAAGGTTACTGGGTTTATTCAGATAGGGATACGACATACCGTATCGGGGGAATCCCAGTTGACGAATTCAGCGCAGTCTTGAGCAGGGGCTGGAATTTGATAGGTTCCGCTACAACGACAATGAACGTTACTTTTGAAACTGGCAGGATTATCCCGCCACTCTATTATTGGGGTGGCGTGAGTTATGAAGCATCTGACACAATTGCTTCGAATCTGGGGTACTGGGTATTGGTCGCTGCGCCGGAATGCACACTCGATGCTTCAGTAGCAAGCGCTGAAGCGCATTTCTATAAAGAGATAGGATACTTGAATGCAGATAATATCCAGGCTTTATACGGTTCAAATCCTCCGCCACCGCCAGGCAGCAGCTTTCCAAATTATAAACCACTGTTACCAGACTACTTTACTTTGGAAACAGCTCCGAATCCATTTAATTCACGATTGGAGGTCACTTACAAAGTACCTTACAATTCTAAACTCGATATTGAAATATATAATATTTATGGTGAAAAAATTATTACATTGGTCGAACGCTATCATCCTAAGGGAGTTTATAGAACCTACTGGGATGGCTGCGATATTACTGACGAGAAGGTCTCTAGTGGAATCTACTTCGTCGGGATGAGAACAGATGAATATTTAGTTAAAAGAAAAGTATTATTATTGAAATAAACAAAACTATAACACAGATAAAAGGGGTAAATTATGTCGGATAGACTATTTTCTGGACGTATTCTTTTCATAGCGGTACTGCTATTATTCTTTTCAGCTAATTGCATAATAGCGCAGGGATCATTGGGTACGGAGTTTTTTTTCTGCTATCCCGAGAACCTGAACGGAGATTACAACGGGATTTTGATAATTACGGCAGCCCGAACATGCAGCGTTACAATCACTAATTCTGACAGCTCATTCTACGATGCTTTGATTGTACCTGCTGATGGTGTTGAGACGGTAAATATTCCACATACTTATCAGATCAATGTTTCAGAATCCATCAGGAACCTCGGCTTCAGGATATCCGCAACAGATTCGATTACTGTTTTTTTTCTATCATCTGAATTACCGGTCGCATCGAACGACCTGGCGCTTTTCTTTCCAGTTCCATCAGTTGGAAGTGAGTATTTTGTAATGGGTTACAAGGATAACACAATAACGTGTGGTTACGCGAGCCGCCCATCTCAAGCAGCCATTACCGCAATCCATGATAGCACTGTGTGTGAGATAATTCCATCTCATGCGCTGGATGGGGGACATGCAGCAGGCGTCATGTTTTCGGTTACTCTTGACGCTTTCGAGTCCTACCTTCTGAGAACGAGTACACCTTCTATTTCGGACGTCAGGGATATAACAGGAACGTACATAAGGTCTAGTAAACCCGTGGCGGTTGTTGCCGGTTGTAATTGCTCCAATGTACCCAATTATGTTCGTTACTGCGACTATTTACTTGAATTCATGCCCCCGATTGATACCTGGGGTAAGTCTTTTTGCCTAAATCCATTTGTAGCGCGCGGAAGCTGGACCGGGGATGTATTAAGAGTACTCGCTTCTGAAGATGGAACACACATTACGGTCACTGATGTGGACACGACATTTACAGTCGAATTAGACCGCGGCGGGATCTGGGAATGGGATGGCAATTGTGTTGCTTCAAGGATGTACGCGCGAAACAACCCGGCACATGAATTCCCTGTGACAGGTTTCGGTTGTTGTGAGGATGAATCTCCCAAAGCGCTGAGAGCCATGTTTGACTGCCCGGGACTCTTCCTCGATTCGCCCACAAGGATTGTCTCCGATAAACCTATTATGATAGGTCAATATATGGCTGGGGTTGAACTTAACGATGTGAATGCAGGGGACCCGGCTTTTGCTATCATACCGCCAGATACCCAGTACTCAGATAGATACATCTTTCTCGCTCCTGCCGATTATAACTACGATTATCTTAACGTGGCTATTCCAGCGGGGTTTGAGAGCACTCTTATGCTTGATGGAACACCAGTCACCGCTACCTGGGATTCAGTACCTGACTCAAGGTATATCGCCACTAATATTCTAATATCAGACGGCGCGCACATAATCGAGGCAGCAGTTCCGTTTCTCATAATAATTTACGGCTTCGATCACAGCAGAGCCTCTTATGCTTCAGTGGGAGGTACGAACTTCAGGATTGTCAATCCTGAATTCACAATGCGGAAACAATGCCTGACTCCTGAAGTCGAATCAGGGACTCAAGCTACGTGGAGAATAACGATAATCCAGAACAGGGGTTGGTCAACAACAGGTTTGATCGTATCCGATAGCCTGCCAGCGGGTTTTACTTACACGACATCTGTACCGCATACCGTAGAGCTCTTTGGCGATGCAGTACGGGATATGGTGATAAATCCCTCCGATGGCGATTATATAGTCAACTGGGGAGCATTCTCGATGAATCCGGGCGATTCTGTAGTGATTACCTTTACCGCGAACATAGAACGTGGTGTATTAGGCAGATACGATAATGGAGTTATTATCATCAGCACCAGCGGGATACTCGGTACGAATGGCGGCGGTCTGGAAACAATCTCGGACGATGTCAACGTAGTTCTCACCTGCTCTCTTGACGTGGTCGCTTCGGCAGACGATTACAGCGTTCTGAGAGGAGACAACACAACGCTTCACGCTAACTATACAGGCGCTTATGGCTCTGTTATTTTCGATTGGTGGTCTGACCCACCAGGTTTCTCTTCCAATTTACAGGATCCAGATACGGACCCGCTCCTTGAAGATACCTGGTTTTACGTTGTTGCCGAAGACGCCATGGATTGCAACGACTTTGATTCCCTGTTTGTTGAGGTCAGGATCTGCACGCTGCGCGCGTGGTTCGATGACTATATTGCACTCCCGGGAGACCCGCTGACCATCCCTGTATGGACCGATGACCCGGGCAGTTACGGGGTCGATGATTTATACATGGAAGTCACTTACGCTCACGATATTTTAAATATCACCGGTATAGAGACTGCAGGCAGCGCGACGGAAGGCTGGGGTTCCCTCGACTATTCGATACCCGAGCCGGGGATGCTTATTATAAGCGGTTCAAGTGATGAATATCTTGACAGCGACTCAATTTTATGTTATATAAACGCCCAAATCCTTCCATCAGCGCTCCAGGGAGGCTACTCGCCCCTCAACTTCCTCGAACTATCGATGGTCAGCGAAGGCATTCACACGATAACCGAAAACGGAATAGTGCTCGTAGATTGGCTTCCCATTGAATGGACCGCGGATATTAGAGTTTCCGGGAACACCTCGAACGAGGATGTCGTCTTGAGCTTCGGCACCTCCCGTTACGGTTCCAACGCCTACAACCCGGGACTGGACTTGATATGCCTACCTTCTCCGTCGGGAGACCTGCCTGGTTACTTCCCGCTGTCGGACAGCATGTACCCGCATATTTTAAAACTGTGCAGGGATATACGCTACCACCTCGATTTCCCTAATTGCTGGCTCATCCAGACTGTGGCTGATGGCGGAACACTATTCTGGAACCCGGAATACCTTCCGGACGGTATTTTCACACTCAATGGATATTTAGATATGCTGAACGCTGATCATTATGTCTTTGGTCCAGGTGAAGTCGTCGAGATCTGTTTCAACAGGATCACTCCGGAGATTAGCCAGGTTAGCCTCGACCTCGGTTGGAATTTGATATCGTTCTACACTATCCCGATGTTCGAGGATGTTGCGAGGGTACTGCCGACGATGATCTCTGAATTATATTGGTATGACCCGATTTCAAGGGCTTATGTTACCTCGGCAGGCATTCAGGCAGGATGCGGTTACTGGGTTTATTCCATTAAGGACACCGTTTACGATATCGGCGGTATTCCTGTTTCGGATTTCCAGTCGATACTCCCGCAGGGTTGGAACCTGGTCGGTTCGGTCAACTCTACTGTACCTGTTACTTACATAGCGGGGCGAATAATCCCTCCGCTGTATAACTGGGCTCCTGGCTATGTTGATGCGGATATGATAGTACCCGGTTTTGGCTACTGGGTGCTTGTTGCTTCCGAGACTTGCACGCTCGAAGCTTCGGTGACGGGTGGAGCGGCGCATTTCTATAAACCGCTAAGTTCTTTTGAAGAAAGCAAGCTGCTGGAAATGTACGGTTCGTATCCTCCTCCTCCGCCTTCTGGAAGAGCGGATGCCCAAACGATAACGCCAAAGAAATTCTCGTTAAGGGCATATCCGAATCCGTTCAACGCGAGTACAAAAATTATATACCAGGTACCGGACGAAGGTAAGGTTTCAATCGAAATTTATAACCTGTTCGGAGAAAAAGTCTCAATGCTGGTTGATGGTTTTCATCAAAAAGGCAGTTACAGCGTTATCTGGAATGGAGAAAGTTACTTGAACGAACAGCTTTCGAGCGGGATATATTTTGTCAGGCTGAAGACTTCAAGAACCAGCATTTCGGAGAAGCTGATACTTTTGAAGTAGAACGTACCTGGGAATCATTGTTGACAAGAGGATGCTCTGGTAAGCCAGCAGTAGCATCGAAGTGTCATTTAAAACACTATCATAGATAAATTAATTAACTAACCCTACACTTTAAAAAATGAATTAAAGCCTTTCGTTTTTAATCCCTTTATAAGTTGTTTATCGCCAGTCCAGAGAAAACCGTCTAATTCTATTGCTATTGCCAGGAATATAATGTCTTTTTCGTCTATATCTTTGCATAAACGAATAGCTTTATTAATACTTTCGTTGGTTAAAGTATTTTCATCGAATAAAGTGATATGCTTTAGAAGATTATGAAGAAGATCTAACAAATCATTTTCATCTAATTCTGTAAATTTCTGAAGTTTTTCTTTATGTTTAAACAATTCAACGATAGCAAACTTACTTGAATAAAGAGTTATATTATTTGGTGGTGAGAAAATAATATCGCTAAATTTTTTGTTCTTAGCCAGGAGGGTGGAAAATAAAATATTTGTGTCAATTATTATATTTTTCAATCTTTTTTCCTGTTGATAAATTTATCTCTATTATTCTGCCACCATTCTTCCTTAATCTGTTCCGATAACTCCCAGGCTTGTTTCTCAGTCATTTTGCTTTTTTCAATAATTGCTTCTAAGCGCAACCTTTCTAAAAATTGTTGCACATATTCCGAAGCGACCAATTGTTTTGGAAATTTTAATACTGCTAGATCTTTTTCAAATACGATTTCAACCATTTTAAACCACCTGATTTAAACATTGTTTTAATTCTCATACATATATTATAAATCATTTATTTACGTTCGCAACAATTATTTTTTATACTTTACATAATAAAACATAATATTTTTTATTCAAAATTAATTATACTGAAGCTATCCAGGATAAACCCTGGAGAACAGTGGGGAACCATTAAATCCCAAATCTAAAGTAACAAATAAGTCTCTGGAGACAAATTCAATATGGATAAGGGAGATTTTTCGCGGTTTTTTCAATCATCCTTTACACAACGAACGTTAAAACCGAAATCGTCTGCAGCAAAATGGCCATGGAGTCTTCCCAGGAAACTTTCAAACCTAACCTGAAAGGTTAGTTAAAAATCTTGCGATTTTGTTCAGCCATTCATCCAACCATTTTAACCTACGAAGTTTTAACGAAGTAGGTCCAGGCATCCAAGGAGTTTGGTAGAGAGGAGTGGTAGGGGAGAAACTCCCAAAACCAAAACTCTGTTTTGGTTCATAATCCAGTAAAGGTTTGCTGCATTGTTTATTTTTATTTTCAAACTCAATTTAATTTCCAATTGCATTTTCTTTGTTTATAACCTGTTTGGCGAAAAGGTATCGACGCTGGCTGACGGCTTTCATCAGAAGGGTACTTACCGCATGGTCTGGGAAGGTACGGGAGTCGCGGACAGGCAGCTTTCGAGCGGGATCTATTTTATCAGGCTGAAGACTTCAAGAACCAGCATTTCGGAGAAGGTTATATTGTTGAAGTAGAAAAAGGAAGAACCAGAAACCAACCTGCCACGAATGCACAAATACCTGTTTTGTTGGATTAATGAATGGCATTATTTTAGAATGAGTGGCAATATATGAGAATGAACGGTTGTATTTTGAAATGAATGGAAAGCAAGGTTTAAAACGAAAATCAAAAAAAGCACACTAAGAACAGCCACTCCGTTTAGATACTTATCAGATCTAACGGGGCAGGCTAAGGCTTAAAGGCACGAAGGAACAATAAGAAAGAAAGCATGCTTTTCTTTTATTTGGTTCCAAATTCTGTTTCGCCTTTGTGAACCTTAGAGTCCTTGTGTCTTTGTGGCGGTCTTTGTTTTTTCAAAGTCCTCACCGTGGTCAAATTCACTTACGCTTTTTAGTTTCGTTTCGACTTCCAACAGAACGTTAGGCTTTCCGTTTTTATCCTCAAGAATTCGCCATCCTGCTTCTTCGAGGAGTTTGTTTATTTTGATACGGGCTTTTGCTTCTTTTTGAGCCATTGTAATATGTAAGTTACACTATTTCACCTAAGAAAAGATATAACATATACATAAATGTTTAATAGTCAAGCAAAATACAGTACTCCAAATCCCCTGCTTTTAGCTAACTTACCAAATAATAGGATAATTTAATTGACATACACAAATTATTGTGTAAATTATTGTGTAAAAGGAGGTGAATTATGGCAACTAATCTGGGTATAGACGATGAATTACTCCTGGAAGCGAAAAGGATTGGAAAAAACAAAACCAAGAAGGATACGGTTAATGAAGCGCTTAGAGAATACATACAACACAGGAAACAACTGCAGATCATTAAACTCTTCGGTAAAATTGACTACGATAAGGATTACGATTATAAAGCGAAAAGGATTGGGAAATGAAGGTTCTTGTTGATACCCCGGTTTGGTCTTTAGCGTTCAGAAGAAAAACCAAGGATACTTCTGAACTGGAAAAAAGTGTTGTAAGTAAGTTCAATACGTTAATTGAGGATTACAGGGTTGTGTTGATCGGTCCAATAAGGCAGGAAATACTGTCAGGTATTTCGAATATAAAACAGTATAATAAATTAAAAGAGAGTCTCAGGGCATTTGTGGATTTTCCGATTAAACTTGATGATTATGAACATGCGGCTCGATTATTCAATAAATGCCGCGCTAAAGGGGTGCAGGGTTCGCATATAGATTTTCTGATATGCGCTGTTGCAATTAATAATGGATTGACCATTTTTACATTGGATGTGGATTTCAAAAGGTACGCGGAAATCACAAGTGTTAGACTTTTATAAAACATTTGTGGTTTCATTTTAGACTATTCTTATCCTGCTGTTCACCAGATACGATCCCTTTTTTCACTTGCTTGTTAAATGTTTTAAAATATATTAATATTGTAATTTCTCGAGCATGCGATTGCTTAAATCGGGAATGAACAATACTGTATTACTATGAAATTCAGAGTAACATTTCTAGTATTTTTATGCATGATAACTGCTGCTACCGCATGGAGTTACACCTACTGGGTTCCTTACGTGGATACGCTTCACATTCCCGGGGAGATGTCCTGGCGCTCGAATATCTCCCTCCACGCTCTCTATAACAATACGGTTATCACCTCTTCCCTTATTGACACGACCTTGAATGCCGGAGAAGGCTATGGTGAAGGCAGCTTTACGACCTGTGGATTGTCAATTGGAGCCACGAAACCGCTGAGAATAATTTATTCTACAAAGATAGTGACCCCTTCGGAGTATGAGCCAACCGAGTTTTACTACACTCTTCAGCCGGATATATTCCTGGATACGGAGTACTACGTGGGGAGTTTGTATGATCCGCCGTCTTCCTGGGAGTTCGTTGCAGTAACGGGCACTCAGGACGGAACGAATTTAGACGTTGATGGAGTAGGCTCTTTCACGATTAACGCAGGTGAATGCCGGGCTTTCAGCTTCCCTGCCGGCTCTAATGTGATGCACCTAACGGCATCCGAGAAGATAGCGGTTGCCCATATATCTCACCGGCAATCGAGTCATGACGATTTCACTGCATACACGCCGCTTCCGACATCGTTATGGGGTACCGAATATGTAGCGCCTTTGGTCCATCAGCTATGGGCGGCAGGCTACGAGGATCCTGTGGATTCGACTTCACTTATTATCGTCGCTCTCGAAAATGCTACTTCAGTGAACGTTGCTGGTTCAGTACTAAATTTGAGTGCGGGAGAAAGAGCGAAGGTCTATATAGATTCAGATAGCACTACCATTACATCGAACCGCCCGATCCATGTTATGAGGGATTATCTTAAGTATGCGACTGACAGGTGGAGAAGTGTTACACGCATGTACAGCACGTCAGTTTGCCTGCACCCATCGGACCTGCAGGTAAATTCAGCGTTTATGGACAGACTGAACGCATCTGATATGGATGAGCATGGAGGTCCCGCCAACTGGTGGACTATTACCTGCTTCGATAACGGCAACCGGATAACCGTGGATGTCAATTTCGATGGCTCATTCGAGCTGGATGTAACCCTTGATCAGTTCGAGACCCTTTACCTGACGGATACGAGTATGAGCGTTATTGGCGGCTGGGATTCAGCCAGCGCGCTGCTGCAGGCTGAATACCCCGTTCAGGTCATACGATCCTACAGGGGCTGGTGGTGGGATTATATCGAAGCTCATTACGAGTATTCCAACTGGGATTTCGGGGAAATAGATTCCTCGGGGATGCCCGAAGTAAACATAGAACATACACCCCCAGAGTTGATCCCGGATTGCATTGAGATATCACCAAATCCGTTCACAGTGGATGCCATAATCACGAACACCGGAAGCGGCGATGCCTCGAATGTCACGGTAACGCTGGACTTGACTGCGTCAGGTCTCGCGCTGATGAGCGGTGATAATCCGCAATTACTTGGTACACTCGAGGCTGAAAGCGGCATGGGTTTGGCTTCCTGGGAAGTATGGATACCGGAAAGCCTCTATAGCTCGGTAGTGTGCTATGATATCGAGGTTACCTATGAGAATCCCGATGCTTCAGATTCCACGATCACCGAAAATTACTGTGTTACAATCCCGCGGTTGATCGTCCTGGTCGCTTCAATAACCGCTGATGAGCTGGAGTTTTGCGAGGGAGAATGTACCCAGTTGCATGCTTCTCATGTTGGTGGCATGCCCGGCGAAGCCGAGTCTTACTACTGGTTTCCCGCCGAAGGGCTATCGAGTACGGACGTACCTGACCCGATCGCCTGTCCGGCAGAAACAACGACTTATTTCGTAGAGGTAAGCGAACCAGGGGGTTGCATCGACACAGCAAATATCACACTGAACGTTATTCCCACTCCGGAGATCACGGTTTATGGAGACAGCATTTGTACCGGGGAAACAGCAAGATTAACTGCCATAGTGAATCCGCGCGGTGGAGAAGTTACTTATTTGTGGGAACCGGGGGGATTCACTGAACCTGACATCATGGTCAATCCGGATAGAACTACTGATTATATTGTATCCGTGGTAAGAGAAGGCTGTTCCTCAGCGCCTGAGACTGTTACGGTGTATGTGAGTCCTGAGATAATTGCTGACGCTGGTGAAGATACAATAATCCCACCAGGAGATTTAGTTACTATTGGAGGCAGACCAACCGGATCAGGAGGTACCGACCCGCTCACTTACTGGTGGTTTCCACCCACAGGGTTAAACATTCAGACTATACCTAACCCAATCGCGAATACTGCTATAACTAGAACCTATTGCGTTATCGTGACTGATGTCGTTGGCTGCGCGGACACATCGTGTGTCACAGTTACTATCCTGGATGACAGCACTGGTCCGGAAGCACTGATAGTTGAGCCACTGAACGAAACCTACTCCGCCTGCGAAGACCAGCGTATTATCGTTATCATCAACGATGATTCCGGCGTGGACACAACTACCGTCGAGCTAGAGGTAAACGGTGTGGTTTACACGAACGCTTCGCCCGAGGTCTCATGGTCAGGGGATACGCTCATCTTTACACCGGCACCGGGTTTCTGGGGCGATGAGGAGGAAGTTGCAGTAAGGTTACTCCGCGCGGATGACATCTATGGAAACCCGCTTCAGGGCGCGCCGGTAGTGTGGGCGTTCATTATGGATTTCTCTCCGCCTCTCGCGTGGGGAGAATTCCCAACACCGGACACGATTATTACTGTTTCAAACCCAATGATATCAGTTTTTATCGCGGATAGCGGCAGCGGTCTTGACTGGAGTGGCATCGGATTGGAGATAAATGGGGAATTTTACCCTTATGACACAACCGGAATGGATTTTGATCCACTGACAGGTGAATTGAGGTTTAATACCGGCGCACTTGGTTTAAGGTTCGAAGACGGCGATACGGTGCATGTTTGTATAGCAGGAGCAGGGGACTTACCCGATTATTGCGCCCCTAATGTGATGGTAGATCACTGCTGGCAATTCTACGTTATCATTTCCGAACATAATGCCATGATGCTCGAACCCTTCGACGGCGCTTACTCAGCCTGCGACGATCAACAAATCATCATAATAATATTCAGCCGCTACGAGATAGATACCACAACTATCGAGTTCTATATCAATGGAATCCTCTATAATATCGGACACCCCTGGCTGAGCTTCGAAGAGGGCAGCCTCCTGGTTTTCCAGCCGCCGCCTGCGTATTGGAGTGATGGTGAAATGGTCGTTGTCGTCCTCACGAGAGCGGACGATATCTATGGCTTCCCACTCGATGACACGCTTTTCAGCGCCTTTGCAATAGACTTAACACCACCGGTAGTGACTGATATTGCACCGGCGCTTGAAACCATGGTATCGGATTCAGGTCCAGTCATCGAATTCGATTTGCATGATTCACTCAGCGGAATTGATGCTTCTTCTATCACAATGGATATAAATGGAACAATAATTAGCCTGCCCGGTACCGGGGTTTGGGAGGTTATTCATTTCGAATTTGATTGCGCCGCTGCAGGTATATTCTTCTCGAATGGCGATACAGTAAATGTTTGCCTGTACGGTACCGACAGCCCAGATTACTGCGATGCCAACGCGCTCGATACATGCTGGCTGTTCATTGTGAGTTTTTCCGGACCGGTGGCTGCAGTCCTTGAGCCTCTCAATGGCACTTACACAGCATGTGACGACCATTGCATCTATGTCCTTCTAACCGATGAAGATGGTGTTGATACAACCACTGTTGAGCTGGAAGTGAACGGTATTATTTATAACATAGAATCACCAGAGTTGTCAATGATTTCTGACACCGTGGTGTTTTGTCAATCCCTTCCATGGACTGACGCTGAAACTGTCGATGTGCGTCTTGTCAGCGCTAGTGACATATATGGCAATGAAATACGGAATCCTCTCGAATGGTCGTTTATTGTGGACCTTTCACCACCCGATTACTTCGGTTTCGATCCTGCGGAAGGTGAAATAATTTCTGACCCGTATCATGAGATCATGTTAACGATCATTGACAGTCTCAGCGGGGTTGATGATACTTCCATCATTGTGTTTGTGAACGATAGACCTTACGACATTTTCTCAAGGGCGATAACTTTAACGGTTGATACTATAGCAGGTATGTTATATTACACGCTGGTCTATAACCCGATGGATGGCGGGTTCATATTCAGGCATAACGACGTTATACGTTTTTGCATTCAAAGTTATGATGAACCTGATTATTGTTCGCTTCACGAATCCGAGTTCTGCTGGGAGTTTTTAGTCGATCTTGTTGGTCCCGCGGGTGAGCTCGATCATCCTTTTGTGGGAGCGGTGAGTTCGTGTGAGGACCAGGGAGCGGTGCTCCGGGTTTTCGACAGGATAATTTCACATGGAGTCGATCCATCGAGTATTCGGCTGGAGGTCGAAGTGGCAGGCACAACCTTGACTTCTCCCCCGGTACGCTGGGAGTTCCCTGAGTACCTGTATTTCGCACCTGATGCCGATATCTGGTCCAATAATGATTCCGTGGTGATCAGGCTTCTGGAAGCTGAGGATTCCCTGGGTAATGGATTAAGCAGGGTCTATTCCTGGTATTATTGGATAGACCTCGAACCGCCAACATTGCTAAATCCATTCCCGCCGCTCTGGGGTGAAGTCGGCGACCCGACTCCCACGATAACTTTCGAACTAACCGACAACCTTGCCATCGTTGCTCTTGATTCGACTTCCATTACTATCAACGGAGATTTTTATCCGCTGGGTCACCCAGCGTTCTCAAGAGTGGACTCCGTTTATACCTTCAACACAGAACTTACCGGTACAAGTTTCTCTGGCGGGGATACCGTGGAAGTTTGCCTGTTCTTCATGGATATGCCCGATCTTTGCGAACCCAATGAAGGTGATACATGCTGGTACTTCACCATACCGGTGGGCGGTCCGATAGGGCATATCATCGAGCCGGATTCCGGGACATACTCAGCCTGCAATGACCAGCGTATAATAATAATGGTGCAGGATCCCGATGAAGTGCTTGATACGACCATTCAGCTGCAGGTGAACGGAAGGATTTATACAGTATCCGATCCCGAGTTGAACTACGATCATGACAGCTTGATATTTACACCTTCCACCCTATGGACTGACGGTGAACTGGTCGAAGTCTGCCTGCTTGAAGCCATGGATAGATTATATAATTTACTCGAAGCTGCGCCGCTCTGCTGGAGTTTCAATATCGATTTGACGCCGCCGGTCGTCTGGGATGTATCACCTGTTCCGGGAAGTACACTAATTACCACTTGTCCGGTCTTAAGTCTCCACCTCTCCGATAGCCTGAGCGGTTTGAACGAAGGTTCGATAGAAGTCGAGGTGGATTCGTTTACATTCACGATAATGCATCCATTTTTTGTGTGGGACGGAGAGAGCCTGGGTATCGATCTTTGCGCTTATGGGATCGATTTGCGAGGTGGTGATACTGTTGATATCTGCCTGCGAGCCAATGATTTCCCAGACTATTGCGGTCCGAACATTCTCGATACATGCTGGGCATTTTCGATCGCTGCCGGGGGTCCTGTCGCCTCAATCATCGAGCCGCTTCCGAACACATACTCCGCCTGCGACGACCAGGGAATTATCGTCACTCTTGTCGATTCGAATGGAGTAGTCGAAGAATCGATAGAGCTGGAAGTTAACGGCGTTACGTATAACACAACTGACGCGGAACTCACCTTTTCCGCGGGTTCCTTGCTTGCATTCGTTCCATCACCGTGGTTCGAGAACGCTGAAACTGTGATTGTCAACCTTCTCTCCGCGGATGACTCCCTGGGTAATGAGCTCGGTGGTTTATTGGGATGGACGTTTATTATGGACCTTTCACCACCAGTCGCGTGGGATTTTAATCCCCCTGACCTAAGTACCGTTACGGAAACATCGCCGGTAATCAGCCTGCGTATCGCGGATTCACTCAGCGGTTTGGATCTCAGCACTATTGAACTGACCGTGGATGGACACCCCTACTCAATTTACGATCCTTGTGTAACCTGGGATGGCGAGTACTTCGAACTAAGCACCGAATGCGCCGGCTTATTCTGGACCGGTGGAAGCAGTATCGAAATATGCGCCGCCGCGCTCGATACGCCGGGTTACTGCCCTCCGAACACACTCGAAGTATGCTGGGAGTTTAGCTTTGCGGTAGGGGGACCGGACGCGGAGATAGTCGTGCCCACGGATAACTCGGTGTCAGCATGCGAAGACCAGAGTATCCTGGTATATCTCTTTGATTCAGAAGGAATTATACTGGAGTCGATACAACTCCAGGTCCGGGATTCCGTGTACGGTCTCAACGATACTACCCTGACCTACGAAAATGACACATTATACTTTTCACCGCCAGCCGGATTCTGGGTCGATGGTGAAACCGTTCATGTTGCCTTGCTCTCAGCCTCGGATTCCCTGCATAATCCACTTGAAGATGCCCCCATCGAATGGATTTTCTATGTCGATCTCTCAGGACCGGTCGCCTCGAACTTCGTTCCGGCGGACAGCGCGAGTATTTATAACTGGCAGGAGACAATCCAGGTGGAACTGTGGGACAATCTGCTGGGAGTCGATTCAAGCTCGATCCAACTACAGGTAGCAGGTGTTTACCGCGCGCCGGGACCACTTACTTTTAATCTTGCATCCGGATGCCTGGATTGGGATGGTACGACGGTGACCCTCGATCCATCGTCAGTTGATGAAAGCGATTACGGCATTTACTACACCCCGGAGGAGGACAGCCTGAGGGGCACCGGACTATATTTCCCTGAGTTCGATACGGTAAGAGTGAGTGTCTATGCAACTGATAACGAGCCGGATTATTGCAGCCCGAACCCTATCCAGGAGCCGGGTTCATGGGCTTTCTATATACCGGATGATGATACCCTGTGCCCCAGGTTCGAAAACTTTGAGCCGGCATACCGGGCTACAGGTGTGGACTTCTATATTTTCTGCGATATTATCGACTCTTCCAGCGTCTGGGGGGATAGCGTTTTCGCCATATATGAGACGAACACCGGGATTTTTTCGGATACGATTGCGATGATCCCCACTCCATTCACAGATACCTCGATTGTGAACGGGGAAGTCATCATTAATTTCACCAACAGCTTGGCTATACCTGGTTTTACTGATACCTGCACTGTCAGGTTCGAGATATATGCATTCGATGACGATTTCGATTTCATGAATCCCATCGACAGGAAGCAATGCGCTGCTGTTTTTTATGTTTCCATCATGGGCAGACCGGTAGCGCAGCTAGTGGAACCTCTGCCGAACACGATTACTTCATGCGACGACCAGCCCATTATCATACACCTTTTTGACCACGAAGGTATCGATGTTAACACTATTGAATTGCTTGTTGAGCAGACTACTTACACTATCGATCATGAGTGGCTGACTTATGCCGCGGCTGACAGCCTGTTGGTCTTTCAGCCCGAGAGCGGTTTTTTCGTGAACGAGCAGATGGTCGAGGTGGTGCTCGAAGGAGTGGAGGATATTCCCGGTAATCCCATGCTGGATACGCTATCATGGGTGTTTGGGGTTGACCTGGAAGCTCCTGTGTGTTCGCTGGAATATCCATTAAATGGGGTGATGGTCGATGATGTTTCACCGGCGATAAGTATCGAGATAAATGACAACCTTGCGGGTGTCAGGGAAAGCACTATCAGCCTGGAAGTTGACGGGGTTACATATCAGCCCGGTCAAACCGGGATTTACTGGATGTTCGATACTGATGGCATCAATGGTACGCTGGAGTTTGATTGCGATGAAGCCGGTATTGAATTCGTGCCCGGCGATACTGTGTTCATTACCCTGGAAATGGGGGATGACCCGGATTATTGCGATCCGAATTGGGGAGGCTGCAGCGTATGGTTTACGATTCTCCCCAAAATGTCGTGTTATGCTGGTCCGAATCCTTTTACTCCGAACGGTGACGGCATTAATGATAACGTTTTCTTTAAATTCCCGCAAATGCTGAACAAGAAGGGGGAGATAGTCGTTCTGACTTTGCGGAACATTGAGGTTTTCCGGAAATCTTTCAGGTCCATTAACCAGAATTCGGACTACCTTGAACGTAGCTGGGATGGCAGGGATAGCAAGGGCAAGCCGGTACCGGAAGGTATATATATTTACGTTATTCAGGTGGATGGTAAGGTGGAGTGCAACGGAACCATCATTCTAGCGAGGTAAAGGAAATGGATGAATGGATGTCTGGATGAGTGGATGAGTGTTAGAGAAGATTTCTATCAATGATCGATGGGTAATAGCAATCTGCAAATAAGGATTAATTATTGAATATCGCTTATCCTAATTATTTGGTATCGTTCATATTTCTCGGCATCATACTACAGTCACCGAACTTAATTTTATTTCAAAGCAATCATTTATACCTAT
>JAFGQG010000040.1 GCA_016935765.1 bacterium
ATAGGTATAAATGATTGCTTTGAAATAAAATTAAGTTCGGTGACTGTAGTATGATGCCGAGAAATATGAACGATACCAAATAATTAGATATAAAATTAAATATATGGAAGAAACTGATATGGCTGTCGTGGTTTCGCCTTCCCAAAATGAAATAGAAGACCTGAGAGAAAAGGGCGTGGACATTCAACCGCATAGAATTCGAATGAATAAAGAAGACCTGGATACAAAATTCAAAAACCCTGATGATTCTTTCCGCTTGGTTTTTGTTTGCGCTATGTGGATGACCGGGTTCGATGTGCCATGCTGTTCCACGATCTACCTGGATAAGATAATGCGTAACCATACTTTAATGCAGACTATTGCCCGTGCTAACCGTGTTTTCGGTGATAAAGAGAATGGTTTAATTGTGGATTATGTGGGAGTGTTTAAGAATCTTGAGAAAGCCCTTGCTATTTATGGTTCTGGTGTTGGAGGGGAGGTCAAGCCTGGGGAGACACCTATTAAGCATAAATCTGAGCTAATCGATAGGTTAAAGGAAATGCTTGACAAAACAGAAAAATACTGTGTAAATAATAGTATTGATCTTGATAAAGTATTAATTGCTGAAGGTTTTCAGCGTGTTAATTTGATAGATGAAGCAGTGAACTTACTCCTTAAGACGGATGATACAAAGAACCAATTCATGACATTGGCTGGCAATGTAAACAAGATTTACAGAGCGGTTTTGCCTGATCCTCAATTGAAGCATCTAGCTCCAAAATGCAGTTTGATAAGAATTTTAACTCAGAAAATTCGAAACATTCTACCCCCAGCAGATATTTATGATGTAATGGATGATATTGAAGCTGTACTGAACCGGTCGATTTTACCAAAAGGCTATGAGATTAGTGACAAACCGAAAAAGTTTATAGTAGATTTGAGCAAGATTGATTTCGATGGTTTAAAGAAGCTTTTTGTGAGTAACAAGAGATTAAAGCAGTAGCGCGTGAATTATTGGAAACCCTGAAACAAGAGAAGTTAGTATTGGACTGGCGAAAGTTCCAGAATACTCGTGCGGCAGTACTACTTACAATACAGAGTAGTTTGGGGAAACTGATGGAAATATATTCCAGGCAGCTTCTTCATAGGAAAAGAAACCTCTTGTTTCAGCATATTTATGAGTCATATTTTGGTGAGGGGAAGAGTATTTATTCGTAAATAGTCAATACCGTTTTCCATTCATTCCGATATATTGCCATTCATTGCCATATATTGCAGCTTATGCTGAAATAATGCAATTCATTGTTCAGAATAAATATTAATGAAACATTGAATGAATTCCTTGTTTGGTATTAGTTCATTCTTCATATTCCGTTCCTACGGCACTCTTAAATTGTAAATGATTACGTAAGCTATAGAATATTTAATCACACAATATGAGATTTTATCCCTAACTGGATTTTCAATATATTTGGTTTTCTCCTGATTTGTTTACAACTTGAAGTTTTATTTTTAATGCCTACTTTTTTACTATTTTCCCGCCCCTGAAGACGCATTGGCTAGTATGCTGACACAGCCAAAGTTAGCAAAGCACAATAATTCAGATATTTGACGAGCACTGGTTTTCGGTAAATTTTGGCATACTAAGTCAACGCACTCCGACACCCACCCCTGAATGTTTATTGCTTTTTACTGCGTACTGCTTACTTCCTACTGCCTACTTTTTTACTATTTCCCCGCCCTGAAAACGCATTGGCTAGTATGCTGGCACAACCAAAGTTACCAAAGCACAATAATCCAGATATTTGACGAGCATGGATTTTCGGTAAATTCCGGCATACTAAGTCAACGCACTCCGACACCCGCCCCGATTTTTAGTATCAAACTTCCTAAATTAGAAATAAGTCTTGATTACCAACAGTGAAGCATCGTAACAAAATAGCCTTCATAAATCAGCAATCATTAATCGATATTAGATATTCAATTTTTTACTCTACCTCGCCAATATAACCGTTCCGTTACACTCTATTTTCTTGTCCACTTCGATAGTGTAAATGTAGATGCCTTCCGGTAAATCCTTGCCCTTACTGTCTTTACCGTTCCAGCTTCTCTGCATGAAATCAGAAATATTATCGATATGCTCTACCTTTTTCTCCCAAACTTTCACGTTCCTGATATTGTAAATGGAAACCACCGCATCCTGTGAGAACATGTTCGGATAATCGAAAATAGTATATTCATTAATATTATCGTTGTTCGGCGTGAATGGGTTCGGGTGAACGAGGCACGCAACGAAGGGTTCGATCCGGATGCACCACGTGGTCGAATCACAATTCGGCGCGCAATAATCCGGTTGGTCACACGAATATATCGAGATGCAGACAGTGTCGCCCGGAGTAAATGGGTCAGGTGGGAAGTAGGTTATTATGCCGCCAATCGGATCCCAATCAAAATCAGTATCGGGATACAGATCGATACCATCAACCCAGACGATAACCGAGGTTATGTCCACTCCGCTTAGTGAATCCACAAGGTGAATGATGATATCCGGCTGCGGGTTCCTGATCATTGCGCCCTGTGGGTTGAAAAGCTCGGGAACTGGGGGTGACAGGTCAACGGTGAACCACCAGTCAACAACATTCTCCAATGGAGCAGGTAACCGGTTCCAGGCTTCGAGCAGGCGTACATGAACGTGCTCGCCGTCCTCCCATGCCGGGTCAGGAACGAAAATGAGATACGGATCGTTCCATTCGAGCTGGGTTGCCGCAGTTGTATATTGTACGCCTTGAACTTCGAGAATTATCGTGGATTCCACTATGAGACTGGTGTCGATCAGCTCAATTACGATAGTGTCCGGGTCGCAGGCAGTGAATGTGTTCGAATCGGGGTGAATAATGATTCCGACGGGTCCTTCGCAGGGGTAGGTCGAGAATTCCGGGTCGCCGTAACCACTGTCAGAAACCGGATCGTAGTAAATCGTGTCATAGTACATTATGGTATCCCACGCGCCATACTCACAGAAATGGATGGAGTTCAAACAGTAGTTGTAGGCGAGAACTTCCCAGTAATGGTTGTGACCGCAAGGGTAGGTTATTATGTAATGAGTCGAGTCCATTCTATCCTCGACCAGGTTGCCGTCAATTAAGAGGTCGTAGAGTATTGGTCTGGTCCCGGGAGCATCCTCCCAATCGAACATGACATCACCGGGTTCTAAGAGTGCACCGTTCACTGGAGTTAGCAACGCGAAAGGTCCAATGGGTTCGTAATCCACGTACACCACAACCGTATCATATATAACACAATCCATACTATCCCTGACTTCCAGGATATACGTGGTTGTAGTCGGTGGTGACGCATAGGGATTTGGAGTGTTTGGATCGTCGAGGTAGGAGGTTGGAGTCCAGGAGTAAGTGTATGGCGGCACTCCGCTCCACGCTGTCGGATCGCAGCCCAGCATCACCTCATTCTCAGGGCAGACGTACTGGTCTGGTCCCGCGCTCGCCTGCAAGCTGCATTCCATGGAGATGTAGTAAGCGCAGCACGTATCCCACACGTTCGGTTCGCAATAATCAGGGGTATCCTCAGAGTGTATGCAATACGAGAATACTGAGCCATGAACAAATTCGTAACCTGCGCAAATCGGGTCGAAGTGAAGCATGCTGTCATCCGTCCAGGTCAGGCAGGCGTCTCCGATGCGGAAAGTGTCAGAACCCAGGCTGATAAAGATAAGTTCGCTCTCGTTCAAGCCGCTAAGTGAATCGTAAACCTTGAGATCGACCATGAAGTGGTCCGTGAAGATTGTGCTTCCGCACGGGGGATCGAAATCCCAGACCATCGGCGGTGAGTAATCGAGCGTGAATCTCCAGTTCAATGCAGTGCCGAGGTCCACTCCATTGTAGTCTATCGCGTGCAGAAGAATAACACGAACCGTGTCGGCATTTTCCCATGCAGGATCAGGATTGAATATCAGCATCGTGTCGCCTTCGTACCTCAACTGCTCATCGCTTGTGTGGTAAAGTACCGAGTTAACGGATAGCTCGATAGTGGATTGATCGATCAGCGTATCGGTGCCGATGAGGTAAATGAGTATCGATTCCGGGTCGCATGCTGAAAACGTGTTAGGCATCGGTCTTCTTATATCAGCAACCGGTCCTTCACATGGCCAGGTTGAGAAAAGTGGGTCTCCCATGACATCGATCGGTTCTGACCAGGCAGTATCAACAAAAATAGAATCATATTCTCCGCACAGGGTTATCCTGCTAACACAGAAATTATAAGCTCTTACAGCCCAGCTATGCGTGTGTCCGCAGGGGTAGTTCACGGTGTAATGTGTCGAATCCATCATATCTTCGACCAGTAAGCCGTCAATGTAAAGGTCGTAGTACATTGGCGGTGACCCGGGCGCATCTTCCCATTCCAGGATAATGTCGCCTGGTCGTAAACTTGCGCCGGCAGCAGGACGAATGAAATCGAACGGTCCGGGCGGCTCGTACTCCATAAAGACCGTAACGGAATCTATTATTACGCAGCCCATGCTGTCAGTAACGGTCAGTATGTATGTAGAAGTAGTGTCCGGTGAAGCGATTGGATTCGGGACTGTTGTACTGCTCAGGTCTGTAGGCGGAGTCCACGAGTAGGTGTAAGGCGGCACTCCGCTCCAGGCGGTCGGATCGCAACCTAACATTACCTCCATATCGGGGCATAAGTACTGGTCTGGTCCCGCGGTAGCCTGAAGGCTGCATTCCATAGAAATATAGTGACTGCAGCAGGTGTCGAGTTCGTTCGCGGCGCAGTAGTCCGGGGTATCCTCGGCATGCAGGCAATACTCAAAGATATCGCCATCCGAGAATGTGTAACCCGCGCAGGCTGGATCGAAAGTCAATATGCTGTCGCCATCCCAGGTGATGCATGAGTGTGAAATATAATATCTGTCAGACCCTACTTCAATATAAATGCTTTCTGGTTCGAGACCCGAAAGACTGTCGAAGACCATCATATAGAGTGTGAAGCGATCCGAATAAAGCGTATCTCCGCAAGGCGGCGATGTATTCCACACAACTGGGGGCGAGTAGTCGATGATGAACGACCATTCGACAGGGGCGTGCTGGAGCGGGTTCCCGTAAGTGTCGTCCGCGGAGATCAAACTCACGTTTATTATATCACCATTTGACCAGCTTGTCAATGGTTTGAATATGAGGTATGGGTCCTCCCAGCGGAGCTCAGACATGGTCGTGTTGTATGGTGTGCCGTTAACCACCAGCTCTATTGTGGACTCGACAACTCCGTCAGTATCCTCGATCGCGACGATTATCGATTCCGGATCGCATGCGGAATATGTATTCGGCAGCGGTCGGATGATAGTGGCAACCGGTCCGTCGCACGGGTATGTTGAGAAATCCGGATCTCCACCATAGTCAAATGTATCATAATAAACAGGGGGATGGTAATCGCAGCATGAGTCGATCAATTCCCAGATCGGTGGAGTCGGGTATCCAATTTCATCTATTAAGTACTCCAAGCATTCTGGTAATAGCGTATCACTGCAAAATTCATAGTCCCAGATGGATACACCGCAGACATTTATAGCTTGAACGTACCAGGTATGCGTTTCTCCGCAAGGGTAATTCACGGTGTAGTGTGTTGAATCGATCAAGAGAGCGGCTATCGTATCGTCAATATATAATGTATAATAGATGGGAGGCGTGCCTGGCGCTTCTTCCCATTCAATTGTAATATCACCAGGTGGGAGAAGAGACCCTGGAGGGGGAGCAATTAATCCAAAATCCCCGACGGTTTCAAATTCATTGACTATGGTTACAGTATCATAAGCGTAACAGCCAATACTGTCCATAGCTTCAAGGTAGTAAGTTGTTGTTAAATCTGGAGATACGAGAGGGTGTTCACCACTGGAAGTCCAGCCGGGATCTATATCGTTGGTCCAGGCGTATTGATAGGGAGGAACTCCATTGAACGCTGTACCGGCAGGATCGCCGAGAGCAACTGTATCATGGGGGCAGATCTCGTCGTCAGGTCCAGCGTCCGCTTCGATATGCGAATATATAACCAGCAGCGAATCTATGGCAATACACCCGAGTGAATCCGTTACAGTGCACACGTACCAGACCTCGTTTGAAGTTCCGGGATCATATCCATAAGGATTTTCTTCATCGGGAAGATATACTAATGCCGTTGGTCTCCAGGCGTATGAATAGGGAGGCATGCCCCCGGTGACGACAGGTATCAACAATACTGAATCGCCTGCGCAGACAGTCGTGTCAGAAGCAGTAACCATCACGCTCATGTCACATGGCGCAACCCTGAACCACCAGCACCAATCCAGCGCGTTCGGACCGCAATAGTCAGGATTGTCATGAGCGTTTAAAGCGCAGACCTCCACAGAATCGCCCGTGTTGAACGTAAAGCCAGGAATAAATAGACTATCATGAAAAGTTGTATCTGTTCCATTGACTACCACTCTTAATTGAATACTGTCGATATTTGTATATCCGGATACACTGTCGATAATCGAAACGTAAATGTCGTGGATAAGCGTATAAATCGTTGAGGCGTTGTGTGGGGATTCGCTGAAATATACCGGTGGTGTCAGGTCAACGAGGAAAGAATCAGTCAATGTATCGGTCAGCTCAAAGCCGTAAATATCGTTCGCCTGCACGAGGCTGAAATGTACGACCTGGCTGTCTGCCCAGCATGGGGGATCGGGAGTATATGTCAAAACGCTGCCCACATAGGTCAAATGCAGATCAGGGAATTCGTATCTCGCGCCCTCGACAATGAGGACTATAGTGTTCGGGTCGATTCCGTCCGCGTCATTAATTCCAATGATAATTGCCTGGCAGGTGCAAGCTGAAATTGTTCTTCCATCGCCGTTCAGGTCGAGCGGTTCGATCAGCCAGGCGTAGGGTTCGGAGATGCTGACAATGAAGCTCCAGCAGAAAGCCGTGTCGTTCGGAGGGCAATAGTCATAATCCGGGGCATCGACCAGGTTATTCAGGCACACCTGTACGGAATCCCCGTCCGCGAAGGTCAATCCCAGGATTTCCAGCATTAAGCCATTCCAGTTTATGGTGTAAGCCGTTACTGCAGTTCCGTTTACAGTTACCGTAATATTAGCCGGATCGAATGAAATTGCCGAATCGATTCCCGCTGGTACATCAGTGATTTGAATATTTATTGGTGGAGATGGATTGAAAACGGTGTCCATAGGCGCTGGATTTGGATTCACCGGCAGTGGGGGCTCAATATCCACGACAACCGTGCATGTCACGACATTCGCGGCGCAGCCGTAAATATTGGCTGCGTATGATAAAGTAAAAATAACGGTTTCGCCATGATCCCAGGGGACCGACGGCGTGAAATGCAGTGAATCAGGCTCATACCAGCTCAGTTCTGTATCAGTTGTGTAATATGTATCACCATTGATCCCTACTTGAATAGACGACTCATCTATATCCGCGCTGGCATCCTGGATAAGTACTGCAAAGCCCTGGTATTCACAGGAGGTTATTCCTCCGCAAGGATCGGGGTAAACCACCGTAGCGACAGGGTTCTCCGCGACGTAAACCAGGACGGTGTCATAAGCGTAGCAGCCGGCTTCGTCGAAAACTTCGAGAAAATAATAAGTAGGTTCATCGGGTGAAACCGAGGGGTTTTCCTCAGCGCTTCTAAAACCCACCGGATCGGAAGTCCAGGAATAGATATACGAGCCTATTCCATCGCCTGCAGGCGGGATGCCACCAATAGTAACGGTATCGGAACCGCAGACGGTAGTGTCCGGACCGGCATCCGCCCAGATACCCGAAACGGTCACGAGCATGGAATCATAAGCCTCACAACCTGCCTCGTCAGTAACCGTAACCATATAGTAGGTAGTAACTTCCGGGTAAACGGTCGGATTGGATTCCGTTGAGTAAAACCCGGGTGGATCGGACTCCCAGCTAAATGTAGATCTACCAATGCCTCCTAAGGCTGTCGGACTGCCCCCAAGGACCACCGGATCAAGCGCACAAGCAAAGATGTCATTTCCAGCATCCGCATCGATATCGGAAACGGTAACCGACATCGAGTCGACTCCTATGCACCCGATAGAATCCTCGACAGTTACGATGAATATCACGGATTCGTTCAATGGCGCCCATGGATTGGGCAAACTGGAGAAATATCCTGGGGGAATAGAAGACCACGTGTAGGTGTAACTTCCAACCCCGCCGCTTGCCGTCGGGTCGCCTCCAAGGTAAATATCACCTTCTACCCGGCAGATAGTGGTATCCCTTCCAGCGTCCACAACCATGTCAGATACCAGGATTGTAACAGTATCCCTGGCTTCACAGTCGATATCATCTGTTACTGTCAGGATATAGGTTTGAGAGGAGGTCGGTGTCGCAATCGGATGTTCAACGTTTGGATAGTCTAATCCAATAGGGGGGGACCAGTTGTAACGGTATGGGGTTATTCCATTCCATGCAGCAGGATACCCGCCAAGAGTGTAAGGTGTCGGTTCGCAGAACGCGGTATCTCTACCAGCATCCGCTTGAGGATTGGACACCGTTACCGTAACCACGTCCGCGCCGGTTTCGAAGGCGGTGTCTGTAACATCGATCCTGTATGTAGTTGTGGTTTCAGGGGATGCCCATGGATTAGGCGCGTTCCTGTCCGATAAACCACTTGGCGGACTCCAAACGTATGTGTATGGAGGAGTTCCACCTTCGGCAGTGGGGGAACCGCCGATTTGAACCGAATCGCCATAGCAGATCATCTGGTCGGGACCGGCATCCACTGAAGGTCCTGAAGTCGGTAAGAAATAAGTGCAGCACCATAAAGTTTCGTTCACACAATCCATACAGCCGTCGTAACCGGGATCACTCCCTTCTACCATGTCATGGGCATGAAGACAGATCCTCATGCTGTCCCGGAACAATCCGAGCATATTGAGAGTATCCGCTCTTGCCTGGAAGTGGATTTGCCACCCGCCAACGAAGAAATGTCCGGGCGGGTCTATTGGATTGAGGTATCTTGTATCGTAATTAATCGTTCTGCTGAAAGTTCCTGGCAGCGCGCTGGGAACCCAGGGTAAGCCATTAACGGTAACTAGAAGTGAAGTAAGGGCTGTCCAAAGTGATGGAAAATCTATTCCTAAAAGGTCGTCAATATTATCAAGGTTATCAACAGGGGTAAGACCGGCAAGTGAATCGAAGACAAGCGCATCGAGTGTGATGTGGTCAGTTGGATCGACAGTAGTCCTGCATGGAGGATCCCATTCAGGATCACTCTCATGCCATTCTCTCCATGCCCATGTTGGAGGCCAGACCGTGCCGTCATGATGCTCCCACCAACCTGTTGAGGGAGGCGTAAAATCTGTATGAAAGTTGCTCTCCGGTAAGAACCGTATATCGCAATCGGTGTTATCACTGGCAGAAACCACGCGAATATCCACATCGGCATCTTCGGGCCAGGGGGAAGGAGGGACAATTGTGAATTCACTCGATCCTGGATTCCAGGAAACACCTGCATCTCCATAACAGTATATTGTTCCCTCTACATTGACACAAATACTCGTTGGATCTATCGGCATGAAACTGGTAAAACCGATTACTACCTCCTGGTAGTCACAAGCGGTCCACCGCGCAGATAGTTCCGGACAGATTATAAAGGCTTCAGGACCGGGACACTGGCAATCTTCAACGAATAAACACCCTACAACCGTGTCAGTATAACTATATGAGGCATCGTGCAGGAAGATAAGGAAACAGTCGTCATACCCGAATACAGCGGGAATTTCATGAATGTCCCATTCAACGTGGCGTGTGCTTCCGTTCGTAAATGAGTACACATAATGGGGATTAACTGAATCTCCTACGACTATACCCGCTTCAGGTATTAATTCGACTATGAGGGGATCGAATGTGGTCCCGCTGTTGTTGGTTATATCGATGTATATCGCTGTAAAATCGGCAATTTCGTCCACGATCTGGTCGAATATCTCATCCATATCTCTGTCGCCGAATTCGTACCATAATCCGTCAGACCTGACGGCGTAATTTTCGAAATCTTCCCAATCGCATTCGCCGCCGAAATCGCCCACGTTATTACTGATAAAGTAAATCGTACCGTCGTCGCCACCAGTGTCATCTGCATCCCAGCCATCGATAATAGTGTTCGCATCCGATACCGAATAATCGTGGGAAGCGTCGTCGCATTCGTCGGATATCTGGATTATGATATGGTCCCTGCCCGGGTGCCAGTTCATGTTCAGAATAGCGCCGACCATGGCGTCAGTGTGCCGCTCCGCGCCTCCACCTGTAGCTGTGTTATCCCTCACAATATCAGCAAAATCGCTTTCATCATCGATTAGACTATAACCATGCGGATAATTGATGCTTTCGCAATATGTTACTAATCCGAAAGAATAGGCATACCCGATCGCCGCTATATTGAATGCGAACCGCTCGATTTCATCAGCGACCTCGAGTATCGGGCTTTCCATGGAACCGGAATTGTCCACCACGAACACGATGTCCACGGCTCCGATCTCATTATAGCAGTTATGCGAGCTTGTGTACCACCATTCGTCCTCGGGAGAAAAACCGATATGAACGTGCCTCCCGAAAGTTAAACTGGTAGTTTCCGCAAGGAGATTCCCAAAGATGAAAAGCAGAGTGCAAAGCAATAGAAAATGTTTAAACAATCTTTTATTTTTTAACGTCATTTAATACCTCCAATATATTATCATTATTCTAAGGTTCTCTATTAATGACCAATAAATGATAAATGCTTTCATTATGCAATGAAAATTCTTATTATACTCTAAATTCGTCTATTCAGGTTCCTCTTTTTCCCTTCCTTTTTTTCCTTTTTTTTCTCACTGCTTTCTATCTAATGCTTTTTTTCTTTCTCTGTGTCTCAGTGTCTCTGTGGTTATTCTATTTTCTCTCATCACCTTGCAAGAATTATTACTCCGTTGCAAACGTTTTTATTATCGATTTCGATAACATAAATATACATTCCTTCGGGTAATTTCTTCCCGTTGTTGTCATTCCCATCCCATTTTCTTTTTGCGAATTCGCTGAAGCTCGAAATGGGTCCAATATTTTCCCTGTAAACTTCGATGTTCCTGAAGTCGTAAATAACGAGTTCCGCCTTTTTTGAAAATACGTTCGGGTAGTCGAAAATAATGTAGTCGTTACTTCCGTCTGCGTTGGGAGAGAACGGATTCGGGTGAACGTAGCATTCGACCACTGGTTCTATAAGCAGGGTCCAGCATGTGTCGAGCATATTCGGTCCGCAGTAATCGGGCGAATCTCCGGCATTAACACAAATCTGAATTGTATCGCCGGGCGGGAAGGAGAGCTGCGCCTCGGCGGGAAGGAAAGTCAGTACGCCGCCCTGTTCGTCGAGATTAGCGCTCCAGTGAAAATCCGCCGGAGTATATGATGAGCCGTTGATTATCAACGTGATAGTCGAAGCGTCCACGCCGCTAAGAAGATCGTTTACACCCAATACTATTCGCGGTTGAGTCGATTGCACGAAACCCACTCCGGGCAGAGGCTCCTGAAGTTCCGCGACAGGGGGGGCGATATCCACTATGAAAGTCCATTCCACTGGGCTCTCCTGTAGCGCGCCGCCAAGCCGGTTCTTCGCCTCCAATAACCGGACCAGTATGTGACTCCCGTTCGCCCACTGTTCATCCGGTATGAAAACAATGTATGGTTCGGACCAGGTCAACTGTCCGTCATCCACAGTATAGACTACCCCTTGAACCTCCAAACGGATAGTTGTATCAACAACTTCGCTGGTATCCACCAATTCGATTATCAAAGTCTCCGGCTGGCACGCAGAGTACGTGTTCGAGTCAGGGCGAATGATTATCGCAGCCGGTCCCTCGCAAACCTCTGTCTGGAACGGCGGGTCATAAGGCAACGGGAAAAAGCCCGTGTAAACCGGCGGATGATTGATACAGCATGAATCGATAATTTCATCCACTGAGAATCCAGGCAAACCATGAAAGACTTCGAAGCAAGCGTCCAAGTCGCTGAAGCAGAAACTGTCCGAAAAGGCATCGATGCTCTCTATTCCGCAGAAATTGACAGCCTCAACCCGCCATAAATGCCTGTGCCCACAAGGATAAGTTACCGTGTAGTGCGTTGAATCTATCAAAGCTGCAACAAGCGTATCATCAATGAAAAGCGTATAATAAATTGGCGGAGTTCCGTCAGCGTGTTCCCACTCGATAGTAATGTCGCCAGCAGGCAGTATCTCACCGCTGTCCGGCACTATAGGATTAAAATCATTGACAGGAACGAAATTATTTGCTATAATAATACTGTCGGTCGCCGAACACCCGATGCTGTCTACAACCTCAAGGTAGTAAGTAGTTGTTGTGTCAGGTGACACGAGGGGATGTTCCTCTCTCGAGATCCACACGGGCACCCTGTTATTTCTCCAGGTGAACGTGAATGGGGGATTATCCCCGTAAGCGACGGGATCCCCTCCAAGTTGAACGGTGTCCTGCGGACAGATCTCAATTCCTTCCCCTGCATCCGCGTAAGTTCTGGTGACCTCTACGACCATAAAATCGTTATTTGTTAATCCTGAATCATCTGTAACGGTTACCACGTAAGTGGTTGTGGTTTCTGGAGATGCAAGTGGATTGGGTATAATGGAAGAGTTCAATCCCGCTGTAGGAGACCAGCTATATGAGTATGGCGGCGTTCCTTCGGTTGCGGTCGGGCTGCCCCCGATCTGCACCGAATCCCCGTAGCAGAGTATCAAATCGGGACCCGCGTCAACTATAGGTCCGGCGAAGGGTAAGAGGAACGTGCAGCACCATTGTGTATCGTTTACGCAGTCCAGGCAGCCTTCATAAGCGGGGTCGCTGCCTTCGACCATATCGTGGGCATGGATGCATACTTCGATTTCCCCGGTGCTTGGACCCAGCATACTCAGGGAATCAGCTCTCCCCGTGAAATGCACCAACCAGCCGCCTATCACGTAATGACCGGATAGTATGTAACTCAAATTAAAATCTACGGTTCTCGTTAATCCGCCAGGGATTACGCCAGGAATATAATTTGCGCCGTTAACAGTAGCTCTAATCGATGTGAGTCCCGACCAGATCCCCGCGAGGTCGAGTCCAGATAGCGAGGTAAAGTTGTCGATGGGGGTGAGGCCGCTTAGCGAGTCGAATAGAAGGGCATCGAAGGTTATGTGGTCGGTGGAGTCGATAGTTGAGCCGCAGGGAAATGACCATACGGGTATGGAATCGTGCCACTCTCTCCAGGGCGGAGTAGGTGGAATTACGGACGCGTCGTGGTGTTCCCACCACCCTATAGCCGGTGGATCGAGATCGGTAAGGAAGTAGCTCTCCGGCATGAACCTGATAGGGCATCCGGATAAATCCAGGGCTTCTCCAACTGTTATGTTTATTTCAGCGTTGTCAGGCCATGGAGACATCGGTGTGAATATGATACTCGAACCATCCCAGGTTACACCAGGATCCCCATAGCAATAGTCTGTGCCCTCGACATTGAAGCATATAGATGTGTGGTCTACCCCGATAAATCCCAGGTAACTGATCTGTATGTCCTGGTAATCGCAAGCGGTCCATCTGCTGGATACTTCAGGGCATATTATCTCAGCGTCCGGTCCCGGGCAGCCGCAATTCTCCACGAACAAGCATCCGACGATAGTGTCGGCATATTCGTAGTCGGCATCATGTATGAAGATAAGGAAACAATCCTCATAGCCGAGAATGCCGGGGATTTCAGTTATATCCCAGGCGACGTTCACAGTAGCGCCGGAAGTAACGATACCAACCATTCGCGGGTTTGCGGAATCGCCGAGTACTATTCCCGATTGGGGAGCGATTTCAACTACCAGGTCGAGAGTCAAGCCGCTAAGATTAGTGATGGATACTGCTATCTCCGTAAAATCCGCTATCTCGTCCACGATCTGCTCCAGGACCTCTTCCATATCCCTGCCTTCAAACTCGTACCAGATGCCGTCAGACCTCTCAGCATAATTCTGAAAATCTGCAACGTCCCCGCAATCGCCGCTTATGTAGTAAATGGTGCCGTCATCGCCGGGTGGAGTATCGTCATCAGCATCCCAGTCATCTATGATAGAGTTTGCAGCGCTTACCGTGTAAGCCGTCGAGCCGTCATCACACTCATCAGAGATAACGATTACTATATGCTGCCTTCCGGTATGCCAATGCATATTCCGAATCGCTCCCACCATTGCGTCGGTGTGATGTTCGGTGCCGCCGCCGGTGGCTGTTTCATCCCTGACTATCGCCGAAAATTCGGCGGCATCGTCTATCAGGTCGCGCCCGTGCGGATAATTGATGCTCTCGCAAAAAGTAAGCAGCCCGAATGAGTAATCATACCCGATAGCCGCGATATTGAACGCAAAACGCTCGATCTCGTCAGCGACCTCGAGGATTAAAGTCTCCATGGAGCCAGAATTATCGACCACGAAAACAATATCCACTGCTCCGAGTTCGCTGAAACAATCGTTCTCGGATTCGTACCACCATTCATCCAGTGTGGAAGACGAACGAATTGAAATGTTGTTTGAATACCTTGCTCTCTCACGCCCTTCAGAAATTGAAAAAATGAAAATTATAATTAATAATGAAATAATAAATCTCTCACAGATTTCTTGGCGCATATCTTATCCTTTGAATTTCTGGTTAAATAAAACATTTTTATTAA
>JAFGQG010000041.1 GCA_016935765.1 bacterium
ATTATATCTGTATTTTGTAACTCCCGGCATACAAAGTCAAAGCACTCCTACACCCGCCCCGTTTTTCTTCCTGTCAACTGAACTCTGTTCTCTCTTTAACTTTTTTCTATTCCCCCACCCTTTTGTTTTCTTCTCCGTGTCTCCGTGACTCTGTGGTTAGTAATTTCCCCCAAAAGCCTCACTCACAAATGAAAGTCCTTCCGTTATCTCCCATAACTTTCAGGATGATATCGCTTTCCTCGAATGGGCTGGGAAGTAATCCAAGCTATAACATAAAATTATATTGCATTTTTATAGATTTTAAGTATATTAGTGTAGGAAATTTAACCAAGATGTATCCCTAATTATGATTGATAGAGCCAACATAAACAAAGCGCTTACTCCCTCAATGTTGAATATATTGAAAATTATAACTGAGAATAACTTGATGGATGAACATAAGTACCTCGCAGGAGGAACCGCTGCCGCAATATACCTCGGACACCGGCGCTCGATAGATTTTGATTTCTTCTCAGAAACCCCCTTCGATATTAACAGTCTTATGATTAAGTTCAAGGAAAATTTTAAGGATATACAACTCGAAATAATGGAGGAACATACATTAATTTGCTATATTCAAGAGAAAAACCCCGTTAAATTCTCCCTTTTCTACTACCCCTACAAAATCTTAGAACCTAAAATAAATATAGGTGATTTGTTTAATTCGGGTAATTACCAAATATTTTTAGCCCATTTGTTAGATATTGCGTGTATGAAAGCTATCGCCATCGCGCAGAGAGGTACAGCTAAAGATTTCATAGACCTGTATTTCATTTTAAATTCAATAGATGTAAAACTTTCGGAATTGTTCGTAAATATAAAAGCGAAATACGATCTCGGTGATTCTTATCTATATAATTTAAAAAACTCTCTTATCTATTTCGATGACGCGTTGAAAGACCTTAATCAAATAGCTTTGTACAAAGGTGATAACTTCCAGACAATTTCAGAAGCAGAATGGGAAAACATAAAGAAATTCTTCACTAATTACATAAAATGAATACAGAAAATAAACATATTCAAAAGAGAATAAAGCAACTTTCCTGGGATGTTCAGGGGTTAGCTGACATTAACCCGGATGTTCTGATAGAAAGGGCAATTAATTTTGGGGGATTCGATTTAATCGAGTATCTGCAGAACCGGTATGGTCTGGAACGGTTTAAAGGAGTATTGCTTGCCAGCAGGAATTTGAGAAGAAAAGCCGTTAATTATTGGTGTTATGTTCTGGGGATAGACCGGGAAGAAACCAAAACATTCAGCAAAAAGCAGGATGAAATCTGGTCACCATTTAATTGATTTAAATTCGCAGGCTAAAGCCATGCGGCTACAATGGTTTCCGTTTCCTGCTTTCTAAATTTCCATTTTTATTTCACTTCATAATTCGTTTATCGTTAATCGATATTCGATGTTCATATCATCCCTGCTTACTACCTAATGCTTAGTGCGTCAGGTTCCTACCCCACCAAAAAACGCATTGGCTTGTATGCTGGTATAATAAAAAATATAAAGGCGTTATAAATTTGGAGCATAGATTATATCTGTATTTTGTAACTCCCGGCATACAAAGTCAAAGTTTACCAACCGAAGCCTTAAAGCAATCATATAACACATAGTTAATTACGGCGTAAGTTGGCACTCCTACACCCGCCCCGTTCTTCTTCCTGTCAACTGTACTCTGTTCTCTCTTTAACTTTTTTCTATTCCACCTCCCTATTTTTCTTCTCCGTGTCTCTGTGACTCTGTGGTTAGTAATTTCCCCCAAAAGCCTCACTCACAAATAAAAGTCCTGCCATCATCCCCTGTAATTCTCAGGATAATGTCGCTTTCCTCCAGCGTGCACGGGTCCGTATCCTCCGACATGTCCCAGATGATGCGTCTTTCGCCTGCAGGGATTGAAGGCACCCAGCCGGTGTCCGAAGGCGCAATGTAAGTCAGGGGTACGATATCCCAGGTGATACCCCCGTCACTTGAAAACTCGACCGTTACGTACACCGAATCCCCGTTCGGGTCGTCTAGGTCGTAGTAAATATCCACAATCTGCGAACCGTCAGTGCGCTGGAAAAACTCCACGTTGGTGATTACAGGGGGATCATTCCCGACGCAGATAGTGAACATGCAGCTCGTATCCAGCGAATAGTTGCCGAAGCTGTCGTATAGCGTTACCAGGAACCTGGCGGTATGGGTCAGCGTATCGAAGACCGGCGACCAGATGTACGATGAATCATTATCGCTCATCCCGAGGAACGCAAAGCTGTACCCGTCGTCGAAGGAAACATAGACGGAGCAAGGAGTTGTTGGGAATACGAAATCGTCGAACACGTCCCAGGACAAGGTGTCGGTTCCACCTGAGACCAGTGTATCGAAGCAGATGGCGCTGTCGATGATGGTGAGCGGGTTGCGGGAATCGAGGCAGCCCGGCTCTGAAATGATGGAATCCCGGTACCAATCGACTGCCACTTTATACACGCGGTCGGTAGCTCCCAGTTCAGCGTACCAGAAATTTGTACCATCGAACGTAAGCCCTTCGGGTCCGCTACCTGTAGAAGCGTCATAATAGGGCATGGCGAACGCGGCGATAATTATCTCGCTATCCGTATCGATCTTCAGGAGTGTCGCGTCGTCTAAGAGGCACCAGAGGTATCCGTACGCGTAAGCCAAACCCTCCGGCGGCTCGGGTAATGCTGGTATGCTGAAGGAATCGACAATACTTAGGTCGGAAACTCTCAATTTGTAGAACCAGAAGTTGGAACGCGCTACCCAGATGAACGCCTCTTCGCTGCCGCATGTCCCTGTGCAGGTCATTCCGGAGATCGATGCGCTTACGGAGCCGATATTCCGGGAACTGTCGAGAACGCTCTCGGTGCTCAAATCGTATTTATAAACCGCCCAGGCGTTATTCACAAATAGGTACCCGTCACAGAAAGCAAGGTCCTCCAGTCCCCTGATTCCCACAGAGCGGTCAATTATGAAGGTATCTGTTATCATCGAGCGGCTTGCTTCGATCTCGAAGACGGTGTCCCGGTACTGGCAGACGTAGATATATTCGCCGTGCCATGCGAGACCGCCGCCGCCCGCTCCCCCTCGCGGGAAGAGCATGTCAAGTGAATCGGAAAGTTCAAGGTCGCTGACGACGGCTGAGGTCAGCTGCATCTGCGCCCGGAACTGGCAGGCTTCGGAGTCGGGGAGGTCCTCAGACATCACCCATTGAAAACAGTGATATCCCGGTTCCACGCACTCTTGGAGGTTGGGGGAACCGTAAGCGCTAAGGGTGTCAAGTATCGAATCCATCGGGACTGTCCAGGTTACTCCATTATTGCCGGAAAGAAATGGGAAAAGTGTTGCTACGTCGTATTCCATGTCCGAGAATTTATAGCACAGGTTTACCAGGTTACGGTTATCCCGCTCGGTTTCCTCCCAGAACGAGACGGATTCGAGGTACGGTGGGGTGTCTCCCGGGGACACGGTGAAGACGCATGTATCGTAGCCCCAGTTGCAGAACGAATCCCGCGCGGCGACAATCAGCGTGCATGCTTCACAGTAAGAGCTCGCTGACCAGTTGAAAAACACGTCCCGGCTGAGGTAGCGTTCATCGATTCCACACCCGAAGAAGTGTACGCTGCACGGGGGGTCCACCCAGAAGGAATCTTCGACGGTCCACGAGAAGAGGTTGGATTCACCCACTTCAAGGAGAATGGGGCAGGAGGAGATCTCCACGGCGGGATGTCGGGAATCGAGGTTTGCGGTCGCGGTTTCAGCGGCAGAGGAAGCGCATCCGCCGATGGCGTAGAAATTGCCGCTGTTCGTACCCGCGTAGATCACGCCGTTGGAGCCGATGATGGGCGACGATACTATGGAACCGTCCAGGAGGATGCTCCATAGCGAATCGCCGTCAGTGTTATAGACGTACAGATATCCTGACGCAGTTCCGGAAATGACGTGATCCTCCGGGTCGATGATCGGATCTGTGATGTTACCGCTGAAGCTTGCACTCCACCTCAGTCCACCTGCGGGATTCAGGGAATAAAAGGTGCCGTTACTCGAACCGAAGTAGATGTTCCCGTCAGGGTCGATCGCCGGGGAGTAGTTCACATCGTTACCAGCTCCGGCATCGTAGAACCATGCGAGGCTGTTAGTTGTAGCGGTATAATCCACAGCGACCATCCCGCGGGGGTCATTTTTGTTGCTGCCGAAATACACTCTGTTACGCGATACATCCACGGCGGCTGATGACCGCAGGTCGGTCTCTCCGCCGTATGGGTAGGCGGTGAATCTCCACTGGACTCCGCCACCGTTGTTCCAGCACACAAGTTCGCCGGGGGAATTAGACATATCAACAGTAAATAGCAGATTATCATTATCCATTGCCGGGGAGCAAATTGCCCAGGAGCCTGAGCCGGGGAAAGATACGTTCCAGTTTTCAGATCCCTCCTGGGTGAGGGAGATCAGGTGTCCGTGCCAGGGCGCGTCATAAAATCCATTCACGTAAATTCGGGAATCCCCTCCGAGAATCGGGCAATGATGTATTCCGTTTATTGCGGTTGGTGAATTATATATCCAGTCAACAGTTCCGTCGGGAAGGAAAGCTTTCACCTGGTTATCCAGGTTGCAAACGACTATTCTACCGTCGTGGAGCAGGAGTGGGCCTCCGTCACTGGCAGAGCCAAAATCGACAGCCCAGAGTGAATCCCCCGAGGTATTGAGGGCGTGGAGAATACCATCAGTAGTTGTGAAATAAATGAGAGTATCGGTATAAACTGCAGGATATTTGATAGTTGCTCCAGCATCGTACGACCATAAAACCGTACCAGGTTCTTCGCACCGGGTATTTGGAGAGCGTCCGGTATGCTGAGCATCACACTGAAACATTCGCCATGGTGAACCACCGCCTGTTGTACCACCTATGGATACTTCCACCATAAAATTATGCCTTTCATAGTCAGGGAAGTCCTCGCTCATCAGCCAGTCGAAACAGTGAGTGCCTGCGGCGACCCCCGGACCGAGATCGCCAGCATCGTTTCGAAGAGTGAGCAAAGGCACCGTCCACGTCGCTCCGCCATCACTGCTCATTCGAACGCTAACGGTGGTGGTGTCCCCTGTAAGAACGTAGCAGATATGGACGATGTTGCTGTCATTGCAGTCGGTCTCCTCCCAGAACCAGACCGTGTCAATATCGGGCGGGGGTAAGAGCCGCTCGATAGAAAAAACACAGGTATCATATCCCCAGTTGCAGAAGCTGTCAGGAACCGCGACCACCATGGTGCACGCATCGCATGTAACGTCTGGGGTTGACCAGGTAATAAACTCCCATGGTATAGCGTACCGCTCATCTATACCGCAGCCGAAGATGTGGACGCTGCAAGGCTGAGAAGTCCAGAAGAGATCATCGACAGTCCACGAGATGGTGTTCATTTCCCTCGGCGTGATATTCGACGGGCAATCTATGGTGATTTCAGGTTTTCGTGAATCGAGAGGTCCCGCGCCGACCACTCTCTCCTGCCACCCGCCGCTGATGATAATACGCCCCTGGGTTGTCTCAGAACGGTTAGACCACCATCCGCGATACGAATAAGTGACCTGAACCGGGGAACTCGATTGCAGAGATAGAAAGCTGCTGTTGAACGGAACGTATTCCCCTTCATGGAAATACCCAATATCACCCTCGTGGAGAGTGAATGAGGTATCAATGCTTCCATCATCTAAAAGGTCGAGTTCGATGAAGTTGCCGTCCGAAAATGAGATAATACTGTACTGTACTTTTGGGAATCCGTGTGTAGTGGTTCCCCCTGTTTGTGGAAGGATGTACCTTTCGGAAAGTATGTCCTCGGGAAAGAGGTTAAAAGCGTACATGTAATGACGGTTCTCGTGCGAGCCCCATGGATCGGTGGCAAAAATATCTGCTATGTGGGTTGCCGCCACAGGTTTATCCGATGTGATGGTGACTTCGGCTTCAGTGGTGAACGTTACCATCTCCCCAAGCGCTGGTGTGTACGGCGTGCCGTTTATCGTGAGGTTCGTTCCCGACTGAACCGCAATGACTTCCACCCGGGAATCCAGGGAGACCACCGTCAACGTGTAATTGTGAACTTCAGGCGCGTAATATTCCATACCAAGGAGGTCTACCGGGAGAAGGTTATAAGCTGATGTTGTGCTGTAATAATCCCCTGAATGGAAGGCGTTTACAACCACGATCTTCTTTTCGTTCGCGGAATATATGTGGGCGGCATGTGAGATTGTAGAGAAAGTGTTCACTTCTCCCCTGTTCAGCACGAAGGAGAAGTCCGATGTGCCGTCGTAGTCTGAATCGACGAACACGGTAGTTGCGTTCTCGATAGCGAGGACAGTCGTGTAATCGGCGGGGAAAACAGCATAATCCCACCCGGCAACGTTGCTGGGATAAAGCGCATAACTCATGCTGCCGTCTTCGTAGAGCCCATGGTTCGAGCAGTGGAAGTAGTAATAACTTTGAATCGGCTTGTTGGTAATGATATGTGTTCCGCTCTCGAGAAGCGGAATGCTGAAGCTCTGAGTTTCGTTTACGTTCAATACGAATGAGGAGTCTATTATATCGTCGTGATCAAAATCGATATCTATATTGGTGGTGTTGTAAACCCCCCTAACATAAAGGCGGCTGGCGTTTCCACTGGCGCAGCCCGTGTGCGTGCTGACGTAAGGCACCCAATACTCATACTGGTCGGAGGAGGTGAATACGCTGGCTTTGAAGTCGTAGCTTTCGACGCCGGGAAGGTCCTCGCTCATTATCCATTCGAAGCAGTGTATTCCGGGAAGGATGTCCGAGCCCAGGTCGCCAGCATGACTGCGCAACGTAGAAAGCGGGACGTCCCATGTGCTTCCGCCATCAGAACTCACCTGAACGTCGATGTCGGTAGTATCCGCGGTTAGTTCATAACAGATGGTAACTATATTACTATCATTGCAGGCGGTCTCTTCAGAAAACCATAATGAATCAACTCCTGCATAAACAGTAAGTGGAAGACAAATTATCGCAAGGAAAAAAATAAAGCGGTAATATTTCAATATGAACCACCTTTTCAAATATTGAATTTAATATATTAAAGCCGGGAAAATAAATCAAGGAGATTTTGAATTTTAAGATAAGCTTTTGCCAAAGAATAGTAAATAAAATTACTTCGTAGAGGGTAAATTATTGTAGAAAGTTAAACAAAGTATCCGAAGTGACTTTGTAGAAGTCCGATTATTGTAGCATAAACAACATCCCTCATATCCCGTATCCTTGTAGAGGATTGATAAATTATGTCAGCATGGAAACACTTGTTTAAATTAAGGATATAGTAAAATTTCAACTTGACTTTTAAGTTGTTGCAATTAATTTATGAACCGCTGTATTAATTTGTTGATAATGTTCAATATAGTTTTATTTATTGTAATTGTTTTGAGAGTTATAGAGCAATTGTTATTTGATTTAAATGATTTCTACTGATAATTTTCAAGGATAAGGGAGGCTACATGGCATTAAGAGATAGGTGGAACAACCGATTTGCCTTTGTCATGGCAGCGGTTGGTTCAGCGGTTGGTTTGGGAAATGTATGGCGGTTCCCGTTCGTTTGTTATGACAGTGGCGGCGGCGCGTTTTTAATTCCGTTCTTTGTCGCTCTGTTCACGGCGGGGATACCATTGATGATCCTGGAATATGCGCTCGGACAGAGAATGCAGGGCTCCGCGCCACATGCGCTTTTCAAGGTCAGTCAGATCCGGAAAGCCGAGAGGCGCGCTAAGGATCCTAAAAAGAGTTCACCGAACTGGGAATGGGTCGGCTGGTGGGCGCTCCTCGTTGGATCAACAATATCGTTCTACTACGCGGTCATTATGTCCTGGGCGTTCAATTACCTTTATCACTCCCTTAAAGTCTCCTGGGCTGGAAACGAGTCCGGTTTCTTCTACCAGACTTTCCTTCGGCTTTCAGAAGGACCCGGGGTTCTCGGCGGCGTTTCACTCCCAATTGTCATCGGATTAGCCATCACATGGATACTTATCTATTTTATTATCAGTAAAGGAGTTGGCAGGGTTGGTAAAGTGGTTATGATAACTGTGCCCCTTCCGGTGTTGCTGATGGTAATACTGGTTATCAGGGGTGTTACACTTCCCGGAGCGATCGAAGGCTTGAGTTATTACCTCACACCCGACTTTTCAAAACTGCTCGATCCGAAGGTATGGCTGGCTGCTTATTCGCAGGTGTTCTTTTCTCTTAGCCTGGGGTTTGGCATTTTAATAGCTTACGCGAGTTACATGCCCAAAGATTCTGAGATAACGAACAATGCGTTTCTAACCAGCCTCGCGGACGCTGGAATCTCTTTCCTGGGCGGCTTTGCCGTATTCTCTACCCTCGGTTATCTGACACAGGCAACCGGCTCACCGATAACCGAAGTCGCCAAAGGAGGACCGGGATTGGCGTTCGTTATCTACCCGACAGTGATCTCTAAATTACCATGGCTGCAAGGATTTTTTGGAGTGGTGTTCTTTCTCATGCTGCTAACCCTCGGTATCGACTCCGCCTTTTCAATAGTAGAGGGTGTATGCACCGGGATACAGGATAAATGGGGTTTGCACAGACACAAGAGCAAAGTGGCATTTGTATTCTGCCTGGTCGGTTTCATTATCGGGTTGCTTTTCTGCACGAAGGGCGGTTTGTACTGGCTGGATATTGCCGACCATTGGGTGAATAACTTCGGTCTAGCTGTCGTGGGATTATTCGAGTGCATTATTATTGGCTATTTCTTTAATATAGGCGCTTTCCGAAAAGAAATAAATTCCGTTTCCGAGATTCAGCTCGGAAAATGGTGGGAGATAACAATTAAATACTTTACACCGCTCGTACTCGTTATCTTCCTGATATGGAACATCGTAACAGAAATCAGAACGGCTTACGAAGGGTATCCGCTGTGGGCCCTGATACTTGGAGGCTGGGCAGTAAGTATTGGCGCAATCGTTGGCGGAATAATCCTGATGAAGATCAGGACCAAACACAGAGAGGAATTTAATGTATAAGTATTTTGCTGTATTGGTGGCAAGTCTGCTGCTGGTTCAAATCCCCACAGCAATTGGGGACGACGATGATAAATATGATATTTTCCCCGCTTTCGAATTGGAGGATATCGAGGGCAACACTATAGTTTTCGAGGAGCTGCTCGGTAAGGGTCCCATAGCTATCACATTCTGGGCAACCTGGTGCAAGCCGTGTTTGAAAGAGATGGATAAGATCCAACCCTTCTACGAGGAGTACAAGGATAGAGGACTGGAGGTTGTTGCAATTTCAGAAGATGGTCCCAGAACAAAGAAGAAAGTGCCTTCGCTTATTAAAAGAAAAGGCTATTCCTTCATTGTAGTCTATGATGATAATAAGTCGCTCCAGTACACGCTGGGTTTCGCGGATATTCCAGAACTTTTCCTGGTTAACGAAAAGGGAGAGATAGTATATCACCACTTCGGCTACAAAGCCGGCGATGAAAGTGAACTGAAGGAAAAGATTCTCGAGATACTCCCGGAAGAGATGGATTCAACGAAAGATAGCGGTTCCCTTATGGAAGCGCAATCGAAGGATGAACAGTGTGAATAGACCACGGCAGATTTTCTTATACATTGGTATAATAAGTATATATACTCTACTAGCTTCCTCCCTCTCGGGGCAGAACCTTATCGTCAGGAACGTTCTGGAATATCGCGGCGCGTCGGAAGGTCACACTTCGTTCGAGGATAGGCTGGACCTGAGATCCTCCTGGAAGGATTTCACTGGCGGGATCAGGTACGAGATATTTCAGCCGTCACGTGATGTGCCTTATGTATCATCAGCCGGTATAAATCAATACTTCTTCAGGTTCGACAGTAAATTTATGGACGTGTGGGTCGGCGATTATTATCTAACGGTAAAGAACGGCATCCTGTTGGACGCTTATGACAAGAGAGAGCTGCGTTTGGACCATAAATTAACCGGCGCTAAACTCGATTTGAAATATCATCAATTTGAGTTGGGCGCATTCACGGGAGAGGCTGACTGGGAGGCAAATGATGCCTTGCTCAGGGGATTTTCCGCTTCCGCTCCTATCACGATAGGGGATGTGGGAGTGTCATACGTTAAGTACCATCAGCAGGAGGGTTCAAAGGATACTATCGAAGCTTTCAGCTACAGCTTTAATACGTATTACAGGAACCCGAACTTATGGGGTGAGATCGCTCACATAGGACCGATTTTTTCGCATTTGACGGATTTCAGGGGCGTTTACGACGAGATAGACGCCATTTACCTGGGTACAATTGTGGATCTTTGGGGCGTGATCCTCACACTGCAATACAAGGATTATGACAACCTTGACGACATCCCATACAATAATCCTCCGACCGCAATTAACGAGCCGACTTACACAATATTGAGCAGGCATATTTACGAGGTCGATTGGGACGACGAGCAGGGACTACACGCGGAACTCGGCTATGTCTTCATGGATGACCTGGAAATGCTTACAAACTATTCGCACTCGCAGAACCACGATGGTAAAGCTTTGTTCGATGAATCGCACACGGAAGTGCTTTATAATATGCCCCAATGGGAGTTCAAACTCGTTGGGAATTACCGGAAGGAATCCAGTATCAAATATCTAAGCGGAATATCTGAAGTAGTTCACTACTTGAACGAGGCAAATACTATCACCCTTGACCTTGAAGCCCAGGCGGAGACGCAGCCCGAAGCCGACCTGTTTCATTTTTTCAGTTCAGTGCAGTTCAACCATAGCCCCAGCCTCGCTATTGGCGTAGAAGGTGGACAATATGACAGGCAGGTCGAAAAGGATAATTTCATAAGGATATTCGGCAGTTACTTGATTTCCGAAAAGCATAAGGTTGAACTATCGTTCGGCAAGATCCCGGAAGGGTTTATTTGTTCAGGGGGTGTTTGCCGCTTCGAACCACAGTTTGAGGGGGTGGAATTAAGAATTTCCTCGACATTTTAAAGCAATTATTTATATTAATGGTATAAAAAAATAATTTGTTAACACATAAAAGGAGCGTGTATGCCCTCAGGAAGAAAAAGGAAGCTTAAGAAGATCAAGACGCATAAGCTTAAAAAGAGGCGTAAAGCCAACAGGCATAAGAAGAAAAAATAAAAGGATTGTTTTAATCCTGGAAATATAAGAACTTGACTTTTACATTAAATGTAATAATATAATATATGGACACCTGGGGTTTGAACGATGAATCTACGGGATTAGCGCCATGAGAAAATCAACATTTATTTTGTTGATGTTAATAATCCTCGTTTTGGGTATAAATGCCTATGGGGAGAGAAGATTGTGCAGGATATTCATCTGGGATAATGCGGGACCCGGCGGTGTTTTTTCCGACCCCGATCTTTCGTCCGTCGACGTTAGACCCGCAGACGCCATATTTAAATCGCTGAACGAAATCAATACTTACACAATTTACTCCCTGTATGACAGCCTGGAGATTGTATTGGGGGGTGAGCTGCCTTTATTCCCGGAAGACTTTGATCTGATTTTCGTTACCCTGGGATGGCCCGGGACGGATTCAAGAGGTATCAGTGAATATGAAGATTCCATACTCTTTGACTTTCTGCGTTATACCAGGGCTGCAGATCGAACAGAAGCGCCATGTGGGCTCTATATTGAAGGCAATAATTTCGGGTATGAATACGGAGACACCTCAAGCTACCACCATACCTACTCGACATTAATGTGGACTGTCGGAGGTGTCCTTTGGGAAGATGAGGGATTCCATTTCACCAATCTGATCGGCCTGGATAACTCGGTGGCAGAAGGTATGGTTTTCAGTTATCCCGGTGAACCCGGGTACGGTCCGCATACCTCATGCGATATCATAGGCATTAATGACGAGGCAATTCCCACCGCGGACTTCGCGCAATACGTGTTCAACGCAGGAATAACCAAGGATCCCGCGAGGGGTATGCAAAGGAGAGGATACGCCGGCGGCGGAGCTGTTATTCTCTATGCGTTCGTCTTCGGGAATCTTTCTGATTCGATGTCCACAGGCAGCAAAGCCAATCTCATGTTCAGTATGGTGGACTTTCTCCTGCCTCCGAACGTGACCCTTGCAACAAGCTTTAGCGGATTGGTCATGAACGTCGATTCGAGCTATAACATACAATATAATGCGTACGATAACTGTGGAATTGTTCTCACAATATATGAATACTCCATGGGGGGTTCGTGGATTTATATCGATGGTTTCACCGGCTGGGATTCCTCCTTCGTATGGACGATTCCCGCTACTCCTTCAAATAATGTGATGTTCAGGGTCTCCGTCTGGGACAGCTCGCAGAACTGGGCTGCGGACACATCGGAGCACTTCCGCATCGATACGACTGCAGTCGGGATTGGTGAATCGTTAATTAAACCGGACAAGCATATAAACGCCTTCGTTTACCCTAATCCGTTCAATGCAAGGACGAGTATATTTGTCGAGCCCGAAACTCCCGGGTATGCCGAGATCAGGATATTGAACGTTCGCGGTGAATGCTTACAGGTTGTATGTGACCAATATCTCGAGACAGGGAAGCACAGGATTCCGTGGGACTCTTCCCTGAAAGACCTGCCATCCGGTATTTACTTCGCGAATATCAGACAAAACGGTCATCAGCAGAATATGAAGATGCTGCTGTTGAGGTGATGTTTCTACCCCTGGTTTTTAACCATTATAAAAATTATATGGAACCTGTACCGGTTTTACAGGATTAAGCAAAAATAGTCCGAACGAATTGCAGGTTTTTGGAATGAGCTGCAATATAGGGGCATGAGTTGCAATATATTAGAATGAATCGATTTTGGATTATAATATATAAAAAGAATAAATGCAGCTATAAAGTTACAAAGGCACAAAGATTCACAAAGGTAAAAAATATATATAAAGCGCGGGTTTTCACCAACAGAAACAAAAGCCCCGGTGGGGATGGAATCTCAAATTTGTGAGATTAGATATTCTGTACCCCATGAGACCGACGCCAAACGCGAGAGCCCCTTTAGGGGCGTAATATTTATAGCATGCGAAGCCACAAAAAACATGATAGCCCCTTTAGGGGTGTGATATTTATACCATACGATTCCCTGGAAAAAACGATAGCATTATTAAGGGCTAAATATTATTTAACATCCTTTAATATATATCTCTCATCGTAGGAAATATTAAATTGCTCCAACAACGATACATATTCCTCTCTAAATGTCTTACGTTTGTGATGTTTCTCCTGGTTCGCAATATATTTTACCACCCTGTCGATATGGGAATGGGAATATGAAAACGCGCCATAGCCTAATTGCCAATTGAAATGATCTCGAATAAAGCCTTTATCATTGATCCATCTTGAGGAAAAGGTTTTAACATCTTGTAACAAATCCGGGACCAATTGATGCGGTTTATAGCCTACAAAAACATGGATATGGTTTGGCATTCCATTAATAGCAATCAGTTTATGTTTATTATTTTGGATAATACCGGTTATGTATTTGTATAATTCATCTTTCCAGGCTGGTTGAATCAAGGAAATTCTATTTTCGACGGCAAATACAAATTGGAGATATATTTGTGTATATGTGTTAGCCATATTTACCTCTATTGCGTCCCTAAAGGGACTCTTGTTATTTTGGTTTTATTCATTGCTATAAATATTGGGTTCCTAACGGAACTCTCGATAATGCCTTTTTGTAAAGTACTTTAAGAAAAAATATGAGAAATAGTGTAGAGGTCAAGGGAGAACTATCTTTAATTTGACACACGTTATAGACACGAAAAAGCCATATTAGTAGAAATCAAGATAATAACAACAGCAAAGGTAGTCCCAGAGGGACGGGATATTTGTAGCACACGAGATCAACACCAAACGCGGGAGCCCCTTTAGGGGTGTAATATTTATAGCATGCGAAGCCACAAAAAACATGATAGCCCCTTTAGGGGTGTAATATTTGTAGCGCACGAGCCCGACGCCAAAC
>JAFGQG010000042.1 GCA_016935765.1 bacterium
AAAGAAAATATGTATAAATGATTGTTTTAACATAAAATTAAGTTCGGTGGTAGTAGTATGATGCCGATAATTATGAACGATACCAAATATTTATATTCTGTATTCCGTCTTCTGTCCTCTCCCTCAAACCGATTCCGTTTTCGAGCTGAAGGTGAAGTTCCTGCTCATTATCGCGGGAACCTTTGCCCACGAACCCACTCTCTGCGGCTTGCTCATCGCGACTATATTGCTCAGGAAGACCACGGGCGACTCATTGAAACGAAGATTCTTGACCGGGGCGACTATTTTGCCGTCCTCCACCAGGAAGAATCCATCCCTTGTCATACCGGTCAGGAGCAGCTCCTTTCTGTCAACGTAGCGTATGTACCAAAGCCTTTTTACGAGTACTCCCTTTTCACACATGGAGACAAGGTCATCGATCGCCCTATCTTCACCTTCCATGAAGATGGGATAGAGGACGGGATCGGGTTCGGTGTTTTTTTGTGCCGCCCAGAAGCGGTCGTGACGGAGCCTTTTTACCACGCCGTTCTCAACCCATGTGGTTCTTCGTACGGGTAATCCATCGAGCCCGTAGGGTGGCGCGGGAAGTTCCGGATCGTCTAATTCGGTGGTAAGAGTAACCTTATCGCCGAACAGCTTTTCTCCAACCTTACCGGCGAACACGGTAGTGCCTTCGTCTGCGTCCCGCTGGGTCATGTTGTAAGCGAAGAAACCGAGGAAATCAATAACAGCCTGGGGTTCGAATATCACGGTATAATCACCGGGCTCTATATCCTGTGGGTTCTGAGCGGAGATCGCGGTATCCAGCGCTCTCGATGCCATAGCTTCCGCGTTGACCTGCGAAACCGCTTCGCCGCTTTCAGTAGCGCTGCCGCTTCCTCGCGGTCCGTGGAAGGTCGTAGAGTATTCCATGCCCGAATACTTGTCATAGGCGAACAAGCCCTCTGAATTTGCGATCGCCCTGATCCCGTAGTTAGCTTCGAAGAGACCGCTGGCTTTGAAGTTCTCTCCCTTTGCCATCTGCACGACTTTATTTATCTCCTTCGCAATGTGTTCCGGGGATAGTTCGGTAACATCCTTGAAAAAACGAGGAGGCACGTCGGGGTATTCCTGTGGTTTTACGGGCGGCATGTATTCAGGGTCTTCCGGCGAGTTCTTTGCAATATCTTCGGCACGTTTTACCAGGTTTGTCAATGATTTTTCCTGGAGTTTGTTGGTTATCGAGCTTCCGTGTTTCTTATCGTAGGCAGTTATCAGTCTTATGTTTTCCTCTTCTCCGCCCATGTTCTGGGTGATGGCGTTTTCACCGAAGCGAGTAGCAAGACTGTGCCCGAAGTAATATTCCGCCTGAGCCTGAGGCGCGGTCACTTTCGCCAGGACGCTCGTCAACAAGCCCTTTATCTCTTCCTTTGTTCTCATATCTTCGCTCCTCCTACGTTTATGTTACGGAAACGAGCATAGCTGGCTCCATGGGTCATCTTCATTATCTGCATTGGTTCTCCCTTTCCGCAATTCATTACGCCGTGGGGTCTCCAATAGCTTTTACCAGCAATACCATCACAACTTCCCCAGAACTGCGTCGTTTGAGCCTGGTAGGTTACCTTCTTCAGAGGCTTGGTCTTCTTGCCTCCTTCTATCAGCCAGAACATGTCTCCGCCGAACTGGAAGTTGTTCCGCATCTGGTCGATAGAGAAGCTTCCCTGCCCTTCAATGTAGATGCCCTTGTCGATGCCGGCAATGAGGTCGTCAGGCTTAACGCTGTCATCGGTGCCGGGTTCCATGTAGAGGTTGGGAATCCGGTTTATTGGAAAGTGGTCGAAAGTGTCAGCCCGGCAGCATCCGTTTGAGTTTTCCCAGCCGATGATAGGTACGGTTTCGCGGGTGGTTCCGAGGCTCACCAGAACGCCGTCCTTGATGATGGGGAATTTCTTCATTTTCACGCCATCGTCGTCATAGAACCAGCTTCCCAGTCCGCCCTCCAAGATGTTGTTTACAGTGAAGTTGACCAATCCGCTTCCATACTTGAGTTTGCCAACCATTTCCGGATTAATGAACGATCTACCCGCCATGTTGGCTTCCCAACCGAGGATCCTGTCCAGTTCGGTTGGATGACCGACTGATTCGTGCATGGTGAGAGCGAGGTGGTCGGGGTCGAGGATGAGGTCCATTACTCCGGCGGGGCAATCTTCCGCTCCGCATTTAAGGACAGCTTCCTCAGCCCATTTCTTAGCATTGCCAACGAGGTGGGCATTTCGAATGAATTCGAATCCCGCCTGCCGCGCTCCGCCCTGGTAACTCCGGGTTTGAGATTCGGTACCTACAACGGCTACCGCCTGGAGCATCGGATTAGAGAAGGTGTTGGTCAGGTCGAGGAAACTTCCATCAGTGTTGGCGATTATCCTTCTCGTTCTGACGAACTGCAGAAATCCCCACGCCATTACGACGTTCGGAACGTTAAGTATGGTATCCAGGGCGGTGAGAATAAGTTCTGCCTTCTCCTTGTTCGGCACCTGGAAAGGGTCCTCCTGGCATGGTCCGGTCAGGGTTTCGGTATTCGCGCTTTCCGGCGCCATTCGCGCCGGCACATCCTTCGGAACCTTTGCTGAGGCCCTCGCAGCAGATACTGCCAACTCAGCAGTTTTGGCTACTTCATCCTTGTTAAGCCGTGTATTTGAAGCAAAACCCCAAGCGCCATTCAAAAGCACACGAATGCCGTAGCCGAAATTCTCGGTCTCATCGATAAGCTTCAGAGAACGACGAACCGCGTACACACGGTTCTGCCTCTCCTCTACAATGCGCATATCAGCGTAATCCGCGCCGGCATTCTTCGCTATATCAAGCGCTAGATCAGTAAATTCCTTCATTTGCGCTCCTATGTTTAAACGTTAATTGTTATCCTCTCCATAGAAATTTATAATAAATTAATGGGTAATTTAAAGTCAAGTGAAAAATATTTCCGTTATTTCGATTATAAGATTTAATATTTCTAATATTTTTTTTATGGGATATTTTCATTATTTATTGACAACATACTTTTAGATGGTTTTATTTACTTCCAAATATCAGGTAAATAAAGTAAACATACTTTATGATATAAATCATTGACAATATCATGAAATAATGCCAACAAAGGAGTAAGAGATGAAGTTGAAAAACAACATTTTTCTTGGTAGCCATATTCATTTTTGGATTCTTATTTTCACATTGCTAATTGCTAATTTTGCATTGTCAATTGCCTCTGTTCCTCCTTTGATGAGCTACCAGGGCAAATTAACCGGCAGCGATGGGGTGGGTATTAACGATAGCCTTGAAATTAAGTTTAGTATCTGGAACGCTGAGACCGGTGACGATTCACTCTGGGGGGAGATTCAACCCAATGTGCCGGTAATTAAGGGGTTGTTCGACGTTCAGCTTGGGTTTGTGAACCCAATAGATATACTATTTGACTCAACTTACTGGCTTCAGATAATTGTGGATGGCGACCTTCTCGAGCCGCGGGTAAAATTGACCGCAAGCCCCTATGCTTACCGGGCGGCAGTAGCCGAGAGTTTAGCTGGAGGCGCAGTTGATAACGATTGGGGAATTGATGGGGATGATGTGTACGCTAAACCTGCTGGGAACGCGGGCATTGGTACGACTTCCCCGGAATACAAATTGCACGTCGTGAACTCGACCTCTGAGAACGAACCCGTAGGTCTTTTTGTAAATACAGCCGAAGCTAATGCTTTTGGTGTACTAGGGCGATGTAATTCAGCGGACAATCTCGGATATGGAGTAGTCGGTCAGGGTGGATACGTTGGGGTGTATGGTGAGGTTTACCCCTCAGGGACAAATGATTATATTGGTGTTTATGGTTATGTAGAAGGGGGATCGGGAGCCAGAAATTGCGGTCTGTACGGTGAAGCTATCGGAGATAGCGTCAATTGTGGAGTTTACGGAATAGCCATTGACGATGGAAGCGGTACAAGTGAGAATTATGGAGTTTATGGAATAGCTGGTTATGGCGCTGATAACTGGGCGGGTTTCTTCGTCGGGGATGTAGCTATTACCGGAAGCCTGTATATTGATAAAATACTCAACGAAACTGACACAATAGTTTCCGGCTCCAAGTTCAAAACCGACGAATTGATCGTTGACTCCATCGAATCGAGCGGCACTCTCCTGAAGATAAGGGATGATGTAGAGATCACCGGAAAGCTAATATCCTCTCTTCCAGGCGGCACTGCACCATTGGCGGTTACCTCCACCAACGCATGTATCAATCTGAACGCTGATATGGTCGATGGCATCCACGGCGCAAGCTTTGCAAGAAGGGACAGGTTTTCTTTACCCGGTGGTGGCGGAACAACTTCAATAGATATACCACATTACAATGTCTGCACGATTACTATAGGCGAAGCATACGGTTCTCCCGCAGATATTGCTTTTATACATGTTGTTGAGAACGACCACTATATCGCCTGGGTGGGTTATAAATCCGAAGGCGGTACGATGACCCCAATAAGCGGTACAGCGTCTCTTTACACAAGCACTACTATCCTAACGCTAGCCGGTGGCAACATTACGCTTAAATGTCCCAACGATAGTACGTTTAATTTAATTGTAACTTCTACAGGTACTCCAGCCCCTGACGTCCGCGGAATGGTGGTCTGGTAAAGATAATATACTGCTGAACTGGTTGATCGGTTTTGCTCCCCCTTAATCCGGCCTATTGTCGGGATCACGTTGTATGGACAGGCATCCCTGCCTGTCATCATGTATTTTCGCAGAAAATTAGATTATATGGTCTATATGCAAATAAGTCGCAAAAAAAAAATAGCAGAAAAGATTTTTGTAAATTGATAAATGATGTCTTAACCAAACGTCCCTGCATCCAATCTTCCAACCATCAAGTATTCAGTTGAAATGAGTTTTGTTTATACTCATGCAACTAAACTGAATAAAAACCGATTATATCAGGTTAATTATTCGTCCAACTGGGCTTCTAATGCAACGAGCAGATCACCCTCACTTATCTTCTCCATCGCAATAAGTATCTGACCGAGAAGCCTGTTGTCACCATTTTGCTGCAGATCAAGAGCGCCTATTATATCGCTTTCCTGACAAAAACCTTTCTCGGTTAGTATCTCACCTATTAACATCGATACCTCCTGTATATTATTTCAGATACACCACTCGCCGGGTTATTTCTTTGCTGCCGGCATGAACACGAATAAAGTATATACCTGAACCAACGTTTTCGGTCGGTTGCCAGGTGAATTCATAAGATGAATTTTGGATAAGATATCGTGTTTTTGGAATATTGTCAAGAAAAATCTTCTTCCCTTTGATATCAAAAATTTCTATTTGAAGAGGCGTTACATGCAACGCCCTTACATTGGCAACTCCAATCTTTAACATCGTGTTAAAAGGATTTGGATAAGCAGTGATTTCCCAGTTAGGCGGTAACATGCTTCTTTCCTCAATCCCCATTGTGAAGAAATCCCTTGGGAAGGGGCGGATATTAAAATACTGTCCCGGGGGCACGTGCGGCACGGACGAAAGCCATAGCCCTCCGGACCGGGCTTCAACGTAATATATCAGGTTGTCGAGAGAATAAGATGAAGTATTCGGCAATTTTTTTTCGAAGTATGAATGCAGCCCCAGGTGAAAATCCATTGTAATGCTATTGAATGTCCATGCTGAATCCGTGCTTATCCAAAGTTTGACGTTTCTGGCTGTAAGAAAAATTGGAGGCACTTCCGCGATGAATTCTATACTGTCACCAACTATGGTAGCCGTTACGGTTGGTATTTGAGGAACACGAATGCCGTGTCTTAGATTGAAAATGATGGTGTTTGCGGTTCCCAGGATCTTGGAGTAGAAGGTTATGGTATTATCGAAACAATCGTAATCGGTAGTGAGACCATAGGGTGTGAAGTAGCAATGGTGGTCGAAGTTGCCCACAATTTCCAGTCTAGAGTTTGCGCTATCCAGGAGAGTGTAGGTTGAGTATAGGCAGTTAAGTGGTTCGAATTCGTCCTGGGATCCGCAGATGAAAACATTGAATCCGTGAAAATATTCGGTGTATTGAACAGGGGCGATGTAACGCTGCATATAGTATAGGCTTGAATCTTCTGATGGTAGTCCGCTCTCTTCCAGGATATTAACCATCCATCCTGAATCGGCGGCTCCGCACTCGAAGTCTGTTTGTGGAATGATAGCGACGCATAATGCGCATCGGGGGTCAACGCCGTTAGCGAGAAGCGCCGCATCCGCTCCGCTGGAGAACCCGAGAGTGCCCATCCAGTCGGGGTTAATCATAGGGAGACTCTCCATGTATGTGAAACCGCGCATCATCGCGTACCCGAACTGGTAAAGATGGCTATTCCTTGGATTTGGATAAGCGTTTAAAAGTTGGGGATAATCGTACCCGGGAGCTCCTTCGGATTCGTCGTATCCCGGTCCGCTTATGCCGAGAGCGTAACATCCGAATGCGGCGGCAAATATCTCTGTCCACTCCATAGAACTTCCCATAAGAATTCCGTGCCCGATGACCAGGGCGGTCAGGTCGGTACCACCTGCAGGATAAGCGAAATATGCTTGAATACGAAGTACACCGCTGTCCCCACCAAACGAGGAAAACTCGATCTTGCCAACGGAGAGATTGACATAATTTAAACCTATCGGGTCTAAAACAGATGTGTCCGCTGTCCAGAGGGTCTCAGCGTTTAACCAGCGGGTGTCCATTATAGCGTCGAGATCCCAGATGTCCAGGACTTCTTGAGCGCCGGCAGGTATGGTGGTACTCAAAACCAACAGAAGTGCAATAAATAGACAAATTCGACAAAAACTGCTCATACTTATAAATTAAACATAATAAAAGATAGAAGCAAGAAAAATTGAAGTGAAATAATTCCCTTCTTCTGTCAGACGACAATAAGAGATTGAAATAGTGGAAATTATTTAAACAGCTTCATGGCTTTGGATATGCTTTTCATTCTCTTCATGGCTTTGAAGTTCTTCTCCACGGCTGTCTGAATATTCAGTACCTCTTTATCGTTGAAGCCGGTATAGATGTAAAGCAAATTGCCTTCGGTTTGAATCCCTTCGGACTCCGGTTCTTCTCCCATTTCTTCTTCATAACCGGGCGGAGGAGTTGTTGAAGGATAAGGTGTTCCACCGGGATATGGCATATCTCCCGGCATTCCGGTGGGCATGCTTGCTGCAAGCTCAGCCAAGCCTATGTCGATAGTGCCGTAGTGCATTATGGATACGCCATGGACTTCGTTATTTGTTCGTCTATCGGTAGCGGTGAATCCTACCTCTACCGCCCAGAGTTTATCCCCTTCCTTGGTTTTGAAATAGTGAGTGATTTTAGCATCCTCAGCTCTCAGGTCGTCGAGGTCGTAGCGGAGCTGCGGCTCGTGCCGGGCGTCCACGTTCGGGTCGAATTCCATGATACGGAACCCGAGTTCTACGAGGAACTTCGTAGCAGGATTCTCGAGATCGATTTTCGCCGTGGCTACCTTCTCCGCTTCGTTCTCTATCTTCTGGGGAAGTGAACAGGCTATTGCCAGCGTCAGGATAAGTATTGTTATTAACAAAATCAGTGATCGGATTTTCATGGTTGCTCCTTTTTCTTATTCGATTAACGTAAAGCAGTTGACGGTTGTAATGTTCGAAACAGCAAAGGTTAAAGGTTGGGGGAAAACCCCTTTAAATACACTAAACATTGTGGTTATTTTTTTGTATTGTTTCTTCAGCTTTTTTCTGATATCATATCTTGAATCCGATAATATATTGTAAAATTACAAGACACTACCATGAAAGTCAATTCCATTAAGTTTTTTTTGAAAATAAAATTTACCCTTCTCATTTTTACTTGCCAAACCGGCATAAATTACTTAATTTATATTAAAGAGGTGAGTTTATGAAAATGCTAACAGTAACTGAAGCGGGAGCAAAAATATACAGACTCCTGGAGGAGATCGCTACTTCCCATGAGCTTATTAAAATTATCGGGAAAAGGGCTAATGCGGTCCTGCTGTCGAAAAACGATTGGAATGCAATACAGGAAACCCTTTATCATGATTAAAACAAGATTTAAAACTGAAATGCATAAACTGGTTTTGCTACCCATCTTGCTCCTTATCATGGCTTCGAGTTTATTTTCCCAGGTAAATCTCACCCTTGACCTCAACATGACATGTAATAAGCAATTATTTATTCCCCGTCTTGCTGCAGCCCAGGCGCAGCCCGACATACGGTTAGATGATTTCAATATTAGAAGGGATCGCTGTTTAATGGCTGGTAAATGGATAGGCGGTCTCGCCGGGAGTACGATCGGGATTATGCATCTTACCTTTGCAGCTACAGGAGCATCTGGCATTCATGGCTCCTTCGCGCAAAACCTTCTAACAGCTGTTCCATCGATTGCATTTGGTTCTTACATTGGCGTTAAAATGAACGAATGGACTACGAAGCAGATCTTGAAGGGAGAGCCTAAACTGCTTAAAGCTTTCTTAAAAGGCGTTGGATACGGAGCTCTCGATGGCGCAGTCATTCTCTCCGCGTCTATTGTGCCCCTGTTCATCGTAGCATATTACCTCGACACCATCCACTTCAACTTTGATACCGGCAAAGCACTCTTTGGTATCATCGGAACAGGTATCCTTGGCGGTATAGGTTACGGGGGGATGTATGGGATAATGATCGGGGGGATTTACGGACCTTGTATCTCTCTGTATATGAAATTTTAGTTCAAACGAACAGGATAGAATTCATTCAAGTCTTTTCCATTACTGGTTCAGGCTCACCATTTTGTATTAAAATTGTAGGGTTCTTGTTTTCTTCAGGTACAGGTAATCCTTTTTCTCTTAATAAAGCCACATGTTCTTCCATACCAAACTTGGCTTTGTATAAACAATCCTCGATGGAGTGACCAACGCCCGTAAAACCTTCTAATTCTGGTGAATAGAAGCAGAAAAAATTAGGGTCTTCGGTAGATTCAATAATGAGTGAGTATTTAATTTCTATCATTATTAATAACTGTTGGAGTGTTTAAGTTTTAATCTTCTTTATGACAAAATAATGATAAAGACAAAAAAAGCAATTAATTTCTGTTTATTACAGACAATTTTGGCACAGGTGTGGCTTTAAGAATTACTTAATAAACAACATTTTACTTGATCGTTTTATTCCGCCAATATCTACAACATAAAAATACACGCCGGAGTTGACTTCTTCATTTGCATCATTAATCCCATCCCAGTTTATTTTTTGGATGTTTGTGTTTTTAGAAAAAGACAGGGATAAAGAGCGTATCTTTCTTCCACTTAAATCGAATATCTCTATGCTTCCCGTATCGGTGTTCGGTTCGTTGCAGCTGATTATAATATTGGTGGATGAGTTAAATGGATTAGGCTGATTGGGGAGTAGTTCGAACTCGGGGGTCATCTGGCTGGAGTAGCCTATACCCACGGATGTACTCAGTCCTTCTCTGACGCAGCGTACATAGTTGTATATTCTAATCACGTCCCCCTGGGGTCCTCTGCCATAAACGGGATTTCCGAGGGAATCGACCGCGCCGGGAGCGACCAGGTAGCTGGATGGAGAGCCGCTTTTTGGCTCGCTTCTCTGGCACCCCGCGCCGTGGACATCGACATAGGAGTAATAGGTGTTGCCCATCAACCTCATCCAGCCGGGTCCTGTGCCAAAACATACGTAAGCCGCAGCGTCGCCGGATAACAGGCTCACATGCGATGTGCTCGTCCAGAAGTACGGCCAATCGGTTCTTCCCGCCTCGTTAGTGATCGATGAGCAGTCGAAAATGGGATCGATTGCCGCGGAAGCTGTGGTAATAGGCGCTCGTGTATAATCGACAATACTCTGCAGTTCCTTTGCGTTCGGTAACCTCCAGTCATCATAGCCTGCCAAATTAAGATTTTCAGCGTAATCCAGGGCATCCTGCCAATTCAACCCGGCTTCGCTATCCCCCTTCTGCCACATCAGCCCCGTAGCGCTGTCGGTTATTGTGCCGTCGCCATTGTCTGCGAAATTATTTTCACCATATTCGGTATTGCCCCGGACACAAAGCAGCAAAAATGTTTTGTCGCCCATTCCGGGCATTGTCAAGCCATATCCCTTTATCCTGCCGTCTGCGAAGTTCACCCCGAACAGCTTTCCACCTCCACCCATGTCACCATCAACGTACAGGTTGCAGGAGGCGTATTGCACATCGATTATCCGTTCTCCGTTGAGGGTATCGCCGTAAGCGAACTGGAAATAGGTCGAATCCATGAATGGAATAAGCGAAGAGTAATCTCCAGGCGCGCTGGGATCAAGACCATTGAATTTTATAAGCGAATAAAGCTCCTTGATGGTGGGCACCCGCCAATCGTTGAAACCTCCATAACTTTCTGCGTTTAAAACCGCCGGGTAAGCCTGAACCTCCGTCCACGTGAGTTTGTCGTAAATGTCGATGTCGCCATCGCCCTCAGTGTCCGGGGTTTGCTGCCAGGTTAAACCAGTAACATTGTCGTAAACGGTAAGCCCATCCCCGCTGAGTGTATATGATGGTTCATTCCCTGCATATTGCGCGTCCTGACCATAGAAGGACCCGCCAGGTGACGGACAGGATATCACAGCTTCATTGTTATAGCAAAGTTCCTGCCCGGTATCGACTATGGGATAGCCGAGTTCTACCTGAGAATAAGCCGCGCTTGAGAAAAGTGAAAGAGAAATAAAACCCAAAACCATCAAACAGGTTTTTATAATGTTATTCGGTATCCAATTCTTCATTTTGTTTCCTTTCAAGTGTGGCCTAAGTGAGACTAAATTTCTTATTTTCATATAATAAGACGTAATTTGAACAATATAACTTTCGCTGCTTCTTTCTGGATCGAAGTAAAATATATTGAAAAGTGATACAAATCCTATTGCCATAGTATGAAATCTAATTAGATTAAAACGAATGCAGAAGAAGAAAAAAACAACTATTTAAAAAGGAGTTGCCAAATGAAACGATATCTTTTAGTATTTTTCGCCTTCGTAATTCTTCAAACGTTAATCGTTGATCATCATTCGTCCCTGCTCGCCTCCGTTCCCCATCTCATGACTTATCAGGGAAAGCTTACCCATTCGGATGGTGTAGGAATAAATGACACTGTCCAGGTAACCTTCGGGCTTTACAGGACCGCGGCTTTAGGTGAAACGCTCTGGACGGAGATTCACGATTCGGTAGTGGTTAAAAAGGGTTTGTTCTCTGTGGTTCTGGGTTCGATAAAGCCCCTTAACCTGCCTTTCGACACAAGTTATTTCCTTCGAATAGTAGTGGATGGCGATCCGCTTGTTCCGCGAGTTCGTCAAACCTCTTCGCCGTATGCCTTTCGAGCGATTTATGCAGATACTGTTGACTTATCGAACTTTGCGCTTTGGGAGCTTGGAGACGTAACCTATGTCGGTCTCAGCCCGGGGGATGTTTTGAAGTGGAACGGCACATTCTGGGTTCCGGCGGTGGACGCCGGCGCTGGCGGCGCGGATGGAGATTGGGAGATATCGGGCGCGAATATGTACTCGGTCCCTGTCGGAAATGTGGGCATCGGGGAGGAGACCCCCACCGCGAAACTGCATGTGAACGCTGTCGATAAGATCGGTTTAAAAGTGGGTGAGTCGGACAGCATAGGCATCCATATAGACAACGCAGAATGGCATGGAATCTACGTTGATTCAGCCGGGTATGCCGGGATCTATGTGAACCAGGCGCACGATTGGGCGGGATATTTCAACGGCGCGGGTTTCTTCAGGGGATTCGTAGTGGCGGGATCACTCTATTCTAACCTGTACCGGGACGGCAGTTACCAACCCCTGCTCCGCTCAAGCGACAGTTCGATAGACATCACCGAGGATGCTGACGGCTCGTACGACATTACTACCCCGCACGGTCTTGGCGGCACCGGCACGGACAATTACCTCGCAAGGTGGGACGGCACAAACTCTGTCGAAGCTTCGATGGTTTACCAGAGTGATGTGGGAAATGTTGGAATCGGCACCCCGGCAACTACCGCGAGACTCGCAGTTTACGGAAGCAGTGACGGACTCAGCATCCGCAATTCTACAGACGATGCGGTTGAGATATTCAATATCGCAGATGATGGAATTGGTATTTACGAAGTTGGGGGTGTCGGGATTCAAATCGACAGTACAGGGTCGTCAGGTATAATTATCGACGGGGCTTCGGAATACGGCTTGAGAATCAATAACGCCAAATGGGCAGGCGTTCGTATCGACTCGTCTGGAACCCACGGAATATCGGTATTAAACTCAAACTTGACTGGGATTAGAGTAATTAATTCCGGCGACGAAGCCGTTCAAATAGACAGCGCCGGGACTTCGGGCATAATCATCGATGACGCTGCTGAATTCGGATTACGCGTAAATAATGCCGGCTGGGCTGGAGTGCGAATAGATTCCTCCGGAACCCATGGTATCTCAGTAACCAATTCCACAAATGATGGTATTCGAGTTACGAATTCCGGCGGCTGGGCTGGTAACTTCCTTGGTGATGTTAATATTACTCAGAGTCTCTTCGTTGGTGATGTGCCCACAGATACCGATCCCGATTTTCTCCTAACGGTAATAGGTGACCAGATTATGAAGGTCGATGCCACCGCTTATGAAGGTTCGGGCTTGGACGCTGATTGGGGAGTTAACGGGAACCATATCTATAACGCGCTTCCAGGTAACGTGGGAATTGGAGTGGTGACTCCCCTCGCCAAACTGCATATTGCTAATGCTTCCGATGATGGTATCCTTGTGCAGACCTCGGGTGAATATGGGATTAGGCTGATAGATTCTCATTTTCATGGCGTGTTCGTTGATTCTACTGATGCGAGTGGCGTGTATGTTGGAAGGGCAGCCGATAATGGAGTGTGGGTAAATGTCGCTGGAGAACACGGTGTAAACATTGCCTATGCCGGGCTGAATGGCGTGAACATCACTTATCCAAATGAATACGGCATAAGAGTGTACCGCTCCGGGATGGAAGGCATTTATATCAAGGAACCCGACAGCTCGGGAATACTGATTAAAAACCCCGGGGAAAATGGAATTATCATTGATAGCGTATCAACCGCTTCCCGGGACGGGATAAAGATACAAAACATCGCGGATGATGGTATAGAGATAAAGAATACTGCAGACGAAGGGATTTATATAGACCTTGCGGGTGATAACGGTCTCTATGTGAACGCCCCGGGAGATAACGGTATAGTTGTTGCCACAGCCTCAAACAGGGGTATGTATGTATTTAATCCCGGATCCGATGGGATCGAGATATCTGGAATGGCGACAACGGGTCGCGGTATCTTCATCCACGATCATTCCGGAGAAGGGGATCCGGATACAGGCATTGTTATCCAGGACGCGGGAGATGACGGGATCGTTGTCCGCGATGCCGGCAGCAACGGAATCGTCATCGATTCGCCTGCCGAAGCGGGTATGTTAATAGACTCTCCAGGAAGCAGTGGCTTAATTATAAATGGAACCAATTATGGAAATGGCGAATATGGTGTCTATGCCGTTAGCGTAGCAGCAGGAGATACCGCAGCATTTCTAGGGGGTGGGGTCTATATATCCGAAGATTTAAGCGTAGATGGAGACATTGGTGTGGGTAGCAACTTAAACATCGATGGCAACTTAAGCGCTGATGGGAAATTGACAGTCAATGACACTGTCGTTTCCACCGGCATTCGAATCGACGATTTTAATCCCACCCTTACTATGGACGGGGAAGGAGGAGGGGCAGATATAGTCGTCAAATATAACGATAACAATAAATGGCGGATGCATTATTCAACGGGTTTCAAACGTTTAAGTTTTGATTACTTTAGTGGATCTGATTGGTACTCAAAATTAACTCTGGATGATTCTACTGGTTATGTTGGAATTGGTACAACTGTTCCTGACAAAAACCTTGAAGTAGTTGGCGAAGGGCGGTTCCGCTCGGACGCTGACGCTGACGGCAGTGTGGGTTCAGGAGTATTGCAAATCCTTAACGCTGCCGGTACCGCTGGTCTCCACCTTGATAACAATGAAATTCAAACACTCGGACAAGACCTGTATATAAACCAGTCGAATATGAGTAATACGCATATAAATGCTTTTGTGCATGTGGATACATCAGGAAAAGTAGGGATTGGCACATCAAGTCCACAGGAGGTTTTTCATGTTAATGGAACCGCTAAGGTTGATGTATTGAAGATCGCAGGAGGAGCAGACCTCTCGGAGCAATTCGAATTGGAAAAAGAACCTGAACCTGGGATGGTCGTATGTATAGATGACAGAAATCCGGGCAAGCTTATTGTCAGTGAGAGTGCCTATGACCGCAGGGTGGCAGGCATTATTAGTGGAGCTGGTGGTGTTAATCCCGGTATGCTCATGGGGCATGATGGAACGATAGCCGATGGCGATTATCCTGTCGCATTAAGCGGGCGAGTGTATTGCTGGGCGGATGCTTCGAGCGGTCCGATCAAGCCGGGTGACCTTCTCACGACATCCGGAATTCCCGGGCATGCCATGAAAGTTGGGAATTATGAAAAGTCACAGGGGGCGATACTCGGGAAAGCGATGAGCTCCCTCGAAAGAGGTCAGGGTTTAATCCTGGTACTTGTTGCGTTGCAATAGTAAATGGAGAAAGTACTATGAGAATAAGATATAAACAAATATTAAGATATATAATTCCCTGGTTCTTGATCTGCATAACAGGAGTGGTGACCTTACATGGGGAAAAGCTTCCGGAACAAGACATTCGGGCAGCGGTGCAGACGTGGGTTAATTATGTTACTGCTGATGCCCGTCCGGATGCCGTTATTGAATCTATGGAACCATTTGTAACCGGGGGTGAAACAATGGCTTACATAGCTCATTTATGGAATGGCGGTTTCTGCCTTTGCGGCGCAGACAATATTGTTTTACCGGTGTATCTTTATAGCCCAACTGGGGAATACGATCCCGACATCCCTGACTACCAGGATGTGCTTTATGAGATATCCTCAAGGACATTAACTTTAAGAGATTTCCTGGATAAAGGTAGTCCCAAGGTTAGGGAATATCAGTCTTTTCTTGCACGGCGAGATACCTTCTGGATGGATTTAACTGCAGGGAGGATTCCCAGGAGGCTTCAGCGCAGTATGGGTACTCTTGCTGTTCCGGAGTCGATGAGAGTACCTTTAACTTCCACCTGGAACCAGGATTCCCCATATAATGACCAGTGCCCTGAACTTACCCCCGGGGAAGATGAACATACAGTTGTTGGCTGCGGCGCTACAGCTTTAGCTCAAGTTTTATACTACTGGAAATGGCCAAATGCCGGTGAAGGCAAGGATAGTCTTTATTATGTTTACAGATATAGGAATACGTGGATTGCTCAGACGCTCTCAGCTGATCCGGGGATTCCCGTAGGTTGGGATACCCGTCTCAGGTGGGTTTCTACTGGCGGAGGTCAACTCCAGATGAAAGGGTATTGGGATAATTCCGTATATGGCACAGCCAGGACCCTTAATGAGAACCCTGGTTATTTAAATGCTCTTGATTCCCTCTGGGGGAAAATGTACCGTGATTCGACGTTTTGCCGGGTGAATTTCGGAGCAGCTTCGTATAATTGGGCAATTGCAAAGGATAGTCATGGGGATCCCCCAGATGCGAGTGCCGCCGAAGCTGCCAAGATTTCGTACCATTCTGGGGTATCAGTTGGGATGTCTTATGGGATAATGGGTTCCAGTTCACATTCTCCGCATGCTGCGGAAGCTTTATCCAGCCATTTCAAATATGACCCGGATGCTTACTGGGCAGAGCTGGATATTGACTCGATGACATTGGAAATGCAGTGGCTTCGACCTTGCACCTTTAAAGGAGAGTGCGGGTCGGGAAGCCACATCTGGGTTATTATGGGTTACAATAAAGCCACCGACCCGGATAGGCAATTCCTGATGAACCTTGGATGGGGAGGCGCGCCAGCCTGGTACACCTGCGACAGCATCGATACTGATGGCGATGGAACTCCTGAATTCGATTTCTGGCAAGGTCATGCTGTTTTGATCGCGCCGGAGGATGTTGTTAGATTTGTAGGAGCAGCAGACACGGGTGATGGCAGCCCCAATAGCCCACACGAAAACATCGAGGCTGCACTCGGTGATCCAACCCTACCCGATAGAGGCACCCTGATATTTAAAGCTGGTTCAATAAATACCTTCACCCCGGGAAGCGACCTGATTATTAACAAAGAACTGACACTTAGGGGTTATAATGCGACGATTCGACATGGAGGACCGTAGGGGGATAGATGAAAAAATGATTGACGAATAATGATTAACGATTAGCGATTGAAGAAATGAAAGAGAAAAATGAAAAATAATTTTAAATTCCACTTGTTAATAATCCTGATGTTTGCAGTTAGTTTGAATAATGTTCGTGCGGAAAAACTTGCAGAGCGGGATGTTCGGGAAGCGGTTCAGACCTGGGTGCAGAATGTAACCGCGAATGCCCGTCCGGACGCTGTTGTAGAGTCAATGGAACCTTACATAGTTGATAGTGAAACTCTTGCTTATATTGCCCATCTCAACGATAGCGGGTTCTGTCTGTGTGGAGCAGATAATTTGCTCTACCCGGTTTACTACTACAATCCACACAGTGATTATGATACTGATAATCCAAATTATAAGTACATTCTTGACGAAATCTCGGGCAGGAGAAACTTCTACAAGACGGGAATAGATACTGGGGATACCCTGGTATTGCAATATTTGGAAGAGTTCGCATCCCGTGAGGCAATCTGGAGAGAATTAAGCTCCGGAAGAATACCCCCCCAAAGAGCCAGTTCTGAAAGCCCCCTGTCGAACCCGGACAGTATGAGCATTTTGTTCAATTGCCAGTGGGGGCAACACAGTCCTTTCTGGCACTATTGCCCCACACTGACTCACAATCCGTTGACTCCCGACACCTGCGTTGTGGGTTGCGTAGCGACTGCGACAGCGCAAATTATGTATTATTGGGAATGGCCGCCCAACGGCACAGGCATCGTGAACACGGACTATATTTACAAGTGGAATAATGTCTGGCTGACGCAAAATTTAGCGGATGACCCCGGAATAGATACAACCGGAGGTTTCAGGCAGCGCCTTCAGTGGGTAGCAACAGGTGGGGGCCAACTCCAGATGAGGGGCAGATGGGACAGCAGCCTGTATGGCTCTGCTGAAGCGATCGATACTTCCGCTGCTTACCTGACTGCCCTCGAAGCCCTGTGGAACGCCATGAATGTCGACACAGTGCACCTGGAAGAAAACCTTTCTTCGCATTCTTACAATTACGGCATCATGGGGGACCATCCGGGAAGCGCTGCATCCAACCTGGAAATGGCAAAGCTGAGTTACCATCTTGGGCTGGCTGTGAATATGGATTATGGTATAAATGGTTCTGCAGCTAATACTTATGACGTACCCGGTGTGATTATTCCCCGGTTCGATTACGATCCGGACGCCCATTATATTGAGGTTAATAAAGACTCCATAACTACAGAGCTCCTTTGGTCGCGTCCTGTGCAAATACGCGGTTCTATCCCCGATGGAGGCGGACACTCATGGGTGATTTTTGGTTACAACAAAGCCACAGACCCGAACCGGCAGTTCAGAATGAATATGGGTTGGGATGGCGGCAGCGATGGTTGGTACACCCTGGATAATGTACCATTGAATTTAACAGAGGACCAGGGGCATAATGTTTTTGTTGCTCCAGATAGCGTAGTCAGGTTCGTAGGTAACTCCGGTACTCCGGGTGACGGCTCGCCGAACAACCCCCACGGAGACTTTGACGAGGGTTTAACAAATGTGCCCGAAGGAGGAACGCTGATTATGAAAGCAAATTCGGTGCATAATGTTGACGCTGCCGGTGATTATGTTATCTCCAAGGAAGTGGATCTTAAAGGATACAATGTGGAGATTCGGCATGGAGAACCGTAGAGGGATAGAGGCAAAATTGAATAACGAATATCGATCAACGATTTAGGATTTGAGAAGTGAAAGTAAAAACCAATTAATCAACTAATAACCAAGAAGCGATAATAAGTCTTGTAATATATTTCCATAAAAGTCCCCTCTTGAGAGGGGGGGGGCCGCGAAGCGGTGGGGTGTGTCCCAAATGAAATGTTTTAAACCCAGAAAATGCAATTGATATTCAACATATCATTGGAAACGCTTAGATTACAGATAACAGAGTACATTTAACAGAAAAAAGTGGTCATTGAATGCACTTTTTTGTACAAAGGGTATTCCTGGTAAAGGCTTATTTGACAATGAAATGACAATATACACGAATATCTATTGCAATAATGGGATAAATCTTTTCTATGAATTAACCGCGAAAATTCGTTACATCCGCGTCATTCGCGCGCTATTATTTTATCCCAAAGAAATTGAATATTTATACTGGACAATCTTATATAATTTTGTTCATTATAGGGGATAATGTTCAGAAAAAGGAGAAGCTTCATGCACAAAATGACTTTAAGAGTTACAAATATATTCTTAGTAATTATTTCACTTTTAATTCTGCTCCTGGCAGGCTGTTCAAACTCCCCAACCGAATCTGAACCGGAAGACGAAATCCTCAACTTCAAGATCGGACAAATGGTCATGATCGGGTTCCGGGGAACAGAGTTAACTGATACAAACCACGTTAGATCTGACATTCGGGAACTGCACATCGGTGGTGTTGTGCTCTATGACCTGGATGTACCTGACGGGGTATCGTACCCGCGAAATATCGAGTCACCGGAACAGCTTTCGGGATTAGTTAGCGACCTTCAGGATTTGGACACTATCCCCCTCCTTGTAGCTATCGATCAGGAAGGGGGGATTATCACCCGTCTCAAGGAAAGTTATGGTTTTCCTGCAACGGTTTCGCACCAGCATCTGGGTGATGTAAATGATCCTGACACAACACACTATTGGGCGGGAGTGATAGCTGCCACTCTCCAGGAGATGGGGATAAACATGAACTTCGCGCCAGTTGTGGATCTCAACGTGAACCCCGATTGCCCGGTGATCGGGCATTACGAGCGCAGCTTCTCCGCAGACCAGGATACCGTTACGTTTCATGCTTCCATCTTCATCGAAGAGCACCATGACAGGGGCGTCCGTTGCACCGTTAAGCATTTCCCCGGGCATGGGAGTTCTACGGAGGATACACACATGGAGATGGCAGATGTAACAGAAACATGGTCGGCGGTCGAGTTAGAGCCATACGCAAATATAATCAGTGCGGGGGATTGCGATGCAGTGATGACAGCCCACATCTTTAACTCTCACCTTGACCCTAATTATCCAGCCACGCTTTCGGAAAACATCATCACGGGTATCCTGCGGGATAGTCTCGATTTCGATGGCGTGGTTATCTCGGATGATATGCAGATGGGGGCTATCGTCGAGAACTTCGGTTTCGAAACTGCTATCGAGCTGGCAATAAAAGCTGGTGTGGATATCCTGTTATTCTCTAACAATTCGTCCGAGTACAGCGCGGATATTGCTGAGCAGGCGATTAATGTGATCAAGAATTTAATCGGTGATGGCGAAATAACAGAAGAAAGGATCGAGGAGTCTTACCAGAGAATACGGTTGTTGAAACAGGGCGCGGTAGTGCTATAAAAGCATACAAATATGACGGGTGAAATGTGGAAATTAAGTATTAAATGCTTGAGTTTGAACGACTATAATGTATATTTAGAATTAGAAAAACCAGTGAAGATAATCTATTTACAAGGGGGCAAGGATGTTGAAAGTATTTCCTATTTTTTTTTTGTTGCACACATACAAAGTTTGTATATTTTTCTTGTAGGAATATAATAAGAGGAGAAAAGAAATGAGTACCAGTACGGTGAATATATCATTCAAAAAAGACTTGTTGAAAGAAATCGATGAACTTGCTCGTAAAGAATCGCGAACACGTTCGGAATTAATCAGGGAAGCTGCAAGGCTTTACATTGAGCGAAAAAGTAAGTGGAAAAGAGTTTTTGCATTTGGGGAAGAGCAGGTTAATAAGTTCAATCTAAAGGAAGAAGATGTCGAAAAAGAGATAAAGAAAATTCGGTCCAGGGTTAAGAATAAGAAGTGATCAAAGTAGTCCCAGACACAAACGTTCTCATTTCGGCCATAGTATTTGGTGGTAATCCCCGAAACATTCTAGGGCTTGCAATCGAGGGGAAAATCCAATTTGCAGTTTCAGAGTTCATTTTAAATGAAACCAAACAAGTATTAATAGGAAAAAAATTCAAATATCAATCAGCTATACCTAATTTAGTTATTGATGAAATTAGGGTGTTATCCGATGTTGTTGTTCCCTGTAAGAAAATTCATTTGATAAAAAAAGACATCTATGACAATTTTATTCTGGAGTGTGCTATCGAATCAAAAGCGGATTTTGTTATAACAGGGGACTCTCATCTTCTGGATTTGACAGAATATAGAAACGTCAAAATTCTTACCCCGTCTGATTTTTTAAAGTTAATTTAAACTATATCTTATTATATTTAAGGAGTATAATTGATTCACTTTAAAATGCCGTATGTGAGAGGTTTTATCCCGTTTATGTTGTTTGCAGCAATTTCAATACTAAATGCAAGCACGTACTACGTGGATGTTGGTCATCCCTCAGCGAGCGACTCGAATCCCGGGACAATGGGATTACCCTGGGCAACTATCCAGCATGCGGCAGATGAAGTCGCTGCTGGAGATACCGTGTTTATCCGCGAGGGAACCTATAATGAGAATGTCTATATTGGAACAAGCGGGACGCCTCCTGACGACTACATTATTTTTAGAGCCTATCCGGGCGAATCCCCGGTTCTTGATGGTACTGGCGTCGAGGCTGAAAATGGGCTGGTGGTTGGCTCTTCATATTTAAAACTAATCGGACTTGAGGTCTGCAACTGGTATGGGAACGGAATGTGGTTTGAGAGTGGAGGTTTTACCGAAATCTGGGACTGCGAAGTTCACGATGTAATGTACGGGATAGGCTTCGCTTATGGCGCTCACGACTTCACCCTGAATAATGTACTGATGCATCATTTCGACCTTTACGGTTTCGATGCCTCACCCTCCGGAGGTGACCCGTGTTACAACGGGACCCTGAACGACTGTATTGCGCACACTGGTCGATCTCCTGGTGAAAATGTGGACGGCTTCGCGTTCGGGCACGGTGACCAGCATGATTATGTGCTTAACAATTGCACCGCTTACGGGGTGTTCGACGGCTTCGACATAAGCGCTCGAAATACCACCCTGAATGCTTGCCTCGCCTATGATTGCGACAACGGCTGCTACAAACTCTGGCAGGAAGAAGTCCGCCTGGTCAACTGCATCGGGTACGACGCTTCAGGCTCGATCACGGAGATCGACTGGGATGGCGACCCGGGTACAACGTACCTGACAAACTGCACTTTCTTCGACTCGGAGACATACGTCCTCTGGATCGAGAACCCTGGGGATGAAGTTTACATGTACAACTGCATTCTCGCGGGTGGCGATAATATCTGCCTGGCGTTCGAGTTGATGGGCACCTCCAATTACCATGGTGATTATAATATTTTTCACACGGATGACGGTTCGCGCGCTGTAGCTGTTGGTTATACGGATGAATTTTCGCTTACAGAAGTCGAAGCGGGTGACTGGACGGCTTACAGCGGTCAGGATGCGCACTCGCTCGTAGTGTTTGACCTTGATACTTTGTTCATCAATCCATCAGTTTATGATCTTCACCTGCCTTCATGGAGTCCCGCGGTGGACCGTGGAGCCGCAGGAGGAGCGCCAACTGTTGATTTTGAGGGTAACCCGCGACCGGTGGGAGCAGGATATGATATTGGCGCTTATGAATATACGCCGGGAGGTGCGATTAATGAGGGGCTGCTTAAGCCAGAGAATTTTGAGATTATCGCCTATCCCAATCCGTTTAATTGTGCAATTTCTATTGAAATTTCTGGGGTAGGGACAGATTATAATCTATCCCTACAAAACCAAATTAAAATTTTCGATATAACTGGGAAGATGGTTGAAAACCTTACTCCTCTCTGTTCCCTGTATCCTGCTCCCTGTTCCCTACTATTATCCTGGTCACCCGAGGCTGTAATTCCCTCAGGTGTCTATTTCATTAATGTGGTCATGGGAGAAAATTCGTTAGCGAATAAAGTTGTTTATTTGAAATAAATCCATTGAAACTATAACAATTTTTCATAATTTTAGGTTAATATTAAAATTTTTCATATTATTATCGATTTGTAATTATTTTTCATAAAAAGTGATCGTTTTTCACAAAAATAAATTTTAGGCAATATATTAAAGAAATAACTTGACATTATTTTAGATTTTCATAAATTTATAATTATAAATATGCTTTTTCATAAATAATGTAATAAATAACTGTTTTTCACAATACATGAACATTATTCATAAAAAAACCAGATAAATTACTATATTTCACAAAAAGTAATGAAAAATAAGCGTTTTTCACAAGAAATTGCCGTTTTTCATGGCCGTTTCGCCCCCGAAAAAGGACTATTAGCTGGCTATAGCGCTCTGATTAATGCATATAACCTGAAAGTTCCCCTTCCTGATCGGCTTTCACTAATCAGTGCAAAACACAGACGTTATGATTCAGATGAATGGAGTGTTTTTACTCCCCGGTATAAACCGCGGGACGATTTGTATGATCATCTTACATTTGCCTTAAAATATGAAGGCATCGAGTTAGGCGTTCTTAAGGCTTTGTTTGAAAAAGTAAAAAGTACTGAGATCAAAGAAATAATAATCAAAGATCCTACCGGCAAGTATAGCAGGAAGATCTGGTTTTTATATGAATGGCTGTTGGGGAAAAAGGTTGCATTCCCTGATATTAAAAATGCCGAGTATGTTGAGTTAATTGATCCGTACCTGCAATACCCGGGGCCATCCCAAAACTCCGGAAGACATCGCATTAGAAACAATCTACCTGGTGTTCGTAATTTCTGTCCGATAATTAGAAAAACCGACAAATTGGAAAATTTCCTTTCTTTGAAACTTTCCCTGAAAACCGACTCATTATTGGAGAAGATACCCAAAGATATATTGATGCGCGCAGCTTCATTTTTAATCTTGAAGGACTCAAAAGCTTCTTATACTATTGAAGGCGAAACTCCCCCTCAGACTAGAATTCAAAGATGGGGAAAAGCTATAGGGGAAGCTGGGAAATACCCAATTTCAAAGAATGAATTATTAAGGCTTCAACAGATCGTTATCGAGAATAATCGGTTCATAAAAATGGGGTGGCGAAACGCCGGAGGATTTGTGGGTGAACGTGATAGGGTTACACTCAATCCGATCCCTGATCATATTTCAGCGAAACCAGATGATCTTGACTTATTAATGGAGGGTCTCATAACAATGAACAACAAACTCCGGAAATCTAATTATGATCCGGTTCTGGCTGCTGCTTTGATCGCATTTGGCTTTGTTTTTATTCATCCTTTCGAAGATGGAAACGGGCGTATTCATCGCTATTTTATACATCACATCCTGGCCAAAATGGGTTTTACACAAAAGGGTATGATTTTCCCTGTATCATCTGTGATCTTAGAGAAAATTGATGAATACAGAGAGGTACTCGAGGCTTTCTCTTTCCCCCGTCTGGATTTAATTGAATGGAAACCCACACCTGAAAAAAACATAGAGGTACTTAACCATACCATCGATCTTTATCGCTATTTTGATGCAACGAAACAAGCAGAATTCCTATACAGTTGTATCCAGCAGACAATAGATGTTACTATACCTGAAGAGATAAATTACCTAAGAAATTATGATAAAATGAAGGTGTTTCTTGAAGAGCAATTTCAAATGCCGGATAATATGATTTCTCTTTTAATGAGTTTTTTGTACCAGGGAGAAGGTAAACTTTCAAAAAGAGCGAAAACCAAAGAATTTAAACCTCTAACTAAAAAAGAAGTAAAAATTATTGAGGATGAATACGACAATATTTTTAATCCGTAAAATAAGTCCAGTAATATGAACCTAAAAATAATTACATTGATTTTTATTTTCGTATTAATCTCAACATCCCTCGTCTTCCCTCAGCTTTCCGGATATAAGCTCGACATTTACTTCCAGACAACCTCCGACTGGGCAAGCCTCGAATTCCCGGACGCTATGATAGTAGCGGTGGACTACACGGTTGAAATCGACTCGTCCGGGGCGGCGGACATCCACGTGTTCCACATCACCAAGCCGGATACGAAAATGGTCGCTGTCACTTACCACTGCGTTATGCTGGATATCCCCGATTCCGTGACTATGGTCTCCACGAAGGGCGATTGGGGAAATGTGCTGGTGCGAGTGACAAACATGAATGGTGAGATGCCGCCATACCCCATGCTAGAGTACTGCAATTACGGTTCCACACCGGGGGATCCCACCAACCGCAGGGAGTTTTACGTTTCGCAGGGTTTTCTAGCAGAAGGAGGTCCCATAAGCCTGGGTACAGACCCCTGGGTGACGCCCCAATATTTCATGGCATTCTACTACCCATGGTACGGAAATCCCACGGGTCCGCATGGTTATTGGTTCCATTGGGATCCCTTCAATCATTACGCATCCACACATGAACCCCTGCTGGGTTACTACGACTCACGGGACACCGCCATCATTCGCCAGCACATCGCATGGGGTCTGGATTACGGCATCGATGTATTTATCGTATCATGGTGGGGAGAAGGTTCGCATGAAGATGTTACACTCGGAAGGATACTTCACGCTGCCGAGGGAACTGACATGCTTTTCTCGGTTTACCTGGAATCCTGTGGGATAGATGCGGTGTTGGACACACTCCGCCCTGATGCTTTTTTATATCAATTAAATTATGTGCTTGTCAATTATTCTTCGCATCCGAACTTCTTAATTTTAGATGGCTTACCAGTGGTCTTCGTGTATGGCTATCCAATCTCACTCATGTCCCCCGATGACTGGCAGTATGTGGTGGACAATCTGAGCGTCCCTTGTATCCTCATCGGTGATTCCTTCAGTCCAATCTACCTGGATATCTTTGATGGGTGCCACACCTACAACCCGCTGGATACGCCTGTAGATGAACTGCTGTTCACTTACACCCAGGCTTCACTGCGGAGCTCCATGACGCACAAGATTTTCTGCGCTACGATGCTCCCCGGGTACTGCGATACGATAATTCGGGATCCCGGGGCAACGGTTGAGAGACTCGATGGAGTATTTTATAAAACCCGCTTTGATGTGTGCGTTGCTGCTTCCCCGAACTTCATTCTAATCACCTCATGGAACGAGTGGCATGAGGGCTCGGAGATCGAACCTTCGGTGGAAAACGGCTACCAGTACCTTGATTCAACGCTGGCGTTCAAAGCACGCTGGACCGGGGGGACTGGAGTTGCTGACGAGATAATTATCCCTGACAAGTTCGACATTTTATGTTATCCTAATCCGTTTAATTCGGTTGTTCATATTGATGTCATAGGGGCGTTAAATTTAACGCCCTTACAGATTGAAATTTTTGATATTAATGGCAGGAAGGTTAGAGAGTTAGAGTATTCGAGTGTTGGAGCGTTCGATCGACCCGGATCTCCGGATACTCGGATTACCGGATCCACATTCTATTCCTGGACACCAGATAAATCCGCTCCTTCCGGCATATACTTCATTCGAGTGACTTCGAATGCAATGCAATTAACAAGGAAAATCATATACTTGAGATAATCTATAGACTAAGCGAGTGAAGAAATTGAAGCGCCCTCCAGTTAAATTACTGTTTTCGGTTTGTTCTTATTATGCTTACAACTACGTAGTAGAAAATTATAATTTTAATACAGGTTTAAAAGGTGAAAAATGGATAAAAAAAATCTGGTCATTGTTTTATTCCTTATTTTTATAGTTCCCTTAGTAGTTATTCTGGTGGCTTATTATTCGGGGTCTTTAAGGTCTTCCCTGGATTACAAAGATAAGGAAAAAGGATTGTCGGCGGAGATTTCAAGACATGAAAAAATGATTGAGAGAAAAGGGGCATCTCCTGAAAACTATCTCGAAGCTGGAAAACGGGTAATCAAGGAGAATATCGATGGTGCGAAGGGCTGGAAGCTGCCGGATTCGACCACATATAACCCGGTCGATGTGGGAATTTATCTTTTGAATAAGGCTGTATCTCTGGACCCGAATAGCCAGGAAGCTCACTATTGGCTGGGTGTTGCATACCAGAAGCATGAGGGTCCAATGATAGAGAACCAGATACCATATTATCCCGAATATGTAGAGTTGGCCTCGGAACACTTCAAAACCGCGTTAGAGATCTCGCCATCTTATAAAGGGGAAATCAACGTACTGGGACCTTATTCGAAACTCACCTCGGTTTGGGGTTCACTGGCGCTAAGGTATATTAATGAGGACAAGCCCGATTCAGTTGTATGGGCGTTCGAGAGAGGCGCGCAGGAGGGGGCGTTTAACAAGTACCAACGGCAATTCGCGAGGAATCTTCTCAATTCGTGTGGTGGGGAAGCCATCTTATTCACGAACGGAGATGTGGACACATACCCGTTGATGTACCTGCAATGGGTGGAAGGTTTCAGAAAGGATGTCCGGATAGCCAACCTGAGTCTGCTGAATACCGTCTGGTTCATCAAGCATCTGAAGCATCGAAGAGGAGTGGATATTGCACTGTCGGACGAGGAAATTGAAAAATTGAGACCCAGGAGAGAAGGTGGGGATATAATAAGAATCCAGGATATAATGATGAAACACATCATAGATAATGCTGAAATGGTTGAAATTGCTGACAGCGAATATGCCTATTCACCGCCTATTTATTTCTCCATAACGGTTGCCATGGACAACAAGGAAGAATTCAAGAACTTTTTGTCGCTTGAGGGTCTGGTGTTCCGCCTGGTTGCGACAGAAGGCGAAACGCAGCGAAATTGGGGGAAACTCAGAGAGAATCTGTTCGAGGTCTATGATTACGATGGATTAACTGATACTACTCTCACCCGGTATTCTTCATCTGTTGCCCTTCAGCGAAACTATGCTGTTATTTTCATGATACTGGCGAACCAACAAGTGGAGGATGGCACCCTTGCGGAGGCTATTTTAACCCTGGAGTATGCACGGAATGTTTTACCTTATGACAGTGGGCGCAATACTCGATTAGTAGATTTATACCTTGATTCAAGCGAGGAAGTCGAGGCAGAGAAAACTTTCGCGGAAGCGATGGAAGTTGATAGCGCTAATCCATATATATATCCGGCTTACGGGGAAATATTCATAAAGCATGGTATGAGGGAAAAGGGAATGGAAATACTAAATAAAGGGCATAAACTCTTCCCGGCAGATAATGGAAATTTCATAACTCTTGAGTATTACCTTCACGAGTATGGTCCGGAGGAGGAGTATAAGAGGTTGTTAAAGGAGTGGATCAAGCTGCACCCGGAAGACAAAGATTTGTATGAACCGCTTCTGGAACGCGAGGAATAGTAAACTTCTGGGACAATGGATAAGAAGAAAAGCATACTAGTAATGATGCAGAGAACGAGCGCTTGTAATTTAAAGGGACTTTTCTCTTGCCTTATCATAAAAAATCCAGTATTTGTATTGGAATTAATAAGGAGTTTTTTAATAGGTTAACATTATTAGAAAAGGGGGCGTTATGTGTAACTTCAGATTGGGTTTGTATTTTTGTATCATCATTTTATTCTTTTTGACTGGATGCGAAAAAACCACGCCAAGCATTCGGGCGCGAAAGCAAATCGATTACATTTTATCTAAAAAGCTTTCCGAATTACCGAATGACAGCCTTCATCTGGAATGGACCATCTTCGACACCCTGAGCAAGGTTGCAGAAGAAGAAGGCAATGACTCCGCACTCTCGCTTCTAGCATATTACTTCGACAACTTGACAGGGAAATCACGTATCGATACACAGTTGGGTGTAAAGCAAATGTTAGTATTTACCAGGATGATAATGGCTTCCTGTGACTCCGGTGCTATTTATATCGCTTATAGTCTCATGGACCTCAATCCATGTTTATACCTCCAGAAAGTGGAGCACTACCGCGAGGACCTCCTGCCCTTAAGTAATTTTTTAATCACTTACCCTGAATACAGGGAATCGTTTAAGGATGAATCCCGCATATCCAAACTTTTTACAGAGGAGGAATGGCTTGCCGGGAAGGGTGAAGCGAAGGATCCTATTCACTGGATCGTACCCCGGGCGATAGAGAAGGGAAAGAACGCTCCACCTGTGCATTTCACATTGAGTTGTCCCCTGCACCTGGTGATACCCCCCGAGGCTTATTACCAAAAAGGTTTAACCCTGAAGGTTGGCGAGATGCCTGATTCACTTTCCTGGGCAAGAATGAATGCTGGGCTTCTCATGGAAAACCTGGTGGATTCTCTGTTAATTATACCGTTGGATAAGAGTATAAACAATATTTCTTTTTACTTCGCTAACCCGGTGAATCTTGCAATACGAACACTCATAAAACTGGTGAATTATGATGATATGGACCAAGCCCGGGAACTTTATGTGAAACTAACGCCAGTATTCGATACTAAACCCAATTGGTGGTTAATGGGTCGTAATCTGTCTGAAGATGGAGTGATAGATACCAACTTTATTGTAACCGGAGCAAAAAGTTATCTGGCTGACTTGCCGGACTCCCTGGAACTGAAGGGTTGGGATAAAATGGTATCTGATATGATTGAAGAAATGGAAGAGAAGAACTAAGCATCCCTTAAGAGGAAAACAATCATTTGGACTTCACGTTCAATTCATCTATCAACGATTTTTCAACGAATCTATTGAGGGACATATTCATACTACTGGCGGCGATAACAATCCTCTCATGAAGGTCGGGCGGAATCCTTACATTGAATTTACCCGAATAGGGTTTTTCAGGCTTTACTCCTTCCTCTTTACACCAGGAAATATAATCGTCTATCGAGTTCTTAAACTCTTTCTCAATCTCCTCAACCGTTCTCCCCTGGAAAGTAATCACATCCCTTGTATTTATGACTTCACCATGGAAGATCTTAGCTTCTTCATCATAAGTTATATGACCTATATATCTTTTATACTTTATCATGGTTTTACTCCTGCTCTTCTTAAAAATTTACACATTGAGCGTATCGAACCTCTGTCTGTTTCCTTTTTCGGGTGAGGCCTGTGAAAAACAGCTCTGACTTCGTTAAGTTTTATTCTAATTCTTGAACCTCTTCCTTCAGAAATTTCAGCGCCAAGTGATTTGAGTAATGATTCAATATCCTTCCAGTCAATATTCGATGGTGTGGGCTTCGAACAAATTGCTTCCAGCGTTTGTCTCTGCTTTTTATTCACAATATAATAGTACTATATATTGGTACTAATGTCAAGGATAATTTTCAATTTTTTGTCCGGATACCCGGTTCCCAAAGTTCCCGAATGCCTGAAGTGGTATCCCCCGTTGAGCGGTTACTTTACAACTCAAGGTAATACAAAATAACTACAATCAACTCCCTTGTCATTTCGAATCCCGATTCTCCGGGATAAGAAATCTATAGCAGCAATGGATGATGAATAACATTTCTTCTTGCTTATTCTGTTGAATAGAATAACTTTGGTTACGTTAAAACGGTTGAATATTTCGTTGTGTTAACTTTTAAGCCAAAGGATTCTCTATGTCTTATCTTAATCGGCTTTGTATTGTTATAGCAATGTTATTTTTATTATGTCTATCTTGCGAGGATCTCCCGCAACTCCAACCCGGTGAGTTTGTTACAATTCCCGGAGCAGAAAAACTTTCCCCGGGAGATGATGTTATGGTATATTTCTACCCCGATAAGGAAGGCGCAACACGATTTTATATGTACATTGGAAGGGAATACGACCAGATCACCAGAATACACCTGCCAATTGAAAGGGATAGAGAACTTCTCAAGACAACTTTCAATGTGCCGGGGGATGCCATAGGTTTCAAAAGCTATGTTGAATATCCTGATAAGAGCATCAAAGAATATCCTTCTGAAACCTTCGTTCTCTATGATAAAAATGGTAAAGCCATAGCTGGATCAAGACTCTGGTACACAGAATACGCGAAGCAGTATTTCAACGAGGAGCAGGTAGATTCGGTGTTCAGGCTTGAGATCGGGGAGAATCCCGGGGAGCTGATGCTGTACAAAACGCGGTGGCGCTGGATGTCCCGAACGGATACAACGGAACTTACCGGGGCGGAAATGGAGATTGTTCGCGATAAAGCCAGGGAGAATGAACAGGGATTAGCCGTTCTGGCATGGGTTTATGCTTACAAGGGGGAGATAGATTCTGCAACAACCTTCCTGGAACGGTATTTCGAACGTGCCGGCGAACCTGCCTGGGCTCCTGTGGTGGCAAGGTTGATTTATCACGTAACCAATTATTCGGATAGTATGGATGAAAGAACCTGGAGCTTAATTTCCAGGACGGCAAGGATGTACCCTCTTTCTAAACTTGGGGAGGATTACGTTAATAGGGTTATGTGGAGGAAAAGAGAAGAGAGAATTCCAGATTCACTTGCGGAATGGATATTGGACGAAAGGGTGAAAAACGACCCCGGCGAGTACAATTTAATGGCTAATTATAGAGCTATGGTCCTTAAGGATACATCCCTTGCCGCGGAAGCCGCGGAACACTATATTCAATCAGTAAAGGCTGGAGAGATCGACACTTCGTGGACCCGGGAGGGATTTTTACTTGCGCGAATGTACAAAATGGTCTCGCAGGACCTTTTAAAAAAGGGGAAGTTTTCGGACGCCCTTTCCAATGCTGAAGAAGCAATAGAGGTAAATGACGATGATAATTATAGAGGTGAATTCGTGGTACAAGCCGCACGGTGCGCTCAGGCGGCTGAGAACCCGGAGAAAATGAACGAATATATTATCCTGGCTGTAGCTTACGGTACTTTCGATGACCTCGATTCATTAATGCGGGAATTCTATCCGAACGTTGAACCGGAAGAGCAGCTTCAGAAATTATTCAGGGAGGCTGCTGGGAAATGTGAACCAGCCCCGCAGGCAATTATAGTATCTTCATCCGGGGAATCCTATGTAGTTGGTGGAGATTACTTGTTGGTGCTGGATTTTTGGGGACCGGGATGCGGACCATGCATACAGGAAATGCCCATTTTGAGCAGCTTCGCTGGTGATTATATGGACAGACCGGATATAAAGTTACTTGCGGTGACAAACACTCCGGATGATTACTTCAAGAAGCGCCCCATGAACTTTGAAAATTGGGTGATGTGCAACGGTCAACAGGAGGTTTTTGAAGCATTCAAGGTCACAGCGATTCCCCATTTCTTCATTATTGACACTCAGGGAAGGATCCGCTTCAGCCAGATTGGAGCTCCCTTAATTGTTAAATCAGCAAGTAAGGTGCTGGATATGCTTATCGTGGAAACTTATTCATCACAAACAGATGATTTAATTAGTGAATATGACACGATTACTGTACCGGATAATGAATAAAATATCACAATTTTAGGTTGCTTTTTATAGAATACCCATTTATCTTTCCAACTCGAATCAACAAAACAAGGGTCTGGTTAAATGCCCATAATTATTAAATCAATAATATCTGTAGTTATTGCCTACTTACTGGGTTCTATTTTACCTGCATATCTTTTCGGCAGGCTGAAGGGGTTCGATATTCGGAAGGTGGGCACGGGCAATCCCGGCACCAGTAACGCGGGTGAGACGATGGGTTACGGGATAGGAGCCATCGTGGCGATTTATGATCTCGGGAAACCTGTTCTCGCTATCTTCATCGCGAGGTGGCTGGGAACTCCGGTGTACATCTCCCTGCTCTGCGGATTCGTTGCCATCGCGGGACACCTCGCTCCGTTCTACCTGCGTTTCAAGGGCGGCAGGGGCGGCGCGACCTCAGTGGGAATTATAATGTACTCTCTCACTATTCTCATGATCCAGGATTGGAGATTCGTTTATTACCTCGTGCCACTGGCAATTATAACGGGCATCCTCTTCTTCTTCAGGAAAAAGATAAAGTACGGCGAGGAGGCAAACTCCCTGCTGGTTCTTGCGTTGGTCTTGATATTCGTTGTATTATTCTATGGCATCAATCCTTTTAGTATTGCGCTACTTGCTGCGGGGCTATTTAAGCTGGGGGAGAAAATCCATAGTCTTCTCATGGCGAAGCTCAAGGAACTCCCGGCTGAGGAGAAACCACTGCTAAAGCGGAAATGGCTAAGACCTTTTGCCGTAGTGTTTCCGATTGGTGTCCTGATCGACAAGAGAATTACTTTATACGTTCTGGGCGCAGTGCTTCTCGCGTTCGTGGTTTTCGAAATTTTAAGGTTCGCCACCCGTATGAAATGGTTCCCAATAAAATACAGGGCGAAGGAAAAAACCCGGCTTTCCTCGATGGTTATGTACCTCTTCTCGGTGTTCCTGACCCTCCTTATATTTCCGCCTTATATCGCTTCCCTGGCGGTAATGTTCGTTACATTCGGTGATCTTTTAGCCTGGGCTGTGGGTTACAGCCTCGGAGGTAAGGGTTTCCTGGGCAAAACTTACGTGGGAACTAGCGCTTTCTTCGTGACGACTGTGCTGATAAGTTCTATTTATTATAAATTGGGTATGGGAGCTTTGGGTGTAGGTATCGCTGGTGGCGCTATGGCTAGCCTGGTAGAAGCCGCGCCTATCGAGGAGGATAATTTCGTGATTCCCATCGCAAGCGCGATAGTGATGTCACTGGTGTCGAGATATGTTATGTAAAAGAGCAAAATAGGGGAAACCACAAAGACACACATTCAGCTTTGTTCAGGGCAAACTCCGACACGGAGTAAGATTAAGTCAAAAGCCAAAGGGCAAAAATCAAAGGTTAAAATGGGAAGAAGCTTACTATCGCCACTCAGGCACAAAAACGGGAAATTATACTTAAAAAGAGAAAATTCGATTATTTTTTTATTTTTTTCTTGACAAAACCAAGGGGGGGGGGGGGCTATATTGGTATTAGGTTAAACATAAACAAAGCATTGATTAGGTGTAACCCAAATACAAATTACACCAGGGAGGTTAGGAGATGCATGCAAAAACGAATTTTGTACTTGCTATGTTTATTTTTACTATTACTTTATTATTAATATCTAAAAATCGTGATTTTTAGATATTAATTAAATGAGGTGATGAAAATGAAGAAGACCGTTTTATTTTCTGTAATAACAATTATTATTCTTGCTTTTCTAAATATCAGTATATCGAAAGAATTAAATATAAGAGTTACAGAGGTGGCTACAATAACCCCTCCCGAAGAGAGCAGACATGCCGACAACATACTTGTTAAGCCGGTTATCCCATTAGAATTGAACGATAAAGTCATAGATTTCGCCACTTTAAAGATACCGGTAGAAGGTGAGATCGACCCCCTTAAAGAGTTAATTTATGTGGATTTTAGACCACTGAATACTTCCTGGTCAGCGGGAACACGCTGGAGCTCCATCTGGCACGACGAAGAATCAGGTTCATTTGTCGTGGGAGTCGTCTCCTGCTCCAATGTTATTAAGGACATACATGGGAACTTTTACATCGAGCTAAGTATCGAAAATATCCTGCAGGATTGGATCGATGGAAAATACCCCAATTATGGGCTCTGTTTGACTCCTTATGTTGATTCAGGTGAAGTAAGGTCGCACTCATTCATAAGGATTACAGGTCCCCCCCAACTGAAGATTGACTATTCTTTAAAAGTTACAGATTAAGTTGCATATTTCTCCCTCTTTCTGTTAGTATTTTTGGTTCTTCTGCAATTTAGTTGTTAATTTAGCCCAATTCTTTTCTCGGGATCTACAGGATGACTGGATGACTGGATGGCTGGATGGGTGTTTCTTCATAATTATAACTGGTTTCTTATTAATTTTAGTTAAGTTATATTGATTATTACGATTCTATATATAAATTTGATTTACTTTATCTTTCTGTTACATGTTTTACTAATTGAGTTTGTCAAATATTATAAAAGCTTACAATGTGATTTCTTATCTGTATCCAGCCATCCACTCATCCATTGCGTTAAAATAGCATCATCTCATAACATTCCCTGCAACTAATTTGTATATGAACCGTATTTTTTGAGTTCTAACATGATTTTAAGTGTAGAATTCCTCAAGGGTCAGGTATCAAATAGAAATTGTTCAATTATTCCTGAAAAGTTTATTTAAAAGTTGACATACGCTATTTTTTATGTATATTATTATGAAATTCGTTTATTGTACATATTTGAATAAGGAGCTTGGAATGAAGAAGAATAGTGTTATTTTGTATTTTGTATTTGTTGCAATCATTATATTAAAAGTATTTATACCCACAAATCTCGATGCACTTGAGCATCAGCGTTATTTCCTTGGATTGAATGGAAGTACGATCAAGCTTATTGGCGACAATGTTGACTTCTGCGCTATTCGAACGTGGGAGAACGCTTGTTTGGGCACATATTTCTCGCCGAAAGTGGGTTTGGAATTGAGCGCGGGATATGGAATGGTCGTAGTGCGTGACTGGGATAATTCCTCGACGTTAGCGAGTTATTTCAAGGAGTATCCGAACTCTACTTACCGCACGTATTTATACCCGATAGGCATGGCGTTGCATTATAACATTCTGCCCCAATCAAGGTGGCAGCCCTACGTTGCGGTCGGCGGAATGCTAATGTTCTGGGAGTTGAAGGAGGATGTGGATGGGCGCGTTCACAGGGTAAGCGGCTTAAGGGCTAATATGATGGGAACTTTGGGTGGAGGTATTGAATTCATGGTTAATGAGGATGTTGGGCTGGAAGTAGGGGGAAGGTTTCATATCTTCTTTACCCAGGATAACGATATGTCAGGCTACGACGACGTTCAATCAGCCGCCATCGATTTTGTAAGGGTGGGAGTGAATTTCTATTTCGGGGGAACAGGGGAAAAGGTCGTGATCAAAGAAGCGGAACCGATAGTGGTGGAAAAGAGGGATACGCTGGTTATCAAGGAGAAAGAAACGGTCATGATCCCGGAAGCGGATACAGATGGCGACCGAATTATCGACAGGCTGGACAATTGTCCGGACGAACCTGAAACCTATAACGATTACCAGGACCTGGATGGCTGCCCGGATAAAAAACCAGAGGTTATCTTCGAGAAGGAAGCCCCAATAATACTTGAAGGTGTAACCTTTGAAACTGGAAGCGCCACACTCACCTCCAACGCGAAAAAGGTTCTGGACCAGGTAGTGCAAACGCTGAAGGACTATTCGGAAATGAAGCTGGAAATCAGCGGACATACGGATAATGTCGGTTCAAAATCCGCTAATCAGAAGCTGTCAGAGAGAAGAGCGAACTCGGTGAAGCAATACCTCGTGAATAACGGTATTGACTCGGCGCGGCTGACAACGGTGGGTTACGGAGAGGATAAACCCATCGACACAAATGGAACGGTAGCCGGCAGAAGCCGCAACCGGAGAATAGAGTTCCTGCGAACGGAATAAAACACATTCCGACATAGCTGGGTTAGGGATGAACCTTCCAGAGGTTTCAAACCTCTATGGTTATAAGTTTATAAGTTTCTCTAATCATATTGTGGCTTGAGTTTTTCAGGGGGTGTTGCTGGAAACTGCTAATGTCATAAGGTTGGGTTTAACAACAATAAACAGTCGATATTTTCTTCAACCACCGCCCTGCTATGTTCTTCGGGCTTCGAATAATATACTTTAGCGCCAGCAGTTAACCCTCAGCCGTTGGATGTATTCACCTTTAAATCATTTTCTACGTACTTTTCGCACCACATATACGCTATATCCCCGATTGTTGGGTTGTAATATAGTAATTAATATTGGAGTAGATTTTATGATTGATTGAACTATAAGGAAGGAAATTAAAGTAATAACAAAAATAGGCAGGTAGAAGATGATAGAGATGAAGCCAATAAGAGTTTTGATTTGTGATGATGATCCAGGGGATCGTTTACTTATTAAAAGAATGCTCATGAGCTACGATGATATGGAGTTTGTGACAGTAGAGGCGGGAACGGAGAGCGAGATCAGGGAAGCGCTTGAGCACGAGGAAATAGACCAGATTCTGCTTGACATGGAGATGCCGGGGAAATCAGGTCTTGAATGGTTGCTCGAGATCCACAGAAAAGAGATCGCCCCGGTCATAGTGATTTCGGGAGTTGAAGATGATGAAGTGATTTATGAAACGATCAATCGGGGAGCTTCAGATTATATTCATAAGAATAATCTATACACATTTACACTGGTATCCGCCATCGCAAACTCGATGCACAAGTGGCGTCTTGGAAAATCGGTAAGCAGGAATTCCTATAAGTTCAAGATTTACCAGGTGCTGAGATTGGTCCTTAAAGAACAGATAGACAACCATAGAAAGGTTCTTGCCAGGCTCAGGGTTAATGGTATAAATTACATCAATAATTCAAATATTACCGGTGGTTACGAAATGTTCCAGCAGCATTTTGAGAATACTATATACACGATTTCTGAGATTTTGGAACCCAAGGATAGTTTTACGTTTGAGCACCAGAGAAGAGTAAAGCAGCTTGCAGGCGCCATCGCCCGGGAAATGAAGCTCCCGAGAGAGCAGGTCTTTACGATTGAAATGGCATCCCTGGTTCATGATATAGGCAAGATCTCTGTACCCTTGGAGGTGCTCAATAAGTCGGGAAGGCTAACCGAAGAGGAATTCGACCAGGTAAAAAATCACCCCAGAATTGGTAACGAAATATTAATGATGCTCGAATCACCGTGGCCAATTTCAGAGATAGTTATGCAGCATCACGAAAGAATAGATGGTTCGGGATATCCAAAAGGTTTAACCGAAAATGAAATAAACGTAGGATCAAAAATAATTGCTGTAGCCGATGTAGTTGAAGCGATGAGTTCGGATAGATCCTATCGTAATGCTTTCCCAATCCCGGTCGCGCTTGATGAGATAGACAAGAATAAAGGAACACTCTATGATATCCAGGTAGCGGATATTTGCAGAAGGATGTTCCTTAAGAAAAACTTCAGATTTGAATAGTTCGAGTTGATGTTAAAATAAAAAGCGGCAGGTTGTTTTTTAGGGAAGAGCCCAGGGAAGTAAGTAGAGAGAAGAGTTGTCAATTATCAGTTATCAATTATCAGTTATCAATTGAAAGATTCATATAGACTGTTTTTAGCGAATTTTAAAAACCGGGTGTTCTGATTTGCTTATTCAAGGGGTTGCTTGACTTTTTTAAAAAGAAATCCTATTTTTGTATAGACGGATTGGTGCTAAGATAACTACCTTAACCCGATGATGAACGGGAAGGCATGAATAATATAATTATCTTGTCGCTTGAATTTAATAACCGGCTGTTGTATGTTTCATTAGCGATGCTTTCATTGGTCCTGGTCGAAACGCCATTGATTGCAGCTACTTACAGCGTAGGTTCCGGGCTGGCTTACGACTGCATAGGCGATGTTCCGTGGGATGTGCTTGAGGCAGGGGATTCCGTCCTGATACATTACAGGGACAGCGTTTATCATGAAAAGTGGGTGCTTTGCTGCGTGGGGACATTCGCAGAGCCTGTCGTAGTAAGGGGCATTCCTGATGAATTCGGCAATCTGCCGGTGATAGACGGAAGGGATGCGGTTACACCGCCGGGGCTCAATTTCTGGAACGAGGAGCGTGGAGTTATCAAGATCGGAGGGGCGAATAATCCCCCGGATACCATGCCTGCGTACATAATTATTGAGAACCTTGACATCAAAAGCGGTCGCCCACCGTATGCATTTACCGGCAGGTACGGATTAGATAATTACGTGAATAACTGCGCAGCGATCTACATCGAGAAAGGGGAACATATTATTATAAGGAATTGCACGCTGCGGGATTGTGGTAACGGTCTTTTCTGTGGGCACCAGGCAACGGACCTCGTGGTAGAAGGCTGCTATATAGTCAATAACGGCATAGAGGACAGGATCTATGAACACAATAATTACACCGAAGCCTTCGGAATTCTCTTTCAGTTCAACCACTTCGATTCCTTAAGAACGGGATGCGAGGGGAATAACCTTAAAGATCGCTCTGCAGGATGCATCATACGGTATAACTGGATTGAAGATGGCAACCGCCAGCTTGACCTGGTGGATACCGATTATGAAGCGTTTTATAGCGATTCTATCTACAATAAAACCTATGTCTATGGAAACATCCTGGTGGAGAATGAAGGAGAGGGAAACAGCCAGATAATACACTATGGCGGCGATTCGGGAGTAGAGGAGAGATACCGCAAGGGTACGCTTCTCCTGTATAACAATACGATTATCTCAACGAGAAGTGGAAATACTACACTGGTGCGATTATCCAGCGATGGCGAAGCCTGCGACGCGAGGAACAACATTATTTATACGACAGCGACCGGCGATCACCTCGCCATGCTGAACGATGCGGGTACTATAGAACTTCGGAATAACTGGTTGAGGTCCGGGTGGGTGAACACCCACAGTCCGGGTACCGGGGTGGTCAATGATTATGGGAACGTTGAAGGCTCAGACCCCGGCTTCGCGAATTTCCCGCTGGATGATTTAAACCTGTCTGAAAGTTCACCATGCATTAACGCCGGCGCTTCACTTCATGCCGAAATTCTGCCGGAGCTGTTTCCCACAATGCATTATATTCGGCATTGCTTATCCGCGCCTCGCCCGGAAGACGACACGCTCGATATCGGCGCTTACGAATATTTGACTGGATTCCTGGTTGATGAGCCCCAGATTTTGCCTGACAAGTTTGACATATTATGTTATCCTAATCCGTTTTCGGAGAAGACAACTATCAGTTATCAATTATTAGTTAGCAATACTCAATCAATCCCATCCCTTTCCTCACCGGTTACCGATTTTCAAATAGCAGGTAAGATAGAAATCTATGATATAAATGGGAGGTTGGTTTTCTTTGACTGGCAGGGATGCCTGTCCATACAGGGCAGGGATGCCTCAGTGACAGGCAGGGATGCCTGTCCATACAGGGTTGGGGGGAAGGGAATGCATCAACTCATCAACGCTCCTACCCATCTACCCTCTTTTTCTTGGCAGCCTGACGAATCAATACCCTCCGGGGTTTATATGATAAGAGTCCAATTCCTTAACACCCAAACAACCAGGAGAGTTGTATATTTAAAATGAAATGGTAGGAGAGCATGAAGATTATATATCGGTTATTTCTTGTTTTGTCAATAGTATTTTTATTCGGTTTGGCGGAAAGCGCACCAGAGCGGCTTGACCTTCTAGGTCAGGTATCCGGCGGTGCGGGTTTTACGGTCGAATATAAGGATGGACGCCTGTATGCAGGCTGCGGCTCCAGTATCCTGGTGTTTGACGCCACCGATCCGGCTGAAGAGATCATACTCGCCCGGCGGGATTTTCTCTCGATAATGACGAGAATAATCGTGCGGGATGATACTCTTCTCTTCGTTGGGGTGAATCATGATGGCATCTACGCTTTGGACGGCACGGAACCGGACTTGCCCATACTTGCTTATACACCCATGCCCGACCACGACCACTGGGTTGCGGATTTCGAATTGACTCCACCTGACACACTCTGGCTTTCTGATATGAAGGGGCTTCGCAAGCTCCATTTTAACGGCAGCTCTTTCATTGAGCTTGAAAGCTACTTCGAGGGTAGAAAGGTGGCGGGTATAGCAATAAGGGATACTTTCATGGCGGTCTGCACGAGGGAAATTTTTTCCGGGCACGTCGAGCTTTATAGTATTGCCCAGGGTAGAATGGAACCCATATATATCTTCAACGATCCGCGTTTGACCCTGGTGCAGGATGTTCAATTCGCGGACCTTCGCGATGACATTATTTACGTCCTGGGAGGCAGTCCCAACATTGGGGTGAACGGTGATTTCATCGCTCTCCAGTTCGATAGCGATTCCCTCTTCGAGGTCGCGAGGCACACCTTCTCGGGGATACCGATATATGCTCAGACCTGCGTGATGAACATGGATTCCCGCAACGACACGCTGTTTCTTGCAACTATGGCGGGTATGTATTGGCCTCCCGCGCCGGATACCTCCTGGATCGACTGCCCGGTACTGGACGGAACCCTTTTGCCTGATACACTTCCCATTATCGCGCATATCATACCGGGTCTCTGGTACTTCGATGTGGCGCTGCACGACGAACTACCGGCGCTGGCGATCGGCTCGGAGTGGCTTGGAATCTATTGGGCGGATATATCCGATTTGAGCGCGCGTTTTGATACTATCGCCTTCCACCGGACCGGCGGCTGGGGACACAAATCACTACTCCGCGGAGATACTCTCTGGCTTGCATGGAGAGGTGGCGGCGTTGGGATCTTCGATGTTTCAGATCCTACGAGACCGATCCAACTCGAAGTAATTTTAGGTCAATTCGCAACCGATGTCGCCATCCTGGACTCCATTGTGTGTGTAGCCAGGGGAAGCCAATTCCGGTTTCATAATCTAGCGCCCTGGCATCGTGGCTTCGAGATAGAGAAGATCGATTCCTTCTGGCCCCCGAGAGTACTCTTTGAAAACCACACATGCTATTCGGTCATAACGATGGAGACGGATGTGGGCGCGAGGTTCCTGTGCGGCACCACCGAATCCGGGTTAGACCTGATCGACCCTCTCGACCTTCCCGATGTGGAATCCAGGGGACTTTTGTTCGAAAACCAGGATCCCCTCGCAATGGAATGCTCCGGAGATACCCTGTTCATGGTGACCAGTGAAACCCTTTTTGTAGCTATAATATCCCACGATAGCGCAAATGTGTTGACAAGGTACCCGGTTCCGGGTCCGGCGTATGGTCTCTGCAGGGAAGGGGAATTCGTTGCGGTGATGTGCCAGACTGCCGGAGCTTACTGGTTCAACTTCACCGGCGATTCGTTGATACTCCTGGGTACCTGGGACCCGGTCAGGGAAGCCAGAATGGTGGAATACAGGGATAGCCTTCTCTATGCCCCGTGCTCCTCAGAAGGATTGTATATACTGGATATATGGCATAGCCCTGAACCGGAAACACTTGCCTGGTTCCCGGGAACTGGCGGCTGGGAATTCCTTGATTTCGGCACCAGCCACGTGACCTTTAATGAAGAAGGTATGATCTTTCTCACTGATTTCCATGGCGGGTGTTTCATACTCGAGGCTTATGACCGTCATTCTCTTATCGGAGAGATAGGCGAAATAAAACCTGACAACTTCCAGGTTTCGTGTTATCCTAATCCGTTCAATTCATCGGTGAAAATTGCTATTGTGGGAGTGTTAAACCTGTCCCTCGAAGCCTTGGCGAAGGGGGATTTAACGCCCTTACAGGCGGATATTTACGATATTAATGGGAGATTGATTTACAGTGACAGGCAGGATTTAGCTGACAGGCAAGGATGCCTCGGTGACAGGCAGGGATGCCTCGGTGACAGGCAAGGATGCCTCAGTGACAGGCAAGGATGCCTGTCCATACATTGCAAGGATGCGTATCCAGACAGGGGAGTAGGGAAGGGTGGTACCCCTATACCCGTCAATCCTCCAACCCATATACTGTCTTATAACTGGCAGCCTGACGAATCTGTACCCTCAGGTATTTACCTGGTAAGAGTCCGATTTATGAATAACACGGTGACTAAAAAGGCTGTATATCTTAAATAGAACGGCTGGATAAAGTGAAAGTATTATATCATATTTTTGTTGTTTTGTCAATATTATTGGCATTCAATTCGGCTTCGAGCACTCCGGATACTCTCGAACTTCTCGGGCAGGTTTCTGGAGGAGCTTGTTTCACCGTGGAATACAAGGACGGACGCCTTTATGCCGGAGGAGGCACCGCTATCATTGTTTACGATGCAGCTGATCCAGCGGAGGAAATAATCCTCGCCCGTCGTGATTTCTTGTCTATCGTATCCGACATTATTGTCAGGGATGATACCATAATCTTTGTTGGAGCGAACCATGACGGTATTTATGCGATAGACGGAACCGATCCATCTCTCCCTATTCTTGCTTATCTGCCGATGCCTGATCATTCTCACTGGGTTGGTGACTTGGAGCTTATTCCGCCGGATACGCTGTGGCTCTGTGATTTAAGGGGTCTGAGGAAATTGTATTTTAATGGCAGTGCATTCATCGAGCTGGAGAGCTATTTCGATGGCAGGAAGGTTTCAGGTGTGGGCATTCGTGACACGCTCATGGCGGTCTGTACGCGGGAGTTCTTATCAGGGCACGTTGAGCTTTATAATACTGCTAACGGAGGGATGGAACTCGTCGATATCTACAACGCTTCAGTGCTTTCGTACGTTGTTGACGCACAATTCGCGGACCTTCGTGATGACATTATTTATGTTCTCGGTGGCAGTCCCAATCTTGGTCTGAACGGCGATTTCATTGCGCTTCAGGTGGATGGAGATTCGCTATTTGAGATAGCTCGCAGGAATTTCCACGGTGTGCCGGGATTCGCACAGACTTTCATTATGAACATGGACTCCCGTAACGACACTCTCTTCCTCGCGACCATGGCTGGAATGTATTGGCCGGCAGCCCCGGATACTCCATGGACAGACTGCCCCGTCCTGGACTGCACGCTTCTTCCCGATACTTTCACCATAATCGGGCACATTATTCCAGGGCTATGGTTCTTTGATGTCGCCCTTCACGATGAGCTACCCGCCCTGGCTATAGCGTCCGAATGGTTCGGTGTCTTATGGACCGATATCTCAGACCTTTCCGTGAGAGATGACACGATCGCGACACACGCAACCGGGGGCTGGGGGCAGCATGCTTACCTTTATGGCGATACTCTCTGGCTCGCCTGGGAAGGCTATGGGGTGGGGATATTCGACGTGTCGGATCCCTCGTTCCCTATCCAGATCGGTAGAATTCCCGGTTCGTTCGCATCCGACCTCGTAATCGTGGATACTATCCTGTATCTCTCCCGTTCTTCACAGTTCATTTTCTACAATCTAGCTCCGTGGCGCCGGGGATTTGATATTGAGCCTATCGATACTTTCGCGCCCCCGATCGTGCTCTTCGAAATCCATATCTGCCATGGCATCGCTGCGATTGAAACGGACGTTGGAACCCGAATACTCTGCGGAACGAGTGAAGTGGGCGTGAATTTGATAGACCCTCTCGACCTTCCCTTCGCTGAATCGGTTGGGCTTCTCTTCGAGGATAAAAACCCGCTGCAGATGAGATGCTTTGGGGATACCCTCTTCATGGTCGGAAGCGAATCACTCTTCATTGCTATAATTACGCATGACTCGGCTATTGTGCTGGCTAAGGCGGGATTTCCGGATGCCGCAACAGGTTTATGCCGGGAAGATAACTTCGTCGCGGTGATGTGTGAGCTCTCAGGGGTTTACTGGTTCCATTTTACTGGAGATTCCCTGGTCCCGCATGGGAACTGGAATCCGGTTGCGGAAGGCAGGGATGTTGAATACAGGGATAGTTTGCTCTATGCGTCATGTTCCTCGGAGGGTATATATATCCTTGATTTGTGGCACAGCCCTGATCCGGAAACCCTCGCCTGGTTCCCGGGTACAGGGGGCTGGGAATTCCTTCATTTCGGCTCCAGCCATATCACCCTAGCGGATGATGGAAAAATATTCCTTACAGACTACCATGGAGCGTGCTTCATCCTGGAATCCTATGACGATTTCGTTTCAATAAGTGGATACAATAACACAAATTTACCTGACAAATTACAGATTTCATGTTATCCTAATCCTTTCAATGGTGCACTTTCTATTGAAATTTCTGGGCTAGGAACAGTAGGGACAGATTATAATCAATCCCAACAGATGGAAATCTACGATATAAATGGTAGAATGGTTTATACTGACAGGCGGGAATGCCTGTCCATACAGGGTAAGAATACCCGTCAATACGAAAGTGGATGGGAAGGGGATCTCTGTTTCCTATCACCTCTTTCCTGTTCCCTATCCTTCTCCTGGAAGCCTGAAGAATCAATACCCTCCGGAATTTATCTGGTTAAAATCAAGATATGGAATAATGTCATGTCCAGGAAGGTAGTTTATCTGAAGTAAACCACTCCAGGAAGCTTTTTTATCGTTTTAAATTTCTTACTTGACCTTAATAATTAATTTGATAAAATGTTTTTTATGTTGTTATGAAAGTTATTGAAATTAGATGCGTAGGTTTCAATTTACTGGGCAATTAAATAAAACATATTATTAAGGGATTTTGATGCACGAAATCGAATGGATGGGGGTCACAATTGGATGGGAGATAGTTACCTATAGAAGAGGCACTTTTCTGCAGGTGAACTGGAACCTCTATATCAATGATGTGTTTGTTGCGAAAAAAGAATACCCCAAGATGAATGATACTTTAAGAACCAGTTTCGTGCACGATTCACAAGTTCTAAATGTTGAACTCAACCGTAGGGGAGGTCTTTTCGGGAGTTTATATGTGTTAGCTATAGACGATTTCGAAATAGACAGGGTGTATTTCCCCTTCTGGAAAATGAAGGGTTGGGCTTCTTATTTCATCATAAATTTTCTTTTTAGAGGAATACCGCTGGTAGTCGTAGGAACTCTGCTCATAGGTTTGGTGGCAAGTGTTGGCATTTTTTCCAGGGTTAGGAAAATAGTGTTTCGCACAGAAGTAGAAGAATTGAATACATCTTTAGTACAAGGCTCAATCTATTATGTTGATCACCTGGGTAAACTAATGAAATATACTCCCAGGACTTCCGCGACGACGACCGTTTTTGTGCCGGATTCTATGGAGGTAAGAGCGATCTCCCCAGATAGAAAAAGCATTATCTTATCATATCCTAAAGGCTACACCAGGGGTAAATATCCTCTCAGGAAAATATTCTGGATGAATCTTGCTAACCGTTCCAAGAAACTGTTATTCGAAGAAAAAATCGGAATGTTAAGAACCTCTTTCACTCCGGATGGTAACAGTATATATTTGTTTTTCAATACCCCGACTCGCACTTCTGGAGATGCGATTCTTGCAGATTCCCTGGGAAACATAGTCAATCTTGATGATAACTTTGGGAATTACGCCCCTTATGGTTATTACATAATTGGGCATAATAAAAGTTTTCAACCGTGGCAGGTTTATGATCTTAGAAGCGGAGAAGAGCTTGAACTGGATCCCGAGACCTTCCCCAGCACGATTTTTGCATTCTGGTGGCGTGGAGATACCCTGTTAGTGAAGCCTTTTCAGGAAGCCAACTGGGGGATTTTTGTCCCTCTCAGCACCATGGATACTGAAACCCTGTACTTTAAGGGTGATAACTTCGAGTATGTCAAAGAACCCGAACCACGGATAGTCTCAAAGGACTTTGGAGCAGTACTCAATATCTTTTCAATGAAGGTGTACGATCACCTGTATATTTACGAGAAAAAACGTTTAGTCTGGGATACCTGGACTACCGGCACTCCCAGTATCTTCGTTTTCTCCCCGGATGGATCCGTTTTCCTCGCTACCCATTACCAGTATGACCCACAGGAGAAAGAATGGTATGCCATACATGGACCGAATGGAGCCGAACAGATCTTGCCGATTAGACCGCCTGCAAGATTGCTTTGCTGGGCTGAAGATTGATGGTGAATCCAGCAGTATAAGAGTTGAATACTATTGATTTTTTGAATAAAGGTTATGATTTAGACGGTTTTGTCTTTTAAACTCATTTATTTTATGGTGAAAATTTCCTTGATAAATCTTTAGAATACGGGAGTCTTGATGTACAGGATTATTATATTTATTTTGGTAGTTATGGTTACGGTTTCGTCTGCTCAATTTTATGAAGAATCAGATAGCTTCCCGCCTGCAATGGATTCGGTTGCCTGGTCTTATCTTGATTCAGCGATTTATTATTCCGGCGGCACGAAGTACGACCCGGAATTCGAAAAAAAATGGGCTGGAGATACCCTTTTTCGCCTCCCCGTTGTGGAACGCATATTGGACCATCCCCTGGAATTGCCTGACACCATTGACTCGTGGACAAGGTATGTGCTCGACCACTCAATCGAACTGTCTTCCCTCACAAGATGGGCTTTCTCAAGAATTGACATCGAGGCAGAAATAAAACAACTGGATAAGATTGAGAACAAAATAAATGAAATCGCTGGAAAAGACACCACAGGGAGTGGTCTTGGCGAAAAAATCCGGCAACCGGTAAGGATACTCCTCGCTTCATTCGATGTTGCTTCCCTGCATCGCCAGAAAATGCTGGCTTCGATACCGGAGGGTACCCTGGATTCACTGCTTCAGCTTTTGCCTCTATTTTGGACGGATGGAGAAGATAGCGCTGCAGACACACTCGAATGCTACTTTATAGACCTTCTTGGTCATGAGTGCGATACTTCAAAAGATATCCATTTGGATTCCCTGTACGAAGCGATAGCAGGCATTGATCTGCAAGAGCTGGAGTTGGCGACTTACGCGCTTGCGAGGGGAGTTGAACTGGCAGTTGAGATGTTGACTTCGGAGTCGATAGCTCAAGTCATTGAAAACAAGCATTTACTTGACACACGCTGGGGAAAGGTCGTCATCGGCAGTAACGGTACGGACATCTTCGATGGTGCGAACATAATCCTTGATCCCGGCGGGAACGATATATACTTCGGGGAAGCTTCCAGCGGGGTTATAGGTAGAAACGAATTCGGGGTTACCATAGATCTTGGCGGAAACGATTACTACGATTCAAGGGGCTCGGTCTTTTCCCAGGGCAGTGGAGTTTTTGGTGTGGGTATTCTCGCGGATGTTTCGGGAGATGATATCTATACAGCAAGTCACTATTCACAGGGTTCCGGACTGTTCGGTTCGGGTTTGCTGATAGACTTCGCTGGTGATGACCAGTATTCGAGCGGTGTGTTCGTTCAGGGAGCAGGGAACTTCGGCATTGGGTTGATTATCGACGTCGAAGGAGAGGACAGCTATCGCTCGTACGAGCACGCGCAGGGCTTTGCCGGTCCGGCAGGTATGGGATTATCGATAGACATGGAGGGCGCGGACGGTTATTACTCCGGCGGGAAATACTCTCACGACCCCCTTGCACCTTTCGATTATCACTCCTTCGCGCAGGGGTTCTCCATTGGTTGGCGACCAGATGTGTCCGGAGGTATCGGCTTTCTCTTCGATAAATCAGGAAACGATACCTACACTACCGGAGTGTACGGTCAGGGGGTGAGTTACTGGTATGCTCTCGGTTTGCTTGTGGATAACAGCGGCAACGATGTTTATACTTCGGTATGGTATCCTCAGGGTTCTGGCATACATCTTTCTATCGGCGCGCTCGTGGACCGCGGGGGTAATGATGTGTATGTCTCCCCTCAGGGGCCCGGGCAGGGTTCAGCCCATGATTACTCGGTCGGCTTTCTCTCGGAATACCAGGGGGATGATATGTACATCGTGGATGGGGGTCAGGGAACCTCTCTCACCAATTCGTTCGTGCTATTCCTGGACCGCAACGGGGATGATATGTACGCTAAGCGCAAGGAAGGAAGCATAAACTGGGCTTATGGCCGCGGCGCGAGAGGAACGGGAAGCTACGGTATTTTCCTGGACCTCGAAGGTTCGGATTACTACTCCGATAAAGAGATTCCCGGCAATGAGCATTACTGGTTCCAGGGTGAGTTGGGCATTGGGATAGATATCAAAGGGGTGCCGTTCCCCGACCCAGTCCAGGAGCTTGCGGAAGAACTGGCAGACGAGGAACCCGACTCCGGTCGCACTATCGAGGATGTGTTCCGGGATGCCTCAACCTGGGGAGTGGGATCAAAAGCGAAAAAAGCGGAAAACGCATTCCAGGAACTTCTCGACTCCGGAGAAGTCGCGGCAGCTTACATCTGCGATGAACAGCTTGGAACGAAATCATCCCTCAAGTTGAGAGTAATTAAAAGGTTTTCGGACGAAAAGCGGGATTTGATGAGACCGTGTCTATATCGAGCGCTCCACGAGAGAGAGAAGAAAGAGAGATTTGGAAATTCGGTCTACCTTCTCGGGGAAATGCAGGATACGATGGCTGTGGATTCCCTGCTGCCTTTGCTTCAGGAGAAAAAATACAGGATATCTGTCATATCCGCCCTCGGAAAAATAAAGGATACAACAGCGATTCCGCATATACTAAAGTGGAAGGACGAGGAACGGCAATCGGCGAGGTATATCGTCGCGAAGGCGTTAGCTGACATAAAGGATGCGAGAGGCATTCCAGCCCTGCTCGATTTCCTGAACGACGATTACCTTATCGTCCGGCAGGCAGCGCAGATAGGCATTCAAAACATGTACAAAGAAACGTTCCCGGTAGCCCTGAAACAGATACCAATCGCAAAAAACCTGCAGCTTATACACCTTATAAGAGCGATACCGGACATGTGCAGGAACTTTCGTAATAACGAGGATTATGATTCAACTTATGTGGAAGCGAGATATGCTCAGGCAAGAAAAGCGCTGCTCCCCTTGATAGATAATCCGAATAACGTTGTTCGGGGACACGCTGTGATGGCGCTTGGAATGCTAAAGGGCGATGAGACGCTCTCGGAACTTCGGCGGAAGTATGAATTCGAACCAGACGCCTTCGTCCGCTCAATGTATCGCTATGTACTGGAGATGAAGAAGTAACCAGTGGCTAGTATTCAGTGGTCAGAAGGAAAATGATGGAGGAAATACGAGGGAAATTATCAGTTACCAGTTATCAATTATCAATTAGCAGCGGGGAAAAAATAAAATATCTCGTAGCCGCAGGGCTTCAGCCTGCGCTCCAAGCACAATTATCAATTATCAGTTAGCAATTTACCATAAGTAAAATGTGGATTTGGGTAGGTCGGAGCCTCAGCTCTAACACGTGTTGAAATTGGGGTGGGGAATCGTCAATTGTCAATCGTCATTTTTTTGGGTTGTACCAGTATATCACACCCGCGCATGCGATGATGATAACCGTGCCAATCGCGCTGAGAACATCAGGATGTTCTCCCCAGAAGGCGAAGCCGAAGAAAGCGGAGAAGATCACCATAATGTAAGTGTACAAAGAGACTTCTGCCGCCGGGGCGTAGCGGTATGCGTTGGTAACGAAGAGCTGACCGAGAAGCGCGAATACTCCGATTCCTACGAGGGCTAAAGTCTGTATTAGATTGGGAAGAACGAAAGTGAAAGCCACGAGGGGTATCAGGAGCACCAGAGGGAAGACATTAAAATAGAATACGACAGTGACAGGGGATTCCCTCTTCCCAAGATATCTTACGAGAGTGTGGGCTACTCCCGAAAAAACAGCAGAGCATAATGCTATCACTCCGGGTAAAACACTTATATCGAACCGTGGCTTGATTATCATGAGCGCTCCGGCGAATACAACTAATAGAACGGGGATGTGTATTTTGCTAAGCTTCTCATGGAGAAAGACGTAGGCAAAAACTGCAACGAAGAATGGGGCGAGCCTATTCAGCATCGCCGCGTCGGCAAGGACAAGGTTGCTAACCGCGTAAAAGTAGCATATCATAGCTAGCAGACCGAAGAAAGCTCTGCCCAGCAGTGGTTTTATGTTCTTTCTCGAACCAAGAAGGGATACACCTGTCTTTTTGGCAATGATGATTGTGAAAATTGCTCCGATAGTATTCCTGAAGCAAATTTGCTGGAATACGGGTATCCCGGCAGCAAGTTTTATCATCACTGCCATAAGAGCAAATGATAAAGCGCCAAGGGTAATATTGATTAAAGCTTTTACCTTGTTTTCCATCCCAGAATTATATTATTTCCATTTTCTAAGTCAAGGAGATATATTATAACAGATACGAAAAGCTCTCAGTAACATAATATAGTTCATTATTTCCTTTAATAATGCCCAATTCCAACGCTTCAACGCATAAGCAAATGAACCCATTAACTTTTGCCGGTTTTTAATTTGAGATTCCTCGATTTTTCACCAGTACGTATCGACAGTCTAAAAAAAATGAATGGCAAACCAGCGCATGAACGCTTACACATGTAAGCCTTGCGCCTTCACTACACTCAATACCCCTGTACTTTATACCCGTAATTGCTGCGGAAAAAAATACTCACTCGCCTACTGAGATCCTTACCCTTACGAATCTGGCTCTTCCCGAGTCGGGCTCCACAAAGATAAGAGACTCGAATCTCTTGCCCTTTAACGCCTCATCGGCAGGGAGTTCCATGTTTAATTTAATTTCTTCATGCGTGTTCGGGGATATATCAATTTTCTCCACTGAAGGAGTGATCCATGATAACTCAGGTATCCAGGTGTAGCCTCCCCTGTTCTCTATGGCAAGCTTTCCCTGCTCGACTACTGGAACTTCGTGAGTGATAGCGTATTTGTGACTGAGAGAGTCGTTATTGAATATATTGAACGTGACTGTGTTAAACGTGCCGGGAAGAACATTTTCGAAAGCGACGATACTCGGAGCTAAACCGAATTCTCCGTACGGTGGTCTGTTGATATCCTCTTTACTCTTTGTCTCGAAAATATACGCGGGAGCCACACTCGCCTGGAACATACCGCTTCCCACCTGCTTCACCATAACGTAGAACAACCAATGCTGATTGTAATACTCTTCGCCCGGAAGGGTCTCAAACAGCATGTCGATATACCTTGCTGAGTTGGGTTCGACGATTACTGTGTCACTACATAGAAAGGATAACCACCCTGCTTCCGGCGGATCGGTATATCCTCTCAACCAATCTTCCCGAACCTTCGATGGTTTGAGTGGGGTTATCGTATATTTTTGCGCTTCGTCCGAGTCGTTATGAATTGAGAATCCGATATCCACCTTGACCTGTTCACCCACGGGTACCCCCATGCTGTTAAAAGAACCCGGGGATACCTTTACCGCATGGGAATACTGGATACAAAGGAGCAAGGTCATTATTACTGTAATCCAAATATGTTTTTTCACCATAGTCTCACCTTATGGTTGTAACGCCACGATTGTTACCTGGATATCATGCTGGCATCCATCAGAAACCGGATTCGGAAGGCTTAGTCTTGCGAATAAGTGAAAATCAGTTCCGGCTGCGACATCGGTATAGAAATCATTTCCCGGGGTCGAACCCGAAGTGATGTTGTACCAGGTTCCGGGATAGTCGGCTCCATCATCGTCATGCCCGAGGTCCAGTTTGTATGTATCCGCACCAACTGAACCACCGGCAGTCCAGGCGGTGTTGCTGCCGTAACCGCAGGGTCCCGGATTGGCGCTGCTCACGTACGCTGAAAAATCCGTGGTGCAGTTATTCCCGTTAATTACACAAATATGATTTCCAGCCCCGCCGGTTGTCATGCTGTCTGTATAACCAGCAGCGTGCTGCCCCAGCTTCCATGTCCCGTAAGCATCCACACAATTAGCGCTGTCCAGTTCGATCTCCAGAAAATCCACGGTAACCGTAATGTGGAAATTATCCTCGACGCTGAAGGCAGCTCCGGCAACGAACAGTAAAAACATCATGCTGAGCAACAAATACCTTTTCATTTTAAAAACCTCCTTTAAATTTATTTTATTTATTTTTGATAATTCCTTTACGAAAATTTTACGTTCACCTCCTCTAATAATTTAATAAAGGTTTATTCTTCCCTCAAGATATAATTTTAATCTGTGTTCATAAAAATCAGATGGCGCAGCCGGCGGCTGAAATATCAAATAAAAAAACCTGTCCGCGCCAGTGGGAATCGAATTTATAATGGTCGATGGAGTTATTTGAAGCGTTATCGCTCCGCTGGTATCCGCCGGAAAGCTTGCCAATTCGGAGAGCACTCCCTCCATGACGAAGTAGTTGCCAAAAGGTCTGACCCGTGTTGGTCTCCATGGATAATAATCCGGCGGCACGGGAAACCCAGCAGTGTCATCCGAGATGGACGCATCTATGACCAGCGGACCGTTGCAAAGGTTTAAAATATGCAAACCAAGAGAATCATGCATATAAACGACAGAATCGAGCGCTACAGTATCCATGTCCCACTCAAAATAATTTTCACCGCGGATCGTTAGAACCTGAAAGCTTAAGTAATCAATGGTCACTTCAATATTGAATTCCTGCGCGAATAAAGACAAAACTAGTATAGCAGCAAAAATCAGGGTTGTCAATATAATATTTTGTGTCCTGGTTCTCATATATCAATGCGCGACTGCTTGTATGGTTATGGTTATGTCCTGTTGTGCTGATACGGTATTTGGATTTGGCGCCTGGAAATAGAAGTATAATTCTTCCCCACTGCCGATAGTGATGTCAACACCATCGTTATCACTTCCCGCGAATTTGCCGTCGGGAGGTGTTCCAGCCGCGCGCATATCCGTTCCCACCAGATCGTATGTTGTTGAGAAATCGCCGGGATTCGGGGGAGTATCTCCGTTAAATAGACCCATGAGGACGCACTGGTCAGCCCCTGCGGCGTTCGAATAAGCCCAGGCGATTGCTGAAGCCTGGATGCTGACGTCTATCGCAACGCTGCCGCTGTTCTTCACGTACACCCTGTCGCCGTCGTTCATTATCTTGACAGTCCCGGGAGCAATTTGTCCCAGAGCCCAGGTGCCATAGTCGCCCCCGCTTTCGTTACCGATCAGCAATTCAACACCCACCGCTGAGTAACTCCAGGTTACTGTCCAATCGGTCACTGTAGGGGAGCCTGGACTGTACGTAAATTCACCGACAAGGCGTATCGAATCTTCGGTGTCCAGGAAGGATATATCGTGTCCGGCTACGTTGTAATCGAGGTCTGTCAGACCGCCGATATTCTGCCAGCTTCCACCTGTAAATTGCTGCACGGTTACCCGAAAATCGCCATTAGCGCCTGATTCACCCCACTCGAGCTTGTCCCAGTTTATCCCTCCAGTCGCCCAGGAAAAGTGTATGGCTTCTGAGACGATCGCTCTCCCCAAACGGATGTTGTCAATATAATACTCCCGCTGGTTACCAAAATGGTTGCTGTTCGCGTACATTTCGAAATGCAGGTCGTTGCTCCCTGTAAAGCTGGATATATCGATAGTAACATCCGTTTCAGCGCCTTCAAGGTCGTTCCTGATTATCTCCTCCCAAACGTTTGTATTGTTTATCCTGATAATCGCTGATACATTGTTATTATTGTTCCCGGCAAGGGTGTACAGATCAGTGTACATTATGCTGAAACAGGTCATATCGAAATTCTGAGAGTACCGGCAATAGCTGTTCTGTGAGAGGTTCGCTGTGCCCACCAATTCATGGTTTTGGTTGCCATGGGTCACGTAGCTTGAACTCTGCTGGTGGCTGTAATCTGCATCCCCGGTTTCAGTGTATGTCCACCCGGTTGTTGATTCGAAACTCGGTTCAATGACCGGTGTATTAACCTGGTCTGCCTGTGTGAGGGCAGCGATCCCAGTGAATTCGTCCCCCGAAATCGAGACTCCCCCTCTCATAACACACTTTCCGAGCTGCTCATCCGTTGTCTGGTGCCAATCGATTTCTGACAGTGATGTATTCACCGTGAAGCTTCGAATTGCCGACCACCCGCCGTAGCCATTTGCATCCCACGCGGATACTCTCCACCAGTACGTATTCCCGTTACTCAATGTCCCTTCGCTCTGAGAGTTGACCGTATAGGAGCAAGTACCGCTTCCTTCAGACACGGGTGGCGAACAGCTGAATCCGGTCGCGGATGCCCTGCTTTCGATGGAAGCGTCTGGAGAACCGAATGCGCTGTCGGTGTCCCATTGAACCCGGAAATGCAGCAAATCGCCGTCCACGTCCGAAGGTATATTCCACGTTAGCGTAGGGGTGACTGAGTTTCCACCTGCTCCAAGCCTTGCGTATGGGAACGGAAAAACCAATTCAGGAGCGTCCGGAAGAGTATTACCCGGATCACAAAGATCAACATTGAAGATATCGATACCGTTGTTCTCGTCCGATGTCCAGGTTATCGTGAATGAAACCGTGTGTGGGCACGGGGTCATTGGATCGATGTCGAAGGCATAGTGGTTAGCATTGGACTGTTGGGATGCGCTCTGGGCAATATTCGGGAAGGTGGCGTAATTGTCGGTGACCGTAATGTATCCGTCAGATGTGGATAATGTCGCAGATACGTTCGTTGCGCTAGCCCCGCCATTGTTCAACAAAGTTACAGGCATCACGACCGATTCACCCGGTTCCGGGAAACCATCATTGTCGCCACCCGCATTATCGTCAATGGTGTGGGATTGATGCACGAGGTGAGGCGCTGGCGGTCCGAACACCCATGAAACAGCCCAGTCTTCGAGTTGAGGGGTTGTGGTGGTCTTCTCGAGTGTCGCCTTTAACCTAATCGAGTCGTAAGTCGTTGTACTTAATGCCGTTAGGTCTATCGGAGATGTTTGGATACCGGTGGAATTGTTCGATATGAGAATATTGGGAACAAGCGCCCACGAACCGCTATTGCAGTATTCAACCTGCAGCTTTACGGTGTTCCCACCGGGTGGCTCTGTTTCAGTCCATACTGCCTCGTTCCAGCTGCTCGGAAAACCAGTATTGTCATTATAATCGATGGGAGTCGATGTTGCCGTTCCTGAAGTGGCAATTTCATCAGGGTATTTCACGATAGTTCTTATATAGTCATCGTAACCAGTATCAAGCGTCCAGGGTCCGGTTCTATTGGCAGAATAATATGTTTTTTCGTTTATCGGGGTATTGTTTTCTGCGTATAAAAATAATTGTCTGCTGGTGTTCTGCTGGTTGGGGAAGTATGCCCCGATCCAGAATTGCCCGTCTGAATCATAATAAGGTGTAGGTAAGTTGATAGAATACCACCCGGTAGCAGTCGGCCTGAAGGCGACCGGTCCATATACCACTGCTCCTGGAGCAATGTCACTTCCCGTGTACTCCCAGACGAATAAGGTGCACGAAGCGGTGGTAACCCCATTGACGCCGACACTGAATTTCGCTGTCTTTATCGTGCAGGCTTTGGCGGGTTTGAACAAGCACGAAAAATAGTATGGATCGTTAAATATATAGGTTCCGCCGCCGCCGTCATCCCAGTATAACTCCTCGGAATAACCGGTGATATTAGTCAATTCTACGGCATCACCAACAACAGCTACACTGCTTAAAATATCGGTGCTCCACTGGTCGCCGGTCGTCTGGAACCAATCCGGTTCCGATTGAGTGGTGTTTACGGTAAAGCTTCTTGGAGCGCTCCAGGAGCCGTAACTTGTTCCATCATACGCGCACACCCTCCACCAGTAAGTATTTCCATCTGTCAAGTTACTCTGAAATGTATAGGAAATGGTCGCGCCGGTGCCCTCCGTAACAGGGAACGGTCCGCCCGTGAAGCCCGGGTCGCCCGAAGTTTCTACATCCCCCAATGGAGTATCGAAATCACTGTCATCATCCCATTGAAATCGAAAATGCAGGTCCTCTCCCTCCAGATCAGAAGGAACCTTCCACTCGATGGTGGGAGTCTGATCGTTCTGCCGTTCATTGTCGAAAAGCACGTTCGTTAATTCGGGGATCTCAGGTGGAGTGTTCTCATAAGTTTCGCCGGTTATCACTAACCCATAAGGTTGCGGCGCCTGGTTGATATCAGCGCCATCAATAATTACCATGTATGCAGTGTTAGGGCTGGGGTTCAACCATACGACCTCGGTTGCATTAGTCACGTCGTAGCTTCCGCCGGTCTGCGATAATCCGCCTGAAAACACGTTGCCCCTGTATGTGTTAGCGCCCACCTTGACTGTCAGGTTAAGGTCGTTTACGAGGGGATCAGAAGCGCCCTGCAAGCCCCAGTAGTCGGTCCAGCATAATACTGCCTTCACTTGCTCGGTTGTCGATGAACCTGTCGTGAATTCGAAGGTATCCGCTTCTCCGTCCGACAATCCCGGGGATACGTCCTGCACGATGAGTTTCCGGGTATCCGTATCGAAGTACAGCGCGTCATCGAGCGCTACTCTTCCCCATCCCTGCCCGTTCGTGGGTACGTCCGCGTGGACGGTTCGAGAGCCATTATCCGAGGTGTAATACCCGGTCATGTTCCTGGTGGAGTTGATTAGAGTGGCTTTCATAAGCGCTGCTGAAGGGGTTAAGGTATTGGCAGGTGTCTTAGTTCCTGACAGGTACCATCCGTCCACGTAGTACTGCCTGATGAGCGCGCAGGAGCCGGCGGCGTGAGGGCAAGCCATGGAAGTGCCCCCCATCTGGCAGAGGTAGGTGCCGTTACTCGTGGCGGAATTACAGGTGGTTGCGCCAGTGCCGGGATTCCCGGAGGTTTCGTCTCCGTCCGACCACGCCGAGAATATCTGGTGACCACCTGGGACGCAAACCTCGGGTTTCATGAGCCCTTCGTCAGTCGGACCGTGTGATGAACTCCAGTTCACCGTTTCGAGCTCGTCGTCGGGGATGCCGTCCGGGTTCCAGTCCCCTGCATTGTAGCCGTACCTGTCTATCGGATCGCCGGGGTTCTGCCAGATGGTACTTTGGTCACAATACGCGGGAGCGCTGCAGCCTCCACCAGACTGAGACATTCCCACCGAGACCATGCTTTTCCCAGTGGCAGGTTCGCCGATAGTGTTCTGTGAAGGTCCGGCATTCCCCATAGCGAAGAAAATAAGAAAATCTTTGTTGTTCCACATGAACCTATCGCAGTTCTGGGCGTCGGTGCTGTAATCTGATAATGTGCTCCCCCACGAGTTCGAGTGTATTCTCGCGCCGGCATTATAAGCCCAGGGGAAATAATCCGTGTAAAGGTTTAGCGGAATACCATTGAGAGCGTCGTTTGTTCCGCAGCCTGGAGTGGTGGATATGTCCTGGAAGGCGATCTTGGCGAGTGGCGCAGCTCCATCCCCCCGGGCGATCACGGGTGAACCGACTCCACCATGCGCCTGAGCGTAGTCGTAATGATGGTGCGTGCTATCTCCCGCGATGGTACCTGCAACATGGGTTCCGTGCCCGGACGAGCCCCTGCTAAGGGCAGTGCAGTTCTTCGAAGCGCCGTCGTGATCATCGCCAAGCGTCTGGTACCCCTGTATCTTCGTTCCCGGCGTGCCTGAAAACGTCGAACCGGAGCCGTTCAGGTTTATCGTGCCACTCGTCTCGCAGAAGTACCTCCCATCCCAGTCGATGCCGGTGTCCCCCGCGCCCACGATCTGACCGTTGCCATAGAGCCCGTGATTGAATATTGGTGCATGGGTAGCGTCAACCGTGGCGATCCGGTACCATCCCGAGGCGGCGTTCCCCATTCCGGAAGTGTTGTAGGACTGCGTTATCCAGCATGACCAGGAATTGAATATCGTCTTCGTGTAGTACCTTTCCACCCAGGCGATTTCGGGCATTCGAGAAACTGCTTTTACTATCTCGCTGGAATTTCCCTCGGGTATCCTTATCTTAAAATAACCCGGACTTATACTATTGCCCGAAACCCCCAGGAACTCGCAATCGAGCTGGGCAATTCGGTTCTGGACCGCTTGCATATTCTCGTCCTCGAAAACTTCAATTATCAATGTGATCGTGCCCGGCTTGTCTAACTGCTGGGGATTGCCCATATAATCCCTGACCTCGGCTTTCTGAGGCTCCAAGAGATCGGGGTGAATCCTGAAGGCGGGTTTCAGTTCGCCGACCCAGTCCACGAACTGCAGACTGCTTAATTCATCGACCCTATCCTTCGGCACCCTGACCCTGAACGCGTGGTTTGGTATGTACCCGAAGAACTTGCCGCCCATGCCCCTGATCTCCTTCTTCCAGCTCTCCCTGACCGTGCCTGTGAAATGAACTATCAGGTAAACCTTTTCCCTGCCTGATGGGTTGTCAGTTTTGTCCAGCTCCTGCGGCTCGAAGGATGGTGAACCGGTGCGAACATCGAATTGCACAGCTTTCAGTCTTATGTAGTGAGGATCCCGCTTATCAGCAAAGGTACCCGCGGGTTTTACGGTATATTTAGTTTCTCCGTAAAGGGAAATGAATCCCCCGGACAGGAGAAACAAGAGTAGAAATGCGGAAAACGAGTGATTGATGAATTTTCTATTTATTTTTGTATATTTAAAAGGACAGATCATAAATTTCCTGTGTGAAATTACTCATTATATTTTAAATATCATACATACTACAAAATCTTTCGTTTTTTAAAGTAGGATATATCTATATTGAAGTCAATTTTTTAATTCTGGAATTGGTAGATAAAAATAATTTTTTTTTACCTTTCTCCAATTTTTTCCTTGACAAAAAAAAAAACGAACTAAACTGGTATTAGCTTAAATATAAAATAAACATTTTAAAAGTATTTAAAGAAGTGATAAATTCCGAAGGGGGAGGGAGAAAATGGTGAAAAGAGCAAGAATTTGGCTTGCATCCTTGAGAATAATAGCTATATTATTATTGATAGCAACTACAGTTTATTCGGGGTCGGATATATGGAGTGGAGCCTCGAGTAACGACTGGGATAGTTCCCAGAACTGGAAGGATGGAACGGTGCCAACTTATAGGGATGATGTATATATTTATACGAAATGCCAAAACTTTCCTGAAATAACCGGAAATGCATTTTGTAATTCGATTAGTATATATGGAGAACTAACGATAGAACCGGCAGGAACATTGAGTATTACAGTTAGAGGAAATTTAACTATCCAGAATGGAGGTTCGTTTAAAGCATCAGGAGACTCGAGTGATTATGCAGTTGTGACGAAGTACGGAAACGGTTCTTATACTTTCGATGTAAATTCAGGGGGTGAGATTAGCGCAGATTATGCTATTTTCGAATATATGGATACGGATGGAATAAATATTAATTCAGGTGCTGAAATCGATACGATGTATCCATTTAGTAATTGTATTTTCCGGCATGGTGCAGAAGAGGGTTTTCTTTTAAGTATAAACACAGACCTTTCCGGCGCTTCCGACACGTTGATTATAGAGGATTGCCGATTCGACAGTGTATGTTCGGAGAGTTTGAGCAATAATGTTTATCGAGATTCTTCAAGCACCGGTTACATTTATTTTGTAAGTGACACGGGGGGTAATTTCTGGGGGGATAATTATGATGATGACGAAGGGGATGAGGTTATATGGAATTTGAAGCCGATAGCCTTTATAAACTTCCCCAATGATAGCGATATTTGTAAAGTTAACTATTATATATCTTTCAGAGGAGACAGCAGCTACGATCAGGACGGGAGTATTGTGAATTATATTTGGGAATTTGGTGATATTACAGCAGATTCCGGATTTTTCGTATGTCATTCCTATGAAGATACTGGCAGATACACAGTTAATCTTACTGTAATAGATGATTTTTCTTACAATTCTTCTTATTCCATTACTCTTGATATTTTAGATTACCGCTTGGGTAGCATGACATTCACAAAGATAAGCGATTTAGAAATGGATGGAGAACAAGAAGTAATTGTAGTAAAAAACCACGCTTTAACTCCTGACACTTCATACCTAGAGATATATAAGAGAGTTGAGCCCGAGATATTAATGGCTTATGATACTCTTGTGTGCAGTTATCCATTATTGGGCTATACAGAATTTCCTGCTGCCATTGGGGATTTAGACCTAGATGATACCCTTGATGTCGTTGTAGCTACAAGTAAATATCTATATTGTTTAGAATGGCATAAATCCTTAGATTCTTTTTCAAATATGCCCGGAAGTTGGCCTCGGGAATATGAAAGAGCTGATTTAAAACCTCGGACTCCAATAATATGTGATTTCGATTATCACAATGGGGGAGACAAAAATCCGGAGATATTATTTATACCAACTCAATATGACGCCGGTTACAGGATATTTATATTACAGCATAATGGAGATACTCTTTATTATACAATAGATAATAGGACTAAAGGACCTTCTTCAATAGCAGATTTTAATATGGATAACACTAAGGAAATAGCAATGATCAATAACTCTTCCTATATTTACTTGTTTTCCTCTAGTCTAACTGTTCTTTGTTCATTGAGTACCTCTACCTATATAAATGATGAATCACAAATTGCACCTTCAATCGGAGATATAGATTTTAATTCGGATAGCAATCTAATAGAATTAGAATTAATTATTCCAAGAGATGGTACAAAATATTCAGCTTATGAAATAAATCCAAGTTCTTTAAATATTTATGAAAAGTGGGAAAGTGTTATTGATACAACTGATACAATGGATTATGGAGGAGCTTATTGTTCTCCAGCCCTCGGGAGGAATTTTGGAGCTACCGGGAGGGAGTATTATGATCTCTGGGCTTTTGCTGGAAGAACCTTCAAGTTTGTTCGTTTAGAACCTGATTCGGGCATTGAACATACTAGAGAGAATACTTCTTGGAACTGGATTACACAACCATCTATAGGAAATATGGATAGTGATTCCGCAAGCGAAATATTTTACGGTATTAATTGGACAAGCATATCAACTAGATCTGTTGATTTTAACCTTGGTGATGAATCTTACTCTCGGGCACATCCTTCAGCATATAAAGGAGTTTTATCTACTCCAGCAATTGGTGATTGGGAAGATGATAAAGTACTTGACATTCATTTTCCTTTTGTTCATGGCAGATATGAATCTTACGATTCATTAATGAACGATGAATTATGGTTTGAATATGATAACTATTCAATTGAATGGGGACAATGCTACCATGACGAAAGGAATACATCTCTTTATGCCCAGCCTGTTGGTGGAACACTAACAACAAATGCAGTTTGGTGGGGTACATACATTATTTATAAAGACTTCAAAATAGCTCAAAATTGCACTCTATACATCGAACCGGGTACGAAAATCTGGGTATTGCCCGATTCAGTAGATGGGGAAGAGATTGCCATTCTTAGCGATAATCTCGGAGACGAACCTGGATTGGTTGATATCGTCGTTGAGGGTACTATCGAGGCTCATGGAAAAGAGCATGCTCAAATAGTATTTACTTCGCTTAGACCGAATCCAACATACTGTGACTGGGGTGGAATAGAATTTCAAGTAAATGGTGACAAGGGTTATCTGGAACACACAATAATAGAAAACGCTGACAAAGGGATTTATATAAAAGAATACGATGTTGACCTGGATATTAGGAATTGCGAGATACACAACTGTAAGCTTTATGGCATACTTTCGAAAAAAACCGGAACAGGAAACACTGTAACAATAGACAGCACCCATATTCACCACATTGACTATATAATGTGGCCTAACGGAGGCAATTGTCTAAAATTAAGCAATTCTTCCAATGTAGAAATAACCAACTGTATTTTCGATACAAGTTGGTTTTATTGCGTTCATTTTGACAGTTCTACAAATGTTGAAATGAACTACAACACGATAAACAAGGAATTTTCCCAGGCGCTTTCTGCAGTGCTTTTCGACAATTCTTCCTCACCCGGTTCCGGAGTCGATGGTGAATTTTCATACAATCATATTTTAGGGAAGCAGTGCGCATACATAATGGGGGCTTCATCTCCTAAAATTGAGAACTGTTTACTTGAAAACCCTTTGAGTAGCACTGGTAGCTATTTAGTTTATGTTTCGGGTTTTGATAACGAACCGATCTTGCGGGACGACACACTAACCGGGAATTACTATATCGGTGTTTTTACACCTGCCTCAAAACCGGATTTGGGGGAATATGTAGGTGATGACAATAAACCAGAAAATTGCTGTATAGATGATCCTGATACGCTTGATGACAATGGTAATAATTATTTTCACTATAATGATAGTTTAGCATATTATGTTTATGTAGATGTCGATTCTCCTGCGTGTAGTGGACCAGATGACCCAACTGCAAGAATTCCCGCAGAAGGCAATTACTGGTGCGAATTCTATATGCCTTATCCTGATACAACATATATGGTTACACCTACAATTGATGTTGGCTGGGACGAAGAGGGCAATCCCGATGGTGTATTTAATGATCCTTCACTATGCCCTGAATTACCTAGGATTATAACACCAAAATCCCCAAAACCTGACAAATTCAGAATTGATGTATATCCAACACCTTTCAATAATAATTTAGGTGTTTATATTACGTTAACTAATAAAACAGAAATAAAAATTGGAGTATATAATATAATGGGGAGTTTTATTTGTGAATTAGCTAACAATGAATATGATCCCGGGCAATATAAATTTGTATGGGACGGTAAACACTTTTCAGGCAAAGAGTCTCCTACTGGAATATA